>JADJCV010000004.1:2608638-2918923 GCA_016703025.1 Candidatus Avedoeria danica
CGAGCAGCACGATCGCGTTCGTCACGACGATGCCGATGAGCATCAGCATCCCGATCAGGCTGGAGAGCGACAGCGCGCGTCCGGTGGCGGCGAGCGCGATGAACGCACCCGTCGCCGCGAACGGCAGGCTGAACAGGATGGCGAACGGCACGGACAGCGAGCCGAACTCCAGGACCATGATCAGGTAAACGATCAGGATCGAGATCGGCAGCGCCAGCAGGAGGTCGTTGAAGCTGTCCTGCTGTTCGCTCGAGCTGACGCCGCTGCCCACGCTGACGGGCGGCTCCTCGTCCTCGTTGTCGGGGTCGCCGAACAGGTCGTCGTGGTCATCGATCACGCGGTCGATGATCGCCATCGCGCTGGCCTGCACGCCAAACGTGTCCGTGTCCGTGATCTCACCGGAGATGAGCGCAGCGCGCTCGCCGTTCACGCGGGTGATCTCGACCGCGCCCGCTTGGAGCGTGACGTCGGCGATGTCGCCGAGCCGCACTTTGCCGCCGCCGGGGGCCTCGAGCATGTGGTTCTCGAGGGCCGCCTTGTCCGTGATCAGGTCGTCCGGGTAGACGGCCAGCACGTCGAGCTTCAACACGTCGTCCCCGTCCGCCACTTCGATCGCGCCGACGTCCTGGCCCTCGAAGATGTTCCGCAGCGCCAGCGCCACCTGGACCGTCGAGAGGCTCTCGGCTTGCGCCTTGGCCGGGTCGACCGCAACTGTCAGCGTCTGACGCGCCTCGGACAGGTTGTTCTTCAGGTTGATGATCGGCAGGCCGTCGACGTTGGTGCTGTCCTCGTCTTCATCGTCCGTGTCGACGTCGTAGCCTTCCTCGTCCCACTCGTCGGGATCCGTCAGGGCGGTCATGATCAGCGCCGTCGCGCGACGGACCTTGCGCTCGTCGTCGCCGCGAACCTGCAGGTCGTACACCCCGGCCGGCGGGCCGCCGCCGGAACCGACGCTGACCGCGTAGTCGAAGACCCGGTTCGCCTTGCCGTCCTCGATGTTGGCCGCGGCCAGGACGGTCCGCAGTTGCGCCATCTCGGCGTCGGCGGTGTCCTCGTCCGCGTCCTGAAGGCGCGCCTTGACCTCATCGATGTCGTTCAGGTCGTCCAGCTCGGAGCGCAGGCGGTCCGCGACGTCCGCGGGGTCCTCGCGGTCGCTCGACTCGAACCACGACAACATGGACGACGAATCTTCTTCCTCATCCTCGTCCTCGTCGTCGCTGTTGCCCGTCCCGTCCTCGCTCAGCGTGGCCAGGATGGACGCCTTGGCCGGGTCGCCGCCGCTGAACAGACCGAAGCCGGACGAGCCGGCGCCGATCGTCGTCTCGATATCGTCGATCGCGTCGTCGTCCTCCAGAATATCCTCGACGAGCTGCACGATCGAGTCCGTCGTCTCGAGCGATGCGCCGGTCGGCAGCGACACCGTCACGCCGATCGTCGGCTCGCCGAAGCCGCCGAGGAAGGTCTGCGGGATGTAGCGGATCAGGCCGAGGCTCATGGCGAAGATCGCCGTCGCGATCAGGAGGGTCACGAGGCGGTGGCCGAGCGCCCAGCGCAGGATCGGCGTGTACACCCGCTGGAGCGTCGTCTCGTGCTCGACGGGCAGCTTGTCGGCCGAGAGCCACCAGCTGGCAAGGAGCGGGATGACGGTCAGCGCCGTGATCAGGCTGGCGAGCAGGGCGTACGTCACGGTCTGCCCGAAGGGCAGGAAGAACTCGCGCGTCAGGCCGCCCACGAAGCCGAGCGGCAGGAAGACCGCCACCGTCACGAGCGTGGCAGCCGTGATCGCCGTGGCCACCTCACCCGCGCCCTGCAGGATCGCCTGCCGGCGCGGGACGCCGTGCTGCAGGTTGCGGTACGTGTTCTCGATGACGACGATCGCGTCGTCGACGACGCGCCCGATGGCGATCGTCAGCCCGGACAGCGTGAGCAAATTCAGCGACAGTCCCTGCACGCGCATGAGGACGAGGGCCGCCAACACGGACAGCGGGATGCTGACCGCGATGATCAACGTCGAGCGGATGCTCCGCAGGAACCACAGGATCACGAGGACGGCGAACAGGCCGCCGAGGATGCCCTCGTTCCGGACGCCGTTCAGCGACTCCGTGATGAACGACGCCTGCTCGAACACGAGGTTGACGTCGAGATCGCCGAGGTCGTCGTTGTCGTCCTGCAGCTCGTCGATCCGCGCCTTGACGTCGTTGACGACCTTGACGGTGTTCGTGCCCCGCTCCTTGTACACCAGCAGCCCGAGGCTGCCCTGGCCGTTCGAGCGGCTGATGCTGCTGGCGGCCTCGGGCTCGCGGACGACCTCGGCGATGTCGCCGAGCCGCACTTGGTCGCTCGCCCCGCCGTCCCCCGCCGCGTCGTCTTCGCCGCCCGGTGCAGGGGTGGCCGTCGCGGAGGCCATCGCGACGTAGACCAGATCGCCCGGCTCGATGCTCGTTGCCGGCTCGCCGTCGTCGTTCCGCACGGCCGCGGCGTCGACGCCCAGCCGGTCGGCAATGCGCTCCACGGTGTCGCCGGGCTTGACGACGACGACCTGGACCACGCCGCCTGATGCAGCGCCATCGTCGGCGCCGGCGGCCGAGTCGTCGCTCGCCTCGCCTTGTTGCAGCGCCGCGGCTTGGATGTCGGCCGGCAGCGCGGCCAGGACATCCGCCGGCAACGCCGCGGCCCCGCCGGGCGGCAGGCTGTCGAAGATCTGGGTTGCCGCGTCGCGGAGCACGTCAGGCGCCAGGAGCTCGAGCTGATCGATCAGCTCGGGCGTCAGATCGTCCGTCGTCTCGAGCGTCAGGTCGAACGGCAGGGACTCGGCGAGTTGTTGGACGGATTCGGGGATCGGGAACGGGCCTGTTGGTGGGACGGACGCGGCATCCGCATCGTCGCCGGCATTGGTGGTGCCCCCGGCGGCGGCCGAACCGCCGCCGGACGGCCCGTCGCTCGACGCCGTGCTCGAACCGCCACTCGGCGGCCCTGAAGGCGGCCCGCCGTTGCCGCCCGAGCCACCGCCGATGACGAGGTCCTCGAGCGCGGCGGTCGTCGTGATGCGATGGCTGACCTGAAGCGGCGTGAGCAGACCGTCCGTTTCGAGGCTGCCGGCCGGGAACGAGAGGTCGTTCGCCGCCAGCGCACCCTTCACGGCATCGATCGAAACGCCCTTCTCCGACATCGCGTCGGGGTCGAGCTTGAGGTAGATCTTGTCCTCACGCACCCCCGCCAGATCGACCCGGCTGACACCCGCAATGGCCTCGAGTTCGGGCACGAGATCATTCTGGACCAGCTGCTGCAGGTCGGCTTCGTCGATGTCCCCGGAAATGCTGCCCTGGATCGCCGGGATGTCGGCAAAGCTGAAGAGGATGATCTCGGGATCGTTCGCATCTTCCGGCAGATCGACGGTGGCCAGCTGATCCTCGATCTCGGACCGGATGTCATCCTGCTTCGTGCCGTACTCAGCCTGCAGCGTGATCGCCGCGAAGCTCTCGGACGCCGTCGCGGTCACGTCGAGGACGTCGATGTCCGTGATCGCGTCCAGCGCCGTCTCGATCGGCTTGATGACCGAGTTCGTCACCTCGTCCGCGGACGCGCCGGGATAGATGACGATAACGGTGGCCGTCGGCGGCTCGATGTCCGGGATCAGCTCGCGGCCAAGCCCGCGCGCCGCCCAGAGGCCGCCGCCGACGAGTGCCAGCATGAGCAGGATGGTGATGGACGGCCGGTCGAGGGCCCAACGGGTCAAACGTGTCATCGGTCGATCTCCCGGTGCTTCGTGGCAGGGATCGCCCGAGCGGGGAGAGGGTGGGGTTCTCCGCCGCAGCTCGGTCGGTCGAGCGCGGTCTTAACTAGATTGTAACCGGCCGTCATTGTACGGGCGATCCGGCTGACGTCAACCCCCAGCGCGATATCGGACCGCCGGAGGTTCCGCAACGGCCGGCCGAGAGGGCATCCGGGTCGGGCAGGGCGGGGTTGGAGCCCCGCCCCCTGCATCATCGCGGATCGCGTGATCGACGTCGGGTCGCGCCGATGCCACCGAGCAGGCCGAGCACGCTCGCGAGCGCGGCCAGCGTGCCCGGTCCGAAGAGATCTGCCAAACCGCCGTCGGGCATCGTCGCCGGCCCACCGGAGGTCGCCGCCGCCGCCGCCACGACGCCGTCCATCGCATCGCCGCCGGCTGCCGTCGTCGTCGACGCGTCGACCGCGGCCGTCGTCGTGATGCCCTCGGTGCCGGCCGCGGTCGTGGACGTCGTCGCCGTCGTCGCGCCGCCGGTCTGGCGACCGCCCTTGCTGGACGGGCGCATGGCCTCCGTCGTGGCGGACGTCGTCGTCACATCCGTGGTCGCCGTCATGGCTGCCGTTGCGGTCAGCGCCCCGGTGTCGTCGGCCGCCGTCGATGCCGTTACGGTGTCCGTCGCGGCAACCATGGGGTCGGCGGCGCCGGGCAGCGCGTTCGGCAGCGCGTTCGGCAGGGCCGCTTGGACGGCCGAGACGGCCTTGGCCAGCGCCTCGGCCAGCAGGCCGACCTCGGACGCATCGAGGCCGAAGCTCACGCCCGAGAGCGTCTCACCCGCCACGGGCAGCGCGTCGTAGCCCGGGACGTCGAGCCCATCGGCGGTGCCGAGGAGGACGGCCAGCGCCGACGTGTCGATCGCCACGTCATAGCTGCCGGCGCCGAGAGCGGTGAACTGGTAGAGGCCACGGCTGTCCGTGGCCGCCGTGTCGACGCCCTCCGGACCGAGCAGACGGATCGGCACACCGGCCACCGCCGACTCGCTCGGGCTGAACGCGCCGTCGCCGTCGGCATCGAAGTAGACGTAGCCCTGGATCGCGCCGCCGGCACCGGCCGTCGACGTGTCGGTGGCGGCCGACTGGCCCTTCTGGGCGTGGACCGCCGCCGGCGTGGCGACGGCAGCGAGGGCGAGAGCCGCGATGAGCGCGGCGCGGGTGGCGCAGCGGGTGCGCAAGTCAATGTGGACCGCAAGCGGATGCATCAGACGCTCCTCGTCGTACACGGTGCCACCGACAACAGGATGTCGGCGGCGAGACGGAACGCCAGCGGCTGGGGTGGGGTCCCCGGGTGAGCGGCGACGGCTCGGCTTCAGGTGCGCGGGGCGACCTTGAGGCCGAGCAGGTCCAGGTTGGCCGAGGGAACCGTCGCGGGCGCACCCGTCAGCGGGTCCGTGCCGGCCACGGTCTTCGGGAAGGCGATGACCTCGCGGATCGACGACTCGCCGGCCAGGATCATGACCGTCCGATCGAAACCCCAGGCGATCCCGCCGTGCGGCGGCGCGCCGTACTGGAAGGCGTCGAGCAGATGGCCGAACTCGGTCCTTGCCTGCGCCTCGTCGATGCCGAGGAGCGCGAACACCTGTTGCTGCACCGCTGAATCATGGATCCGAATCGATCCGCCGGCCACTTCGACGCCGTTGAGCACCGCGTCATAGGCCATTGCGCGGACCGCACCCGGGTCGCTGGCCAGGCGCGTGACGTCATCGGGATGGGGGGCGGTGAAGGGATGGTGGACGGAATCCCATCGCTGCTCGTCGTCGTTCCACTCGAACAGCGGCGGGGCGACGAGCCAGAGGAAGGCCAGCTCGTTGGGATCGATCAAGCCGAGCGATTCGCCGAGATGGAGCCGCAGCCGCCCGAGGCTGTCCTCGGCCACCTTGCGCGCGGCGGCGACGATGAACACGGTGTGGCCGTCGGCGGCGCCGAGCCGCTCGCGCAGCGCCGGCTCGGCGTCGGCCACCCACTTGGCCACCGAGCCGCGCGTTTCGCCGTTCTCGAACGCCACCCACGCCAGTCCGCCCGCGCCGAACGCCTTGACGATCTCCTCGAGCTCACCGACTTCCTTGCGGCTGAAGAGACGCGGAACGCAAATCGCTTTGATCGCGCCGCCGGAATCGACGGTCGAACGGAATACGGCGAATTCGCTCGTGGCGAACAGATCGCCCAAGTCCTCCATCGTCATCCCGAAACGGAGGTCCGGCTTGTCGTTGCCGTACCGGCGCATCGCCTCGGCGTACGTCATGCGCGGGAAGGGCACCTGGCGGATCGGCCGATCGGGCACGACCGTCCGGCAGAGATCGATGAACAGCTGCTCGTTCAGCGCCATGACGTCATCTTCGTCCACGAAGCTCATCTCGACGTCGACCTGGGTGAACTCGAACTGACGGTCGGCACGCAGGTCCTCGTCGCGGAAGCAGCGGGCGATCTGGTAGTAGCGGTCCATGCCGGCCACCATGAGGAGCTGCTTCATCTGCTGCGGGCTCTGCGGCAGCGCGTAGAACGTGCCCGGGTTCAGCCGGCTGGGCACGAGAAAGTCGCGCGCGCCCTCTGGTGTGCTGCGGGTCAGGATCGGGGTCTCGATCTCGATGAAGCCGTGCTCGTTCAGCGCATGGCGGACGAAGGCCGTGACGCGGTGGCGGAGGTCCATGTTCCGTGCCATGCGCTCGCGCCGCAGATCGAGGTAGCGATAGCGAAGGCGCTGCGCCTCGTCCAGGTTGAGGTCGCGGGCGATCTCGAACGGCGGCACCTTGGACGCGTTCACGACGCGCACTGCAGCCGCACGCACCTCGATCTCACCCGTCGGCAGGTCCGGGTTCCGCTCGAACCGCGCCGCGACGTCCCCTTCGACCTGGACGACCCACTCGTTGCCGATCTCGGCCGCCTGCGCGTACGCGTCGGGCGCCGCCGCCTGATCGCACACCACTTGGGTCAGACCATGCCGATCGCGTACGTCCACGAAGATCAGCCCGCCATGCTCGCGCCGCCGGTGGACCCAGCCGGCCAGCATCACCGTCTGGCCGACGTGCTCGCGGCGCAACTGGCCGCAGGTGTGGGTGCGATAAGCGGTTTGCATCGGAGGGGTGCCCCTGCATGGGAACATCGACCATGGGAACGTCGACGCTGTCACGAGGCCGGACATGGTGATCGGCCCGGAAAAGCACCGCGGGGGCCCACAAGGAGCCCCCACGGTTCGGTGGCATCCACCGAAGGATCGCTAGGCGATCGCCTCGGTGGTGCCGTTCTGACGCGCACTATTATCCATTCGACACCACCTCCCTTCCTTATAGGATTGCGGATGAATCCGGATGAAAGGAACACAGGAACCGAAACCTGCGCGCGTCCAGGAGGTGGGTGCCGGCAAGTATGGCAGACGCGCGGCGGATGGGTCAAGCTTCGCCTTGTCGTTTTCGTCGCACTGTGCCCGGCGGTATACTCGTCCTCCCTGAGCGCGCCCCGACCCCGTCGTCGGTCCGCCCGACGCGCCTGAGGCCCGATTCAACAGCCTGTCAGTGGAGGACGTGAGAGATGCGCAGCCCTTGCACCCACCGCACGCGCGCCGCCGGCCTGCTCGTCTTGGCCCTCGGCTTGGCCGCGTGCTCGAGCCCGACGCCCAACCGCCCCCAGGACGCCGCCCCGGGCGGCGAGAGCGGGGGCGGATCCGCCGAGACGCCGGCCGCACCGTCATCGAGCGGCAGCTTCCGCACGGACCCGATCAGCGGCGGCCCCGAGGTCTGGGACGAACTGTACGGCACCGCGCCGCCCGATGAGGGCTACCCGCCGAAGCGCTTCGAGGCGCCGACCCAGGAATCGCCCTATCCGGGGCCGGACGGCGACCCGGGCGACGCGGACGAGGGAGCGTCCGGCACGGCAGCAGCAACGGCCGAAGGCGCCCCGCCTGTGGGCTCCGCCACCCCAACGGCCACACCCACGAAGTCGGGGGGGTGACCGCGGAAGAGGACGTCCGCGGCGGCACCGCCGCGGACGCCGGTGACGTTGCCGGTGCCGCCGCGCCGGCCGCGCCATCGGTGACCACGGACGACTGTGAGGAGCGGCTCCGCGCGGACGGCCTGGACGCCCCCGGCTTCCAGCGCGCGGTGTTGGACGGCCTGCGCGCCGTCGATGGCCTGACCATCGCCGACGTCCGCCCGTTCGTCGTTCGATTGCGCTACGGCGAACAGCCGTACGTCATCCAGCTCGATGCCGTGTTCAAGCGCTATCGGCACGGTGAACTCGATGTCGGCGATGCGGTCGAGGAGTTGAAGGCCGCCCTCGGCGTGCCGGGCGCCGCGATCGATGCCGCCGGCCCGTACCCGCGGCTGGCTCGGTACGGCGCCGTCCCAGCCGGCGCGTACAACGTGCCTTGCCCGTTCGACCCCGACCTTGCCGTCTTCTTCGTCCGCGTCCTGCCGAACGGCCATATCCCGCTCGCGCCGAGCGATGTCGCACGCGACTGGCACGGCGACGGCACGTCGCTCATGGCGGCCGCGCTTGGCCAGCTTGCCGAACGGACACAAGGCATTCCAGCCGACGGTTTCGGCGAAGGCGATCAGGTCGTCCTGGCCTGGCACACCGGCGACGGCCTCGATGCCGCGCCGGCCCTACTGGATGACCTCCTCGACGCGCTGTCCGAGTGGGTGCCGGGCACGCTGCACATCGGTGTGCCGTCGCGCGACGTGCTCCTGGCGTGCGGCGACGCCGATGCGACGCACCTGGCGACCGTGGCCGACGACGTGCGCGCGACGTTCGAGCAGGCGGGGGACGAGGCGGTCAGCGGGCGAATGTATCGGTGGGCGGGGGGGCGACTGGTCGTTGCGGTGTGATCGGCCGTGCTCCGCCGATGAGATCTGACGATCAGCGCCGGGACATGCGGCTCAGTCCGTGAAACAGGTGGCCGAACCACACCGCGCCGTCGCCCACGCCGATCGAGACGACGTTCACGTCCCCAAGGCCGTCCGCGAGGCCCCAGACGTCGAGCGCGCCGTCGGAACGGCGGCGTGCGGCACCGTCCGATGTCCCGATCCAAAGATCGCCGCCGGGGCCGATCTCGAGCGTCTCGACCCCGCTGTCCGGCAGTCCGTCCTCGGCCCCGAGCGACGACCACTCGCCAGCGGGACTGCGCCGGCTGATCCCACCCTGGCCCCCGACGAAGATCTCGCCGTCGGCCGCCACCACGATGCTCGATGTCCAGTCGTCCAATAGGCCATCGCCCGCCGTGAACGTCGTCCACGTGCCGTCGCCGGCGCGCCGGCTGACGCCGCCGCCGAGCGTGTCGCCGAACTCGTCGGTTTCGGGCTCGGTTGCCGCCCACAACACCCCGCCCGGCCCGAGCGCGACGTCGCGGACGCGGTTGGACGCGAGGCCGTCCCGGCGCGTCCAGTGCTCCCAGGTGTCGTCCGATCCGAGCCGGGCCACACCGCCGCCGGTGGGCGCCGATCCGTCGACCGGCTCGGTCTGCGTGAGCCCAAGCCAGACGCTGCCCTCGGCGTCGACCTGCAGCGCATCGATCACGCCGTCCGGCAGCCCTTCCGTCGCGGACCACATGCGCCACACGCCGTTTCGCGCGCGCCGCGCCAGACCGATCGGGCTGCCGAACCAGACGTTGCCGAGGGCGTCGGTCGCCGCCGCGCCGACATCGAGCAGGTGCAGGCCGGCGAACGCGCTCCGGCGCGCCCCGTCCGCGGCCTGCCAGATGATGTGCCGGGGCGCACCAAAGACGATCCCGCCCGCGGGGTTGCGGGCGATCCCGCCGACGTGGATCGGCGTCGCCGCGGCACCAAGTGTGGTCGGGACGGTCCGCCAGTCCCCACCCGGAGGGCGGTGCACGACAAGTCGTGGCCGCTCGTTCGGGTCACCGTCGCTCGGTGCGGCGACGCTCGCCCATACCCCGCCGTCCGCGGCGACGGCCACGTCGATGACCTGGCCCGCCGGCAGCCCGTCGGCGGCGACGGCGCTCGACCATCGGCCCGCGGCGTCCATGTGGCTGAGGCCGGCCTCGGTGGCGAACCACGTGCCCCCGTCGCGGTCGAAGTCGATGCCCGTGATCCACTCGTTCGTCAGGAGACCGTCGTCAACGGTGTACTGCGTCCAGATGTCGTGATCGAGCATCGCGACGCCGCCACCATCGTACTGGCCGGTCAGCTGGTTGAACAGCCCGGTCGTCCCGACCCAGACGCGGCCCTTGGCATCGGCGGCGATGCTCGTCACGAGGTTGGAGGGCAGGTCGTCGGACGCGCTGTAATGGCCCGTTGTGCGGCCGTCGCGGTCGAGGCGATAGAGGCCGCTGGTCGAGCCGAGCCAGACCGCACCGGCGGCGTCGATCTCGATGGCCATGAAATCCGAGATCGGCGCGCCGGTGAGCGGATGGGTGACGAGACGGGACCGCCACGCCCCGTCGGCGCCCAGCCAGGCGACGTTCGCGTCCGTGACCATCCCCGGTCCTGAGGCAATCCAAGGTCGGCCGTCGGGGTCGAGGGCCACGCTTGCGACGTAGGAGAACGGCAACCGTGCTTCGAGGTGGTGCAGCCTCTGCGCGCCGGACGGGGCGATCTCGATCAGCCCGAAGCCCGTCGCCAGCCAGACGCGGCCGTCGGACGCGACGTCCATGTCGTAGAAGAACGTCTGGGAGTCATCCGCCGTCGCTGTGAGACCGTGCCACTCGCCGTCGCCGTCGCGATTCGCGACGCCGCTGGCCGTGCCGAACCAGACGCCGTCTTCGCCGAGCGCGATGGCCTTCACTTGGGCGTCGGGTACGACATCGGGCGTCAGCCGCTCGCTCCATACGCCGTTGGACGCGCGATGCGCGAGCGTGGTCTCGGCGCCGACCCAGAGCTCGCCGTCCGCCGTCGCGGCCACCGCCGTGGCGCCGAACACCTCGTCGTCGCGGCTGTACACCGCCTCGCTCGCGCCGCGCGGCAGATGGAGGAGGTTGTTGCCGGCAGCGAGCCATACGTCGCCGGCAGGCGCCACGGTCACCGCGGCGACCCGCTCGATCGGGCCACGGCCATCCTCACCGCGTGCCTGGCGGACGACGGTCCATCCGCCGACCGCGTCGCGGCGTGCGAGTCCGTTCTGCATCCCGACCCAGATTCCGCCCGTGCCGTCCGCCGCCAAGCTGAGGACGTCGGCATCCGGCAGGCCGTCGGCGAGGCCGAACACGCGCCAACCGCCGTCCGGCGCACGCCGGACGAGCCCGGCACCGTCGGCGCCGAACCATAGGTTGCCGGCCGCGTCGCGCAGCGCGCAGGTGATCGGCTGATCGATGAGCACCGCCGGCGTGTGCACGACGTCGAACGTGCCGTCGGCCGCCCGCTGAACCAGCCCGCTCCGCGTTCCGAACCACGTCCCCCCCGCCCCATCGGCGACGATCGCGGTCACCTCGAGGCCGTACAGCATCGCCGCGTCGCGCAGCGCCTGCCAGCGGCGGCCCCCATCGTCGGACAGGCTGACACCAAGGTCGTGCCCCACCCAGACGCGGCCAAGCGGGTCGACGTGGACGGCCGTGATCTCGTTGCTCAGCAGACCCTCGGCCACGGTGAACTTCTGCGGGGTGGCGGAGCGCAGGTCCCACGTCACCAGCCCCGACGTCGTCCCGACCCACATGCGCTGTCCGGCGGCGTCCATGTACAGCGATGTGACGTGCCGGCTCAGGGTGAAGTTGGACCACTCCGAGGCGCCGGGAACCGGTGATCGGGGCGTTGCGGTCGGGCGCGGCGCCGCGGCCGTCGGCGCACCCGCTTCCACCGGAGGAACGAGATCGTTGCGGGCGTAGAAGCCGACCAGCGGGAGGTAGGCCCGCCCCTGGTCCGCCGCAGAGCGCGCCGAGCCCTCGACGGCGGCCTGCAGATCACGTGCGGCTGAGCCACACAGCACGAGCGCGGAAGACACGAACAGCACGGTGATTCGTCGTGACATCGTGAGCACGGTGGCCTCCCTGGCGATGATGAGATGCAAGGTTGTGAGAAGCGAACATGCTGCGGGTTAGCGCACCCCCACCCCCGTCAGATCCTCCCGCATGTGGCAGCTCTTGTACTTCCGCCCGCTGCCGCACCAGCACGGGTCGTTGCGACCGACCTTGGGCTGGGCGCGGACCGGGCCGCCGGGGGCGCCGGCGGTTGCGGCGGCCTGGGCGCGGGCGAAGAGCGAGTCCCGCGGCGCGGCCACCTGCCCGCCGACACGGCCGCGCTGCGCCGCCGACGACCCGTTGGCACCGTCCGTCGCGCGGCCGTCGCCGTCGGGCGCGGGGCGGGGCGGGGCGGGGCGGGGCGCCTCGGCCGGCTCGGCCAGGAAGACGCCGCGGACGATGTTCTCGCGGATGATCGTGAGCAGGGACTGGAACATTGCGAAGCCGTCGCGCTTGAAGGCCACCAGCGGCTTCTCCTGGCCGACGCCGCGCAGGCCGATGCCGGTGCGCAGCTCGTCGAGCGCCGTCAGGTGATGGATCCAGGCGTTGTCGATCGTCCGAAGCAATACGTGGCGCTCGAGCTGGTGCATGAGGTCGGGCCCGAGGCGGGCGGTCTTGGCGTCGTACAGTTCCTCCGCCAGCGCCAGCAAGTGGTTGCGGATGGCGTCGGGCGACCAGGAGCGCCAGTCCTCGTGGTGCTCGTCGTCCGGGATCGGGAAGATCGAGCGGACGACGGTGTGCAGGCCGGCAAGGTCCCATTCGTCCCGCTCGCCGGCGGTGTAGAGATCGACGAGCGCGGCGACCTCCTCCTCGAGCATCGTCCAGAAGATCGGACGGTATTCTTCGCGCCTCAGGATCTCGGCGCGCTGGCCGTAGATGAGCTTGCGCTGCTCGTTGATCACCTCGTCATACTCGAGGAGGTGCTTGCGGACGTCGAAGTTGTAGCCCTCGACCTTCACCTGCGCGCCCTCGATCTGGCGGCTGACGAGGGTGCTCTCGATCTCCTGGCTCTCGTCGACCCCGAAGCGCTCCATCAGGCGCTTCACCCGGTCGCCGCCGAAGCGGAGCATCAGGTCGTCTTCCATGGCCACGAAGAAGCGGCTCTCGCCCGGATCGCCCTGGCGACCCGCCCGCCCGCGCAGCTGGTTGTCGATCCGCCGCGCCTCGTGCCGCTCGGTGCCGAGGACGAAGAGCCCGCCGAGCGCGATCACCTCATCGCGCTCGCGCGCGCAGCGATGCCAGGCGTCCGAGAGCGTCTTGGCCCACTCCGTCGGGAAGCGCTCGGTGGGGTCCCCGCCGGAGCGGAGGATGCTGACGGCCTCGTCCCAGTCCAGCGCCGAGAGCGTCGTGAGATCGGCGCCGCGCTTGCGGAGGTCGGCGCGGGCGGTGCCTTCGGCGTTGCCGCCGAGCAGGATGTCGACGCCGCGGCCGGCCATGTTCGTGGCGATCGTGACGGCGTTCTTGTGCCCCGCCTGCGCGATGATCTCGGCCTCGCGCTCATGGTTCTTGGCGTTCAGGACCTCGTGCGGGACCTTGCGCTTCTCGAGCAGCTGGGAGAGGCGCTCGCTCGTCTCGACGGCCACGGTGCCGACCAGGATCGGCTGCCCCGTGGCGTGGCGCTCCACGATCTCCTCGACGACGGCCTTCCACTTGGCGCCGACCGCGGTGTAGACGAGGTCCGGGCGGTCGATGCGCTTGATGTCGCGGTGGGTCGGGATGATCGTGACGTCCAGGTCGTAGATCCGCTGGAGCTCCTCGCGCTCCGTCCAGGCCGTACCGGTCATGCCCGAGAGCTTGTCGTACATCCGGAAGTAGTTCTGGAACGTGATCGTCGCCAACGTGACGCTCTCGCGCTGGACGCGCACGCCCTCCTTGGCCTCGATCGCCTGATGCAGGCCTTCGGAAAAGCGCCGGCCGTGCATGAGCCGCCCGGTGAACTCGTCGACGATGACGACCTCGCCGTCGTCCGTGACGATGTACTCCTTGTCGCGCTCGTACATGACCCGCGCCTTCAGCGCGTTCTCGAAATAGGGCGTGAGCTGGTAGTGCTCCGGGCTGTAGAGGTTGTCGATCCCGAGGGAGCGCTCGAGCTTCTCGATGCCGTCGTCCGTCGGGGTGACGACCTTCAGCTTGATGTCGACCGTGAAGTCCTCGTCGGGCGTCATCCGGCTGACGAGGTCGGCGAAGCGGACGTACCAGTCCGTGGCCTCCTCGGCCGGGCCCGAGATGATGAGCGGGGTGCGCGCCTCGTCGATGAGGATGTTGTCGACCTCGTCGACGATCGCGAAGTAGAGGTCGCGCTGGACGCGCTGGCTGAGGTCCCAGACCATGTTGTCGCGGAGGTAGTCGAACCCGAACTCGTTGTTCGTGCCGTACGTGATGTCGGCCGCGTACGCGTCGCGGCGGTGGACGGGCCGGAGGTGCTGGTAGCGGTCGTCGGCGGCCTGGAAGTCCGGGTCGTAGAGGAACGACGACATCTCCGGGTTGTGGCCCATGTTCTGGATGACGCCGGCCGACAGGCCGAGGGCGTGGTAGATCGGACCCATCCACTGGACGCCGTGCTTGGAGAGGTAGTCGTTGGGCGTGATCAGGTGGACGCCGCGGCCGGTGAGCGCGTTCAGATACAGCGGCAGCGTGCCGACGAGCGTCTTGCCTTCCCCGGTGCGCATCTCCGCCACCCCACCCTGGTGCAGCACCGTGCCGCCGATGATCTGGACGTCGAAGTGCCGCATGCCGAGCGTCCGCTTCGAGGCCTCGCGCACCGCGGCAAACGCCTCGGGCAGCAGATCGTCCAAGTCCTCGCCGTCCGCCAGGCGCGCCTTGAACTCGGCGGTCTTCATGCGCAACTCGTCGTCCGACAGCTGAACGTACTCAGGCTCGAGCGCGTTCACCGCCCGGACGATTGGCTGGATGCGCTTGACCGTCTTGGCATTCGGATCGCCGACGATCTTGGTCACGAGGGATTGGATCATGTGGGGGTCTCGCAGGGTGGGGTTGACCGGTCGATTATAGCGCCCCCCGAGAGGCCCGCGCGTTAGCGTTGCATTGGAGGAGTATCATCCGGCGACCGACTCCTTGCGACACGGAGTGGATCGATGCGCATCCTGCCCGCCCGCCGACACGACGAAGGCGACCCCGCCCACGGCACCCCTTCCGTCGCCCCCGTCGTCGCCCTCCTCACCGCCTCGTCCCTCGCCCTCGCCCTGTCCGCCGGCGGCGCCCCGGCGCGGGCACAGTCGCCCGTCCCCGCCCCCGGCAGCTTCGTCCGCTCGGCCACCTGGACCGAGTCGGCCGGCGTCGTGCCGGGTCGGTTGTGGATCGAGCCGGTCGGCATCGACCGGCTGCCGGATGGCCGGATCGTCACATCCGACGCGCGCTTGGGCCGCGTCGAGGTGCTCGGAGCCGACGGCGCGCCGCAGCTCGCCTTCGGCCGCGGCGGCGCGTCGCCCCTCGGCTCGGCCGGCCACGTGGCGGCCGACGCGGGCCGCAACCGACTCTACGTGGCCGACGCACACGACGGGGCGATCGCCGTCTTCGACCTCGCCGGCAACCGTGTGGCCGCATGGAGCGGCCTCAACCCTTCCGGGGTCGCCGTCGCACCCGACGGGCGGGTGTTCGCCAGCGACGCCAACGGTGATCGCGTCCGCGTCTTCGACCCATCGGGCACGGAAGGCGCGCCGTTCGGCGGCACGGGCGACGGGCCGGCGCAGCTCGACGGCCCGGCCGGCCTGGACGTCGCGCCCGATGGCCGCATCTTCGTCGCCGACCGCGGCAACGCCCGCGTCGTCATCTTCGAGAGCGATGGCAAGGCCGCCGGCACGATCAAGCTCGCCGGCACGCCCATTGTCGGCGAGCCGCTCGACGTCGCCGTTGCCGTCGACGAGGTCTGGGTGGCCACCGGCGCGGAACTGGCGCGCCTGAACATCGACACCGGACGCGTCACCGGCCGATTCGAGACGACACCGGCCGTCGCCGTGGCCGCCGCGCCCGGCGAAGGCGTCTGGGCCGCCGTCGCGACGTCCGGGGGCGGCACGGCGGGCGGCGGCGCGCAGGCCGGCGTGTTGGCCTTCCGCGACCGCCAGGCCAGCGGCGAGCCGACGAGCCGATGGGCCAGCCCCGATCTGGCCGTCGGGCTGTTCGACGGGCTCGAGACGCTGTCGTTCGGCGCCGACGGCAAGGCGTACCTCGTCGACGTGCCGCCGCGCGTGCAGCGCTTGTCGGGCGCCGGCATCGCCGAGGCCCAGATGGCCGGCTACGACGTCGTCGATGCCGACGGGGACGCCGCAGGCATCGTCTTTGCCGCCGACGGCGCTGCGGTCGTTTCGTTTGCGGCCGACGGCAGCGAGCGCTGGCGCACGAGGCTGCCTTCGGCGGCGGGCGGCGCGCACGACGTCGTCGCCGTGAACTGGGACGCGGCCAAGGGACAGGTCGTCGTCGTCGACGGCGGGACGGCGATGGCGTACCGCTTCGACGGAGCCGGCGAAGTCGTCGGCTCGGAGGCGCTGCGCGGGTCGAGCGGCCGCACGGCGGTCTGGACGGATGGAGCCGTTGCGGCCGACGGCACGTCGTTCGCGCTCGACGGCGGGAGCGGGATCGTCACGGGCTGGGATGCGAACGGCACGCCGGTGGTCGGATTCGACCTGCCGCCGAGCGCCCGTCGTGCCACGCGCCTCGACGTCCTGCCCGACGGCACGCTCGTCGTTCTCGGGCGCGACGGCTGGGCGCACCGGCTCGGGCGGGACGGTACGGTCGTCGCCGCCTGGATCGTCGCCCGGCCCGACCTCGGGCCGTCGCAGCCGAGCGACATCGCCGCCGATGCGGCCGGCGATGTGTACGTCGTCGACCGCAGCGCGGACGTCGTGACGGCGTACCACTGGGACCCGGCCGCGCCCGGGATGCGGCCGCCGACCGTGGAGAAGGGCTGCCAGATCGTGGGCGACAAGACCGCCGCGCCGGGACGCGTGACGATCGGCGACGAGGTCGAGATCACGCTCACGGTCCGCGGTGCGTGCGCCGGCTCGCAGCTGGCGGCCGACATCGCGCTCGTCCTCGACCAGTCGATGAGCCGGAACGCGTTCCGCAGCGTCCAGCGCTCCGTGGATGCGTTGCTCGACGGGATCGACCCGACGACGGACCAGGTCGTCGTCCAGCCGGGCAGCGGCGGGCGGTTGACGAACAACGTCCAGCTGCTCCGGCGCAGCCTCAGGCGCCTCGAGGCCGGCGATGCCGCCTGGAGCTTGCGCACCGCCATCGAGGACACCGAGCGTGAGCTGTTCTCCCCGCGCGGCCGGCGCGATGCGCGCAAGGTGGTCATCTACCTCCTGGCCAGCGAGGGCATCCCGGTCGACAAGGACACCCAACCGTGGCAGATCGAGTACTTCCGCAACGCGATCGAGCGGGCCGGCGGGCAGCTCAAGCGGCGGGTCGACGAGGCGTTCGGGATCTGGGTCGGCACGGCGGCCGACAGCGGCCGAAAGATCCTCGGGCAGAGCGGCCAAGGTGAGCGGATGCTCCGCCAGCTCGTGACGGACGACAGCCACTTCCTCAAAAACCGCTCCGAGGCGCAGCTGCCGCTGCTGTACGGACAGATCGTGCAGCGGATCAAGCCGACGACGCTCCTGCGCTCCCTCGAAATCGTCGACCTCCTGCCCGAGAACATGCCCTACGTCCCGTCCTCGGCCGAACCGCCGGCCGTCGTCGCGGGCCAGAACGTCACGTGGCGACTGCAGAACGTCCCGCTGACCGGCGCCGGCGTCCGCTTCCGGGTCCGCCCGAGCGCCATCGGCCGCTGGCCGACGAACACCGAGGCGTATGCCGACTACGTCGACTTCAGCGGCGCGCCGGGCCGGGTCGTCTTCCCGGTGCCCGCAGTCGACGTCGTCGCCCTCCCGACCGAGACGCCGACCGTCGAGCCGACGTTGACGATCGGCCATACGGCCTCGCCCACCCGCACATCGACGCCGACCGCCACCTCGACGCCGACCCCGGCCGACCTCTACCTCCCGGTCGTGCTGAACGAGCGCTGCGACCCGAGCCAGGTGCGGCTCGACGCCGTCCTCCTGATCGACGCCTCGACGAGCATGGACGGCGCCAAGATCGACGCCGCAAAGGCCGCCGCCCGCAGCTTCATCGGCCTCCTCAGCCTGCCGGAAGATCAGGTTGGCATCGTGGCGTTCAACCACGACGCCGCGCTCATGTCGCCCCTCGTCGGCGACGCGGCCCAGGCCGGCGCCGCCCTCGACGCGATCGCACTCGACTCCGGCACCCGGATCGACCTCGGCCTGCAGCTGGCGGTGGCCGAGCTCGGCAGCCCGCGCCACCGCGCGGGCGCAGCGCCGCTCATCATCCTGGTCACGGACGGCCAGCAGGACGATCAGCCCGAACGCGCCCTGCAAGCCGCCGCCGCCGCCCGACTGGCCGGCGCGATGATCTTCGCGATCGGACTCGGCGGCGACGTCGACGGCACGTTCCTGACCCAGATCGCCGGCGCAAGCGAGCGCTACCTGCCCGCACCGACGCCGGCCGACCTCGCCGCGATCTACGCCCAGGTGGCCGTGACGGTGCGGCGATGTCCGGCGGAGGCGTTTTGGGGGCGGCGTTAGACAGGACCCACAACCCCGGATGTCTTGAAGGGGCAGGTCCCCGTGCCTGCCCCGCAAGCCGTTGCCCCGTACCCGCCGCGCCCGTCACGAAGTCGGGATGGGCGCGGCGGGTGGTTTACCGCCCGGCCAACCGCACGGCGTACGGCATGTACGCCCGCCCCGGATCCTCGTTGACCGGTTCGCCCGTCACCGTCACCGTGACGCGTTGCGGGCTGTCGCTGATCGTCGAATCGTCGCTGGCGATCGTCAACGTGCCGGTCGCGTCGCCGGAGGGGAGCCGCCGGGGGTCGATGGTCAGCGTGACGACGGCCGGGAAGGCGCCGCCGGCTGGGGTGGCGGACAGCCACGGCACGTCGGCCGTGGCGGTGAAGGCGGCGCAACGCGCGTCGTCGGGCACGTGGCCGACGAGGATCTGCAGCGGCGTGAGGGCGGCGCGATCGACGGTCAGCGCGGTGGGGGTGACGGCCAGGCGGGCGGACAGCGGCTCGGGCTGCGGGCCGGCGTCCGCGGCATCGATCGGCGTGCCGAGGTAGGCCGAAGCGATGTCGGGCGGCGCGTCGGCAAGATCGAGCCAAGCCGGGCGGCGGAGCTCGACCATCGCCGCCACCGCGCCCTCCAGGACGCGCACGACGGCCGCGTCGGCGCCGTGGGCCACGCCGGGCAGGTCGCGGACGTCGACGAGGATCCGCTGGCGGGCGTCGATCGTCCGCAGCAGCGTGCCGGCGTAGCCGCAAGCGGGCGCGTAGGTATCGATCGCGATGCGCGCGGTTTGCGTCAACGGGTTCTGGACGGCGATCCGGCCGCCGAACGTGTCCGTCATCGTGCCCGTCAGGGCGATCGGGGCGGCCGCCGGGTCGTCGGGCGAGGCGACGGCCGGGCCGCCGAGGTCGGGCAGGCCGATGAAGCGCGGCGCGGTCGAGGTCCAATCGGCCCAGTCGAACGACCAGGTGCGCACGCCCCAGCCCTCGATCGGCACGGGCACGTCGCGCGCCTCGCGCCAGCTGTGGACGGCGATGGACAGCGGCAGCGCCAGCGGCACCGCCGCGAACATCTCGCCCCAGCCGTCGCCGCCGGGCTTGCCGAGTCCGAAGCCGGGCTGGAGGACGGTCTGCACCCGCGGCACCAGCGGGTAGCCGAACTCGCGCCGCGGCTCGCCCTCGGCCTGCATCCGGTTCGCCAACTCCAGGCGCTCGGTGTACGGGTTGAAGACCGGGATGCTCGTCTCCCAGCCTTGGGCGCGGTCGAGCGGCTCCTGGGCGGGCGCGAACACGATGTCGGGGTTGACCGACAGGCGTCCGCCCGGCTCTCCACCCGGCGACCGCAGACGCGACATGGCCGCATCGGCGGCGAAGCTGACCTTCTCCTGGTAGCCGAGCGGCATGAGCTGGCGCAGCCCGGGCGACGGGAGCGGGGCGGTGGGCATGCGGATGGCGGGGACGGTGTAGCTGAGGTTGCGACCCCCGTCGGGGCCGACGACGGTGAGGGCGGCGGCGAGCGGGCGATCGCTCACGAGACGAACAGTGGCCGAGCCGTTCACGTCGGCAAAGGCCTCGACGCTGTCGAGATCGAAGCCGTCGAGCGCGCCCGCTTTGAGGGTATGGGTGTACACGCCGCGCAGGCCGTTGCTCGTCCGATAGGCCGAGACGACGACCGTCGCACAGTCGCCCGCCGGGTTGAACAGGCGGACGGCACTCGACAGCCCGTCCGGGCTCCGGATCCAGGCGCCTGGAAGATCGTAGACGAAGCGCGCGCGCGGTCCGCCGTCTTCCGGCGGCGGTGCCCAGCCCGTGTCCGCGAGGCCGAGCGCTTCGAAATGATCCACCGATCCTCCGCCGGCGGAGCGCGCCGCGCCCAGCTGCTCGATCACGCCGCCGATCGGCTCGCCGCGCGCCATGGCCGCGTCGAGGCCGTTCGGTAGGGCGTCGGATGCACCGCCGCGCACGAACGCGTCCATGAACGCCGTACCCGGACACGCCGGCGCACCGGCCGATGGTCGCCAGCGTGCCATGTGCGCGCAGACGACGTCGGCGACGGTCGCATCGGTCCCCAAGCCTTCCGCGACGGCCGCATCGACCCATGCCGCGTCGACGTCCGCTGCGCGACGCTCGCTGAGGCTAAGGACGGCAACGGTCGCCGAAACGCGCCACGTGGCGCCGGGCGCCAGCGTGCCGCTGCACAGCGTCCGCGTGAGGAAACAGCGCTCGCATGACCCCACATCGGAAGCGAACGGCCACGCGTCGAGCGAGAGCAACCGCGTCGGCTCATCGCCGAGGTTCTGCGCGACGAGACCGCCCTGTCCGCGCTTCACGATCTGTGTAATGGTGATCCCGTCACGAACCTTGGCGACCCAAATGTCCGGCGGGCCGGGATCGAACAAGACGCGCCCGGCCGCAGCCGGCACCGCCTGCGCCAGAGGCGCTGCGACCACGGCGTCCCCGCCCCGTCGCGCACCGAGGGTGGCCAACGCGCTGCCGGCCATGGCGAGGACGGTGAGGGCGACGCTGGCCGCCACGAACTTGGATGCGTTCATCTCGTTCTCCTTGATGCGCCGACGTCACGGCGACGCCGAACCGCCCGCAGTCGGTCGGGCGATCGTCAGGTCGGAGCGGGTGCTCCTCGGTCCCGGGAAGGGGCGGGGTGCCCCGGTGGTTTCCTGTCGTCTGGGGAACGATGACACGCGGCGGCGCGAATCGGATACCGCGTCCGGACGATCCCGCCCGCCGGCGCAACGTCAGCGCCGCCGGCCCCCGCCCGGTCGCCGGTTGCGGCGTGCGCCGTCCGCACCGACCGCCGCACCCGCGGGCTGGTGGGCGGCGCCGGAGGCCGAGCCGGCAGCGGTGTCGGGGATGATGGGCTCGATGTCGAGGGCGAAGTCCAGCGCCGGCTCGACGCGCGGCGCGGACGGGGCCGCCGTCGACGCGGAGCGCGGCGGGCCGCCGGCCTTCACGTCGGTGGGGGGCGTGCGCTCGGCGGCGGGTGGGGCCACGCGGCGCACCGGAGGCGGGGCGGGCGACGTGGGCTCCGAAGGCGCCGGGGCCGGCGGGTCGACCGCCCGGTCGGTTGTCGGCGCGGGGCCGAGGTCGATGATCACGTCGTCGACCCCCGGCGAGGCGTCCGCGCCCCCCGCGTCGCCGGACGCAAGGTGCGGCGGCTGGGCGGCGGGCGGCGGAAGCACGGGCATGGCGGAGCGCATCCGGCTGGCGCCCTGGAACACACCGCCCTGGTCGATCATGATCGCGTCCGCCACGATGTCGCCCACGACCTGACCGGTCGCCAGGATCTCGAGCCGCCCGCCGCACTCGACGTTGCCGGTGACGGTGCCGCCGACGGTGATGTTGCGGGCACGAAGGACGTCGACCTGAACGACGCCCGACTCGCCGACGACGACGTTGCCGGCGACGTCGATGTGGCCCTCGAAGTGGCCGTCGATGCGGACCCCGCCGTCGCTCCGGATCACGCCGGACAGGGACGTGCTGACCCCGACCGCGCTCTCGAGCAGTTCGCCGCGCCGGGTGGTCCGGTCACCGCGTGTGAACCACGCCATATCGTTCTCCCTCAGGTGGCCACAGCTAGTACTCTGTCACTGGACACGCTTCGGACATCCGACAGAGGTAGCTATCCGTAGACTCTGCAGTTACAGTGTACTAGTGCGCCGCTTCCGGCGCGCCGTGGTCCATGAACGGTCGGGGGTCGAGCGCGGTCCCGTTGTGCCAGATTTCGTAGTGGAGGTGCGGTCCGGTCGAGTTGCCGCTGCTCCCGGACAGGCCAACCGCTGCGCCCGGCGTGACGGCGTCGCCCAGCTGGGCAAGCGTGCTCGAGAGGTGGGCGTACAGCGTGGCGTAGCCCTGGCCGTGCTGGACGAGCACACACCAGCCGTAGCCCGGCTGCCAGCCGCTGCCGACGACCGTCCCGTCGCCGGTGGCGGCCACCGGTGAGCCGTACGGCATGCCGATGTCGATGCCCGAGTGGTGGTTCGGCTTGCCGCGGAACTCCCGCCAGCCGAACGGGCTCGTCACTTCGCCGCGGACCGGCCAGTTGGCGGGCAGGCGACCGCCATCCGGCGGGGGCGGCATGCCGCGCGTCGCCGCCTGGCGCCACGCTCCACCCTTGGACTGGCCCCAGAGCGCGTACACATCGGACAGCGCCCAGCCGAGGCGTTCGCGGGCCAGCGCCAGCCGGTCCTCCAACGTCACGGAAGCGTCGAACGGACCGCCTTCGGCGCCGGTGGACGGGGACGAGAAGCCGGGCAGCGAAGGCCCGCCGGCCGACGGGGGCGTCGGCGTCGGCGTCGGGAGGCCGAGCTCAGCGCGCATCTGGTCGTGCAGGAAGGCGATGCCGTCGAGCTGCATCTCCACGGCATCGACCTGCTGGCGCAGCGTGTTCGTCTCGCCCTCGGCCTCGTACAGCTCCTTGTTCTTGCGCGCAGCGGCGCCGGTCAAGAGCTGCACGCGCGCCTCCGTCGTGTCGCGCTGCAGCGTGAGGTTGGCCACCTCCTGCCTGAGCGCACGGTTGGCCTGCGAGACGTTGATCAATCCCGCCACCAGCGCGAAGGCCGCCAAGCCGAGCACGGGGACGAGGACACGCGGGACGGCCACCATGACCGCCGCGTGGGCGGTGGGACCGTTCGGATTCGCCACGTTCAAACACCCATTTCCGGGGCAGCCAAGCGACGACACGAGGGTGGTCGCCGCAGTCGAGATAGCCGCGACAGTATACGGGTCGGGGCGCAGGGTGCCAAGAGGGTCAGCCCGTGGGCGTCAATCGCCCTCTCCTCGCCCGATTGCCCGCTGCTCCTCCGCCGACAGCGCATACGGCGACCCGCCGCCCTGCACCGGCTTGGCGTACACGCGCAGCCCGCTGCGCGTGTAGAGCGCCGTGAGCACGATCCCGTTGTCGGCCGCGTCGAGCAGCGCCAGCGAGAAGCTCTGCTGGTTGTCGCTGGCATCCACGGCGCTGTAGCGCTCGAGGCAAACGTGTTGAACGGCCTGATTCAGCCGGGTCGACGTCGCCCGCCCCTGGTCGCCGACCTGTGAGCTGCGCCGCTCGACGGCGTTCAGCCGTTCGACGTACGACTCGACGGCGCGCGTCAGGCTCTGCCCCTCGACGCCGCGCATGAGCGTGCCGTAGTGCCGGACCATCCGACGCGCGCGCACCCACGTCATCGTCGCGAACACGAACGTGAGCAGCGCCAGCACGAGCGCCGTGAGGGCGATGGCGGCCACGGCGGCGGGGTCGAGGCGACCGAGGGGCGCGAGCCAGTCGGGGATCGTCCATTGCGGGGCGGTGGGCGGCATGTGGGCATCCGGTGGTTGGGGAGGGCGCGGGCGCGCATTCTAGCCCCTATTCCATCGGGCCGCCGCCCGACAGCCCGGCGGACGACCTATAATCCCCCACCCCATCCAGCATCATCGTGGAGGCCCTCATGGCGGTCCCGTTCGCTCGATGCGCAGCGCCGGCGGTAGCGGCCGGATTGGCGCTTGCGCTTGCCGGTTGTCTGTCGACGCGTTCATCGACGCTGCCGCCGGGTGCGGCTTCGCCTGCTGCCGCCGACGGCGCCTCGACGCCGGCCGAGGTCGCCGATGCCGTCCCGGCCGGGACGGCCCCACCCGCCAACCGCCTCGTCCCGATCGTCCTCGCCGCCTACCCCCACGACCCCGGCGCGTTCACACAGGGGCTCCTCCTCGACGGCGACACGCTCTTCGAGAGCACGGGCCTCGAGGGCCAATCGACGCTGCGCGAGGTCGAGCTCGAGAGCGGCAGCGTCGTGCGGCGCTACGACGTCCCGCCCGACGTGTTTGCGGAGGGTCTGGCCCTGGTCGACGACACGCTGTACCAACTGTCGTGGCAGGAGGAGCGCGCGTTTGCGTACGATCGGTCGACGTTCGCGCTGAAGAAGGAGCTCAGCTACGACGGCGAGGGCTGGGGGCTGTGCCACGACGGGCAGCAGCTGGTCATGTCGGACGGCTCCGACCACCTGACGTTTCGCGACCCGGCATCGTTTGCGCCGACCGGCAACGTCGCCGTCACGCTCGACGGCACGGCGCTGCCGATGCTCAACGAGCTGGAGTGCGTCGGTGACCGCGTGTACGCCAACGTCTGGCAGACGAATCTCATCGTGGCGATCGACCCGTCCGACGGCCGCGTCACGGACGTGATCGACGCGTCGTCGCTGCAGCACGAACTGACGGACCGCGACGTGACGCTGCCGATCGATGTCCTGAACGGCATCGCGTTCGACCCGGCGGACGAGACGTTCCTGCTCACCGGCAAGCTCTGGCCGAAGATCTTCCGCGTGCGCTTCGCTCCGGCGGTGGCGCCGATCGTTCCAACGCCGGGTGCGCTGGCGCCATGAGCCGCCCGGTCGTTGCTGCCGGCCGCGCCGCCGCCATTCGCACGGCCGCCGCACGCAGCGCCGCGATCGGCGCGCTCCTCTTCACGGCGCACGCCGCCGCAGCACCGAAGCCCACACTCGCCGCACCGACCCGGCCGAGCCGCGCCGCCCAGTTCCCGACCCCCCGGGCCATGACGATCGAGGTGCTGGCGACGCATCCACACGACCGGGCGGCCTACACGCAAGGGTTGGTGTGGGAAGACGGCACGCTGTGGGAGAGCACCGGGCTGAACGGCCAGTCGTCCCTGCGGCGCGTCGAGCCGGCGACGGGCGCCGTGCTGCAGCAGCGCGACATCGGCGCGGCACACTTCGCCGAAGGGCTGGCGCGCGTCGGCGACCGGCTGATTCAGCTGACGTGGCGGACGGGCAGGGCGTTCATCTGGGACAAGCGTTCGTTCGAGCCGCTCGGCGAGATCGCCTACGGCGGCGAGGGCTGGGGCCTGTGCCACAACGGCACGGACCTCATCATGAGCGACGGCTCCGACACGCTCTTCATCCGCGACGCGACGACGTTCGCCATCAAGGACCGCGTGCCGGTGCAGATCGCCGGCGAGCCGCTGGCCAACCTCAACGAGCTCGAGTGCTTCGGCGATGCGGTGTACGCGAACGTCTGGCGCGAGACGTTCATCGTCCGGATCGATCTGGCAACCGGCGACGTGATCGAGCGCATCGACGGCGCGCCGCTCGACAACGCGATCCGCGTCAAGTACGGCTTCAACGACCCTTACGACTGCCTGAACGGCATCGCCCACGTCCCCGAGGGTGATCGCTTCCTCGTCACGGGCAAGCATTGGCCCGAGCTGTACGAGGTGCGGTTTCGGGCAACGGGCGGCGAGCCGACGGGAACGCCATCGCCGAGCGGAACGTCGAGCGCGACGTCGTTGCCGACCGCAACGGCAACCGCGACGCCGACATCGCTACACCGCTGGGTGATCTACCTGCCTTGGTCCAACCGATCCCGTCGGTAGGGGCACGGCATGCCGTGCCCCTACCGACGGGGAAGGTGCGGGCCGGAGCGGGTGGTTGGTTGCGGCGGCGAACACGGAATCGGGTTCGGATTACAGCCCCGCCGCCCGCCGCAACGCGTCCGCCCGGTCCGTGTTCTCCCACGGCAGGTCGATGTCCGGGCGGCCGAAGTGGCCGTAGGCGGCCGTCTGGCGGTAGATCGGGCGGCGCAGGTTCAGGTCGCGCAGGATCGCGCCGGGGCGGAGGTCGAAGTGCTCGGCCACGAGGGCGTCGATCCGTTCGGGGGCGATTCGGGCCGTGCCGTACGTGTCGACGTTCAGGCTGACGGGCTCGGCGACGCCGATCGCATAGGCCACCTGGATCATCACGCGCTCGGCGATCCCGGCGGCGACGAGGTTCTTGGCCACCCAGCGCGCCGCGTACGCGCCCGAGCGGTCCACCTTGGTGGGGTCCTTACCGGAGAACGCCCCGCCGCCGTGGCTGGCCATGCCGCCATACGTGTCGACGATGATCTTGCGACCCGTCAGCCCGGCGTCCCCGACCGGGCCGCCGATGACGAAGCGGCCACTCGGGTTCACGAGGAAGCGCGTGCCGTCGAGATACTCCGGCGGCACAACCGCCTTGATGACGTCCTCGATGACGTCCTCGGTGATCTGCTCGAGCGTGGCATCGGCGCTGTGCTGCGTGCTGACAAGGACGGTCCCGACGCGCGCGGGCTTGCCGCGGTTGTACTCCACCGTGACCTGGCTCTTGCCGTCGGGCCGGAGATACGGCACGCGCCCGCTCTTGCGGACCTCGGCCAGCTTGCGCGTGATGCCGTGCGCCAGGGCGATCGGCAGCGGCATGAGCTCGGCCGTCTCCGTACAGGCGTAGCCGAACATCATCCCCTGGTCGCCCGCTCCGAGCGACGTGACCTCGTCGTCCGACACGCCGCCGCGCGTCTCGAGCGCGTGGTCGACGCCGCCGGCGATGTCGACGGACTGGGCCTTGATGAGCGTGAGGATGCCGCAGGCACGGTAGTCCAGCCCGGCGGCCTCGTCGTCGTAGCCGATGTCGCGGATCACTTCGCGCGCCGTCTTCACGTAGTCGATTTCGCCGTTCGCCGTGATCTCGCCGGTCACGAAGACGATGCCTCCCGAGGCCGCCGTCTCGCACGCCACGCGGGCGCGGGGGTCCTGCGCCAGAAACCCGTCGAGCACGGCGTCGCTGATCTGATCGCACACCTTGTCGGGATGGCCCTCGGTAACGGACTCGCTGGTGAAGAGGTAGTTCGGATGGTCGGAGAAGGCGGTGGACATCGTGGACTCCTTGAATCCGGATCGGCGGCTGCCGGGGATGGGGGGTGGATGTGCGGCGGGTACGAATGGTGGGTACGTGCGGCGGACACGAACGACGGCAGCGGAGCGCCGCCCGCTCAGGCAGGCGATCGCTGTGCGAGCAGCGTCGCGAGCCCGTCGGGCACCGCGCCGAAGTGGGTGGCATAGCGGTCGGCAAACGCTTCGCGGGTGAACGTATGGCGCTGCGTGCCCAGCGCCTCGAGCGCGTACGTGGCGCACAGCGCACCCACGCGGCCGGCGACCGGCCACGGCAGGTCGTGGAGCAAGCCGAGGACGACGCCGGCGCGGTAGGCGTCCCCGACGCCCGTCGGATCGACCTCGGCCGAGGGCGGGACGATGCCGATATCGAACCGCTCGCCGTTCGACCAGATCTGGGAGCCCTTCTCGCCGTGCGTGATGACGAGCGTGCCGGTCATGCGGCGGACGTCGTCCGCCTCGAGGCCCGTCTTCTCACGGATGAGCTCGAACTCGTATTCGTTGGCGATCATCACCAAGCTGCCGGCAATGCCGGCGCGCAGGTCATCGCCGGACAGGCGGACGATTTGCTGGCTCGGGTCGTAGACGTACGGCACGCCGAGCGCCTTGCACTCCGCCACAAGGCTGACCATCGCCTCTGGCGCGTTCGGGGCGATGACGACGGCGGCGATGTCCTGCGCCCCGCGGCCGACCGCATCCGACAGGCGCAGCTCGCCGGCGTGGCCCATCGCGCCGACGTAGAAGCTGGCGATCTGGCGGTTGTGCCGGTCCGTCGACACGAAGAACGACGCGGTGTGCACGCCGTCCACGGCCTTCACGTGCGCCGTGTCCACGCCGGCGGCCTCGAGCCGCGCGCGGTCCTCGGCCCAGTCCTGGCCGACGGTGGCCATGACGGCCGGCCGCTCGCCGAGGAGCGCCAGGTTGTAGGCGATGTTCACCGCACAGCCGCCCGGCTCGCGCCGCAGGCTGTCGACGAGGAAGCTGACGGAGAGGACATCGAGCTTGTCCGGGATGATGTGCTCGGTGAAGTCGCCCGGGAAGGCCATGATGTAGTCGTTGGCGATCGAGCCGGTGACGAGGATGCGCTTCATGCGGCGGTGGCCTCCCGGGGTGGCGCGGACATCGCGCCGGTGGCACCGCCGCTCGGCGTCGCGGCTCGGGCGAGCGGCGCGGCCGATCCGTGATCGCGCGCGCCGGCGTTCGCGACGGCGTCGCGCAGGCCGGCGGCGAAGGGCGGCCGGACGACGCCCTCCTCGGTCACGATCGCCGTGATGAGGGACTGCGGCGTGACGTCGAACGCCGGGTTGAAGGCCGGCGTTCCGTCCGGCGCGACGGCATGCCCTTCGACATGGGTCACCTCGTCGCCGTCCCGCTCCTCGATGACGATCGCCTCGCCGCCGGGCGTCTGCAGATCGATGGTGCTCGTGGGCGCGACGACGTAGAACGGCACGCCGTGGTGCCGCGCCAGGATCGCCAGGCCGTACGTCCCGATCTTGTTCGCGGCGTCGCCGTTGGCCGCGATCCGATCCGCGCCGACGAGCACGGCGTCGATGCCGCCCTGCGCCATCCGCCACGCCGCCGCGCCGTCCACGATGAGCGTGTGCGGGATGCCGAGCCGTCCGAGCTCCCAGCACGTCAGCTTGGCGCCCTGCAGCCGCGGCCGCGTCTCGTCGACGATCACGTGGACCCGCTTGCCGCCCTCGTGCGCCGCACGGACGACGCCGAGCGCCGTGCCGTAGTCGACCGTCGCCAGGGCGCCGGTGTTGCAGTGGTGGAGCACCGTCGCCTCGTCGGGCAGCAGGGCCGCGCCATACGCACCCATCCGACGGTTCGTCGCGATGTCGGCGTCGGCGATCGCCTCGGCCTCGGCCAACAGCATGGCCGCCGTGTCGCGCCCGCCGCTGCGCTCGAACGCGTCGAGCATCCGAGCGACGGCCCACGCCAGGTTCGAGGCGGTGGGGCGGGCGGCGATCAGCGTGGCGGCGGCCGCATCGAGGTCGGCGCGGAGGCGTGCGCTGTCGTCCATCCCTACGGGCTCCGACGTGCGCGCCGTCGACAATTGCGCCCGCGATTCGCGCGCCGCCAGTGCCATTCCGTACGCCGCCGCCGCGCCGATCGCGGGCGCGCCGCGGACGGCCATCGTGCGGATCGCGTCGGCGACGGCGTCGACGGAGCGGAGCGCGATGACCTCGTGGCGGGCGGGCAGGAGGCGCTGATCGATCATCTGAACGGCGTCGTCCGCCCAGAAGACGGTGCGGGTGCTGTCGATGGTGGGGATCCCTCGCGGCTGGGGTCGGGGCGGAGCGGCCGGGGCGGCCACCGCGCAAGGGCGATGGTGCGCGCCGGGCCGGCGCAAACGGCGGGCGATTGTAGCATGCGGGCAGAAGGGGCCACAAGGCGATCGGATCGTCGCTGGACTATCCTCGCTGGACTGTCCCGCGATCGCCGCGGAGCGCGGAGTCCACAACCGTCAACGGTGCGCGCGCGTACGCCGTGGCCGGCGGAGTTCATTCACGAGGAGCGACGAATGGCCGAACTACAAGCCTGGCCCAAGCACTTCGCGTCGTGGTGCTTCCACGTCGCGGCGGACGACGAGAGGATCACGACGCTCAACGTGCCGTGGGCGCTGTCCGGCGGCTCGTTCGAGCTCGACGGAAAGCGCTTCGAACTCGTCCGCGCGCCCAACTTCGGCAACTTCCAACTCGTCGGCCCGATGGGCGTCGAGGCTTCGGCCGCCAAGCCGAGCGCCTTCGTGCGGCGCTATGCCGTGGAGTACGGCCGGCGCCGCTGGACGCTGGAGGCCGCCCAACCGATCGCGCGCCGCTTCCGCCTCGTGGAGGACGGCGCGGTGATCGGCGACGTCGCACCGAACGCACCGATCAGCCGACGCTGCCGGATGAGCTGGCCGGACGATGTGCCGCGTCAGGTGCAGGTGTTCCTGTTTTGGCTCGTCGTGCTGCAGTGGCGGAGGGCGTCGCAGCATTGATTCCGGCCTGGTCAGGTCGCCCGGCGGCAGCCGGGCCGTCGTCGTCCGCACCTCAGTTGACCCTTCGTATCGCACCGCACAACACACCGGGAGTGAGTTGCAGATGACCGATACCGTCCATCGTCCTTCCGTCTCGCCGCAGGCGTCCTCACGCCCGCCGTGGTCACCGCGCGGCAGCACCATCGTGGCAGATGTTATCGTTGGCGTAGCCTTGAGCGGCGTGTTCGACTCTGTGCTGACCGATCGACTCGGGATCCTTCCACTGACCGCAGAGGCTGCGTCGATCGCGCTGGTCGTGTTGATCGTAGCGGTCGTCACCGTGCCCTGGTGGGCGGCGCTTGCCCGGCGGCGGCCAATGCCCAAACTGCCCCCGGTCGTTCCGATGGAGCACTCCTCTGCCTTGCGGAGACTCTATCGACGCTTCGGATGGGTCCCGCTCGCGCCACCCATCGCGCTCGGAGCTGCAATGGAGTTTGGCTTTCGCCTCAACGGAATGTCGGCGGCCGGCGATGCTGTGGTGACCCTCGCGATGGTTCTGGCGCCGTTGTCGTACATCTATTGGAGCGGAGACCGGTACCGCTAGCCCTCGCCCGCGCCCCGTTCGGCCTGCGCCGTTGGCGGTGGCGACAGGGTCGCGGTCGTCGTCATCGGGACCACTCAGGCGTCCGTCGGCGCCGCGTCGTCGACCGGGCCGAGGACGTCGTCGACGGCCACGACGATGTCGGGGAACGCCGCCGGGCGCAGTTCGTCGCCGCGGCCGAAGCGCTGCTGGAGGCGGTAGCCGGCGGCGTCCGGGTCGCGGTGGACCTCGACGGTCGCAGCGTTCAAGTCGACGAGCCAGACCTCCACGATGCCGGCGGCGGCGTAAAGGGGCAGCTTGATGTAGCGATCGAGTCTGAGCGTCGTATCGGCGACCTCGATGAGCCACAGCACGTCGGCGGGCAAGGGATGCGCCCGGCTGTAGAAGTCGTCGCGCAGCTTGAGGATCGAAAGGTCCGGTTCGGGCTCGGACCAATCATCGAGGCGCACGGGGTCTTGTACGCCGATGATCACCCGTCCCTGCAGCAGGCGGAGGAGCAAGCCATTCAGCCGCTTGACGCACCCGGCATGAGGGCTGTTGATCGTCATCTTGAACACCACCTCCCCGTCCAGGAGCTCCGTGCGCGCCCCCGGCTCGATCAAGCCGACCTCCGCCATCCGGTGGTAGTCGTCCACCGTGAAGCGGCGCCGCACGGTGAGCAGAACGGGGTCGTGCGTGATCGGTCCGCGGTCGGCGCCCGGGACGCGGGCGTCATGCGGTGTAGCTGGCCTCGACGTTTCTACATCGGGGGCCGGAAGGGTGGGCGCGATCATCGTCGCCTCCTGTCGCGAAGGGGTGGCCGGGTCAGTGTAGCAGCGCCGGTGCGACGATGGCTTGGACGTGGCGGTAGAGGCGCCAGAGCTCGGGGACGGTGTGGCCGGGGTCCTGGAACGGGTCGAGGTTCACATGGCTGAAGACATCGAACGTGCGGGCGCGCGCCAGGTGGCCGAGCGGTTGGGCGGCGGCGTTCAGCGCGTCCGTTTCGGTCGACGGGATGAGCGAGTCGCCGATGTCGTTCATCGTGAACAGCGGCGCGCGCAGGCGGTCGAGGTGGGTCGCAGGGGAGAGCGCGGCCAGGCGGGCGCGCACGGCGGGCGGCAGGCGATCGATCGCCCGCAGCGCGCCGTCGTACGTCACATCGTCGCCGAGCAGATCGGCGATCACGATCGGCCCGTCCGCGTCGTCGATCTGCTCCAGGAGGTGCAGCCGGATCACGCGCTCGCTGAGAGGGTCGACTGGCCACGGTACGGGCGTGCCGGACGGCACGCAATCGACGTTCGGCGGGCAGACGATGTCGCCGCGCGGCTTGTGCCCGCTCACGACGGCCGCCACGAGCGTCTCGAGCCGGTAGTAGCCGCCGAACCACGCCACCCAGGCCACATCGTCGGCGATCGTCGGCTCCTCGGCGGCCAGCAGCGCGAGCGACGCCCCGACGCACACGCCGAACAAGCCGATGCGGTCAGGGTCGACGTCCGCGCGGGCCGCCAGCTGACGGTACGCGGCGACGAGCATCGCCACGGCGTCGGGCGTCAGGCGCTCGGCCCGCAATTCTTCGTTGGCCGGGATGAGGACGAGGAAGCCGAGCCGCGACAGGCCGTCGCCCAGCTTGCGGACGCGCGGGTCGTCGCGGGCGGCCTGGTTGATGCCGAGCGAGACGACGATGGCCGGGAACGGGCCCGATCCGCGAGGCACGTAGACATCGGCCGGCCATCCCGGCGCGGTCGGGACGGTTGGCGACGACGGGTCGACGATGCGGATGTCCTCGCGCACCGGGGCACGCGTCACCCACGTGAGCGGGCGGACGGTCACCGGCGGCATGAGGTCGGGCATGAACAGGAGGGTACGGAACGCGACCCGTCCCGCCGGGACGAGCGTCGCCAGGGCGACGGCGGCCCCGGCGACGGCGGCGAACACGACAGCCGCACGACGAAGCGTGCGGCGTCGCCGGTCGATCACCGGCCCTGGCCGCCGAGCACCCGATAGCGGAAGCAGTCCACCGTATGGTCGTTCACCATCCCGACGGCCTGCATGTGGGCGTACACGATCGTCGGGCCGACGAACTTGAAGCCGCGCGCCTTGAGGTCCCTGGAGAGCGCCTGCGACGCGGGCGTCTCGGCGGGCAGCTCCGCCATCGACCGCCAGGCGTTCTGGACCGGGCGGCCGTCGACGAAGCGCCAGAGGTAGGCGTCGAACGTGCCGAACTCGGCCTGCACGTCGAGGAATGCCCGTGCGTTGCCGATGGCGGCCGCGATCTTGGCGCGGTTGCGGATGATCCCGCTGTCGCCGAGGAGGCGCGCAGCGTCGGCGTCGCCGTAGCGGGCGACGGCGTTCGCGTCCCAGTCGGCGAAGGCGCGGCGATAGCCTTCGCGGCGGCGGAGGATCGTCAGCCAGCTCAGGCCGGCCTGGGCGCCCTCGAGGATGAGGAACTCGAAGTGCTTCCGGTCGTCGTGGACCGGCACGCCCCACTCGGTGTCGTGGTAGCGGACGTAGTCCACGTCCGTCCCGCTCCACTGGCAGCGAACGATCCCGTCGCCGTCATCGGCCATCGAGCGCCCTCCCCGGTGTGACTTGCCTGCCGCGCGTCCCGCCGCTTGAATGATGCCATGGCAAACGACACGAATGGGGACGTCGGTGACACCGCAGTCGACGGCACCTCCGCCGAAGAGCGCGCGGCCCGCGCGCAGCGCCTTGCCGAGATCGCCCGCCCCACCTCGCGCGACCGGGCCAAGGCGTGGCAGTCGCACATCGACCGGGCGATCGCCGAGGCGGCGGAGCGCGGGGCGTTCGACGACCTGCCGGGCAAGGGCAAGCCGCTGGCCTTCGACACCGAGGTCGACGACGACATGTGGCTGGCGAACCACATGCTCAAGGGCCAAGGCTTCCGGCCGGCCTGGATCGATCGCGCCCAGGAGATCGCCGCGGAGGCGAAGGCGATCACCGCGCGCGTCGACCGCTTCGTGGCGGACTGGACCGGCGCCGGCGCGGCCGTGAACGCCACGGCCGCGCGCGAAGCCGCCGTGGCGCGCGTCTCGGCCGAGATCACCGACCGCATCACCGCGCTGAACCGGAAGATCGATACGCACAACATCGATGTACCGAGCGGAAATTTGCAGCGACGACGGGTGGCGGCGGAGGATGTGATCGCCGGGCTGCGGCGGCGGGTGGGGGTGTAGGATCACGTTGCAGGCGACGATCCCGCGCGCCGTGCGTCCATGACGTCGGCGCCGCGCTGGCGCACGCCGGCCGCCCTTGTGGCCGCCTCGCTGCTCGCCGCCGTGGCCGCGTGGTGGCGGGCGCCGCTCGGTGTGCCGGCACCCGACGCAGCGGGCGGGGCGGCACGGCCGGCACCGGCGATGTCGTTCCCGGCATCGTCGGGCGGGTCGGCATCGTCGATCAGGACGACTCGCTCGCGACCATCGTCCGCCTCGACAACCGTTTCGGCGATGTCGTCCCCCACCCCGGCGCCCGGCACTGGCCCCGACACCGATCGCGCGCCCCGCGGCTCACCGGCCGCACCGGGTACGCCCTCCACCGACGCGGCACCCTTCGCCTTCGTCCCCGACACCCGCCCGCCGGCCGACGTCGCCGCCTCGCACGTCGGCCCGACGGTGGCGGCCGCGGTCGTGCACTGGCACGCCGCGCGGACCGCCGCGGCGCAGATCGGGGCCGACGGGATCGCGGGGACGCCGGAGGCGATGACGGCGGCGGCGGCGGATGCGGCAGACGCCTACGATCGCTTTGCCGCGGCGGTGCCGGTGCTGGCCGACCAGGCCGCCCTCGGTGCGGGCGGCGCGCTGAGCCTGGCGGGCGACGATGCGAGGGCGGCAGCCGCGTTCGCGACCGCGGCGGCAGGTGCGGGGGACCGGGCGACGGCCGTGCTCGCGCGGATCCAGCTGGGCAACGCGCGCCTGTCGCAGGGCCGAGCCGACCTGGCGCGCGCCGCATACGCCGACGCGCTCGATCACGTCGAGGACGACGGCAGCCGGGCGCAGGCGATGGCCGGGCTCGTGGCGGCGGAGCTGGCGGCAGGGGACGGGAAGGCCGCGGTGGCGATGCGGCTGCGGCTCGTGCGCGAGCTGCCGGGTTCCGCGCCGGCAGCGGTCGCCCTCGAACAACTGCGCGACGCCGGCGTCGCGGTAACGGTGCAGGAAGAGGCGGCGGTCTACCGGGCGCAGGGCGACACGGCGCGCGCGGACGCACTGCTCGACGGGGCGGTCGTCGGTACGTCGGCGGGCACATCGGCCGTCGCCGCGGACGAGGCGGCCTGGCTGGACGCGCGGGCCAGGGAGGCCGAGGGGCGGTACGAGGAGGCCGCGGCGGCGTTCGCATCCCTGGCAACCGACCACCCGGCGTCGAAACGCGTGGCCGAGGCGCTGTGGCGGCGGGCGTGGCTGGCGCTGGTCGGCGAGGCCGGCGGCGACGCGGAGGCGGTCGCCAGCCTGGACGCACTGGCGGCCCGGCGACCCGACGACGCACGCGCCGGCGAGGCGGGCGTGCTGGCGGGCATCGTGCTGTGGCAGGCGGGCCGGGGCGGCGAAGCGGCGGCCCGCTGGCGGGAAGCGGCGGCGCGGGCGGAGGCCGCCGACCGGTTCGTCGACGCGGCGCGCGCGCACTTCTGGCTGGGCAAGGCGGCCGGCGGTGCCGACGAGGCGCAAGCCCATTGGCAGCGGACGATCGAACTCGACCCGCTGGGCGACGGGGCGGCGCGGATCGTCGAGCTCGGACGGCGCGCGGACGACGGCGGCAGCCACGACGCGTCGTTGGCCGGCGGCGCAGCCGGCCGATCGCTTGGCAGCGCCGAAGCCCAGTGGCTGTCCACGTGGATGACGGGCGTCGACGCGCCCGGCTGGCAAGCGGCGCAGCAAGCGGCGGCGACCCGGTTCGACGTGGTGCGCGGCGCGGCGTGGCTGGCGCTGGGCGAGCGGCCGCGGGCGCTGGCGGCGTGGCGGGCGGCGATCCGGTCGGCGGCGCCGGGCGACCGGCTGGCGATCGCCCGCATCGCGCTGGGCTTGGGGGTGCCGTCCATCGCCAGTTCGGCCGCCGAGCAGGTGCTCACCGCTGCCCCGGCGGGGGCGCGGGCCGCAGCTCCCGTCGCCGTACTGGAGCTGGCGTATCCGCGGCCCTGGCGCGACGAGCTGGCCGCCGCCGCAGCCGAGCACGCGGTGCCCGTCGACCTTCTGGCCGCGCTCGTCCGTCAGGAGAGCCGCTGGGAACCGACGGCCCGGTCGGGGGCCGGCGCGCGCGGGCTGACGCAGGTCATGCCGGCGACGGGCCACGGGATCGCCGGCTCGCTCGGCGTGGCCGGGTTCAGCGAGGAGCAGCTGGACGATCCGGCCCTCGCGCTGCGCTTCGGCGCCCAGTACCTCGGCGTCCAGCTGCGTCGATTCGACGGCCGGGAAGCCGTGGCGCTGGCCGCATACAACGCCGGGCCGGGCAACGCGGCGGGGTGGTGGGCGACGGCGGGAGGGGACGTCGACGTCTTCGTCGCGCGGATCACGTTCCCGGAGACACGGCGGTACGTGCGAGGGGTGATCGCGGCCGAGGGGGTGTATCGGCGGCTGGGCGGGCGGTGATGGGGGGCGGATGCGCGGGATAGGTGGAATACGGTGGGTGACGCCCATCCATCGCACTGTGCCCATGGCCGCGCAGCGCGCGGGCGCTCCGGCCGAGGAAGTTGTTGTCGTGCGTCTTCTCGCGTGACTCCGATCAGGGAGTTGGGCGCGTCGTCACGTCCGCCGAAGGTAGGCCAGCCAGTACACCGCCGCCACGAGCAGCGTGCCGCCGACGATGTTGCCGGCCGTGACGACCGCCACGTTCAACGCGATGCCGGTCGCGCTCACTTGCTCGGGGGCCAGCAGCCAGGCATACGGCAGGAAGAACAGGTTGGCGATCGAGTGCTCGAAGCCCATCGCGACGAATGCGGCCACCGGGAAGACGATCGCCACGATCTTGTCGACGACGCTGCGGCCGGCCATCGCCAGCCAGACGGCCAGGCAGACGAGCCCGTTGCACAGGATCGCGAGCGCGAACATCGACAGCGGGCTGAGTTCGGTCTTGTAGACGCCGATGGCGACAATTGTTTGGCCCACGGCGCCCTGGCCGAGCGTGTGGACGCCGCCCAGGTACGCGAGCGCGACCGTCCCGAGCGCGCCGACGGTGTTGCCGGCGTACACCAAGCCCCAGTTGCGCAGTACCGCGCCAAACGGCAGCAGGCGCGATGCCCAGGCCATGGCGATCAGGTTGTTGCCGGTGAAGAGCTCGGCGCCGGCCACGACGACAAGGATGAGCCCGAGGCTGAACGCGCCGCCGCCCAGCAGGCGTGTCGGCCCGAACCCGAGCGTCGACCCGCTCATCACGACGCTCGACAGGAGGGCGCCGAGGGCGATGAACGCGCCGGCGAGGACGGCGAGGACGCCGGTGCTGACGGCATCGCGCCGGCCCTTGGTGACGCCGACGTCGCGGACGCGGCGGGCGATCTCTTCGGGCGTGTAGGCGTCGAGGGTCGGGTCGGCGGACATGAGGCTCCCGATGTGCGCGACGGTCCATGTGAACGGCGGCGCCCAACCAGCCACAGGCCGCTGCATCGCGACCGGGTGCGCCGGACCCAAGTCCGGCACGCTACCTTACCTCCCTCGAACGATCGGCGTCAATCCCTTGCCTGGCGCGACGGGTGGCGTCCGTTGACCGCGGCGCGGCCATGGGTCAAACTTCCGCCCCATCCCCACCAGCCTGTCGATGACCTGAACCCAAAATAGGGGCAAGCCATGGACGGCGCCAGAGCCGGAATCGCGATCGAGCCGATCTTCGATCACCTTGACGTCCTGCCGATCGCGCTGGCCGTCGCGGCCGTCGCGCTCACTGTGACCGTCGGTCGCGCCGTCGTTCGACCGCAAGTCGGAGGGGGGGGCGCCCTCCGCTCGCTGCGCGCCCTCGGCAACCGCCGCTTCACCCTCCTGTGGATCGGCCAAACGGTCTCGCGGATCGGCGACTACGTGTACGAGATCGTCCTGGCGTGGTGGATCCTCGAGCTCACCGGCTCGGGCGCGGTGATGGGTTCGGTACTGATCGTCTCCTTCTTGCCCGTGGCGCTCTTCACGATCATCGGCGGTGCGGTCGTCGACCGGGTGTCGCGGTTGGGCGTCATGCTCGTCAGCGACGTCGTGCGGGCGGTGGCGGTGCTCGGGGTGGCGGCGTGGGCCTACGCTGGGCACCTCGAGCTCTGGCCAATCTACGCCCTCGGGCTGCTGTTCGGTGTGGGCAACGCGTTCTTCGGCCCGGCCTACTTCGCGCTCGTGCCCGAGCTCGTGGACGAAAAGGACCTGCCGAGCGCAAACGCGCTGACGAGCATGAGCTTCCAGCTGGGCCGCATCGCCGGGCCGGTGATCGGCGGGCTGATCGTGGCGGCGGGCGGGACCGAGCTCGGGCTGCTGCTGAACGGTCTGTCGTTCGTCGTCGCGGCGGCGTTCCTGGTGCCGCTGATTGGGCGGATGCGGCGGGTGGCAACGCCGGACGCGACGGCGGACGCGACGACGGACGCGACAGTCGAGCCTGCAACAGCGCTCGTCGTTCAGCCCGGCAGCGATGCGACGGCGATGATCCGGGACGCCCTCGAGCCGGCGATCGCCGAGGTGGGCAGCGGCGACGGCGACGGTGTCCTCGTCGTCGGCAGCGGCGGCGACGGCAGCGACGGCGGCGGGGGAATCGACGGCTCGCAACGTCCGCATTGGCTGGACGACGTGCGCGAAGGCTACGCCGTCGTCGCCGGCTCGCCGATCGTGCGGACCGGGATCCTCGTGAACGCAGTGGCGGCGGCCTGCCTGGTCGGGCCGTTCGTCGTGGCGATGCCGTTCCTCGTCGACGAGCGGTTCGACGGCGACCCGCGCGTGTTCGGCTTCCTGCTGGCGTTCTTCCCGATCGGCTTCGTGCTCGGCAGCCTGTGGGGTGGGCGGCACGACAAGCTGCCCCACCGCGGGCGGATCATGTACGGCGGCATCGCGCTGGCGGCGGCGATGCTGGCGCTGTACGGCCTGCCGGTGCCCCTGTACGTGCTGGCCGCGGCGGCGCTCGTCAACGGCTTCTGCCTCGAGCTGACGGGCCTGGCGTGGGTCGGTCTGCTCCAGGACCACATCCCGGGCGACAAGCTCGGCCGCGCGGCCAGCTTCGATCAGCTGGCGGGCTTCATCACCGTCCCGATCGCGTTCGCCGCGGCCGGTTGGGCGACGGACCTGTACGGCGCGGCGCCGACGTTCCTGGTGGGCGGGTTGTTGGCGGCGGTGTTGGCGGTGGGGGCGCTGGCGATACCGGCGGTGTGGCGGGCGTCGTAATCCCGCGCGTACGTTCGACCCGATCCCGCGTCGTTCGCGACGATGGGCACCCACAAGGGGTGCCCCTACGGGGTGATTCCGAGATCCGCCAACAACCGCCCCAGAAACGCCGCGTCCCCGAACCGCGCCTCGCCCGCCGTCGTGTCGATCTGCGATCCGGTCTGGCGGACGGCGACGATGCCATGCTCGTCGAGCACGTACAGCCGCTGGATGCCGGCGCCCTTGGCGGCGACGACGCGGGCGGGCCGGCCGGGGGCCGGGCGGTCGAGGTCCGTGAGGAGCCACCACGTCAGGCCGTACGTCGGGCGGACGTCGCTGCCGATGAAGCACTCAGCCAGCAGGTCCGCGCGCACGAGCTGGCGGCCGTTCCATCGGCCGTGCTGGCGGACGAAGTCGCCGAACTTGATCCACTCATCGGCCGTGAACTGGGCGCCGGAGGGCAGGCGCGGCATGCCGTCCGTGCCGCGGCGCCAGACGTCGTAGCGGGCGCCGATGGGCTCGAGAATGCGGGCGTCGAGGTAGGCGAGCGGGTCGGCATATCGCCCCTGGAGCTTGCGGCGCATGAACTCGCCGAAGGCTTGGTACGGGACGGGGCCGTACTCGAACGTCGTGCCGGGATCGGACGTCGCCGGCGCCGCAATCGCTTCGGCGTACGTCGGGACGTTGCCGACGGCGCCTGCGTCGAGGCCGCTCGTGAGGCTGAGGAGGTGGCGGACGGTGATCTTGGACTTGCGCGGATCGCCCTGCCACTCCGTGACGGTGCCGGCGACGACCTCGTCCCAGCCGGTGAGGATGCCGTCCTCGATGGCGGCGGCGGCCATCACGCCGCTGAAGCTCTTTGTGCCGCTGGCCAGGGCGTTGGCTTGGTCGGGCGAGCCACCGTTCGGGTAGTCGGCGCAGACGGGCACGCCGTCGCGGGTGACGTAGAGGGAGACGCCGTCGGCGGCGGCGCTGTAGGCGGCGGCTTGGGGGCAGGCGGCGGAGGTGAGGGGGGGCGACGTCGGGGCGGCGGCGGGTGGCGTGGCGGTGCGGGTCGCGGCGGTGGCGGTGGGCCACCGCGTGGCGGTCGGCGACGGCCGGGCGGTGGTGGGCAAGCGTGTGGCGGCCGGCGGCGTCTGCGCCAGTTCGGTTGCGCGCTCGCCCGCGAACGGACTTGTGGGTTCGGCGCCGGCGTGGGCGATGGGGAGCCAGAGGCGAGCGTCAGCGTGGGTGGATGTCGGCCCGGCGACGGGCGTCGGGGTCGATGTCGGCACGTCGGCGATGGGCTGGCGCGCCTCGAGCGTTCGGCAGGCGGCGCCGGCGCAGGTGTGAAGTTCGCGCACCCAAGCCGATTGCACCGCGAGGAGTTCCTCGTGGGCGGTCGCGGCGAAGTTGTCCAGTTGGTGGGGGTCGGCGTTGTTGTCGTACAGCTCACGCTCGCCGGTGGCGTGTTCGATGTACGTAAGGCGCGAGGTGCGGAGGGCGATGTAGGTGGCGGAGGAGACTTGGGCGGCGGAGGAGGTGCGCGAGAGGCCGAGGAGACCGTCGGGGCGCGACGGCCTAAGGCCCTCTCCCCCCGACCCACTCCCCCAAGTCTGGGGGAGGGGGAGGATGCTTAGCGGCGATAGGCCAGGACGTTCTTGGCTTCGGGCAATCTGATCGCCGTCCGGCGGCTCGAAGAGGCCGGCGCGGGCGCTGGCGACATCGCCGTCCCGTCGGGCGACGGCCGTCGCTTCGACGCCCCGCTCGTTCTCGAACGGGTACTGTTCGACGAGGAACGCTTGGCGCCACGTGCCCGGCGCGGGAATCCCGTCGATATCGTCCCTCAGGTACGGCGCAAACGAGCGCCCGTCGACGAAGTCCGGCACGGCCGCGCCCCCCAGCTCGGCCAGCGTCGGTGCGATGTCGACGTTGCCGGCGAGGACGTCGTCGACGACGGTGCCCGCAGCGATGCCGGGACCGCGGATGTAGAACGGGACGTGGATGTCCTCTTCGTAGGCGGTCTGCTTGCCCTGCGGCAGGCGGTGCTGGCCGATGTGAAAGCCGTTGTCGGAGGTGAAGATGACGTACGTGTTGGCGAGTTCGCCGCTGGATTCGAGGGTGGCGATCAGGCGGGCGACCATCTCGTCGACGGCCATCATCGATAGGACACGGTTGCGGTAGAGCTCGTCACCCGTGGTCATCTGGCGCGCATTGAGGGGCGGGCGGGCGGCGAGGGCGGCGGGCTTGTCGGAGACGTCGGCTTCGTTGTACGAGCCGCCGCGGGGCGCCTTGAGGTCGGGGAGGAGAGCGGCGTGGCGGGGGGCCGGGTCGGCGGGGGCGTGCGGGGCGTAGGGAGTGATGAAGGCGAAGAACGGCGCTTCGGCGGGAGCGGCGGCGGCGATGAAGGCGTCGGCCTTGGCGGCGAGGACGTCGGTGATGTGGTCGGCGGGCGTGCGGCCGTAGCGGACGAGCGTGCCGTTCTCGTTGAGGGTGTAGTTGTAGGAGCCGTACGGGTTGCCGGCGGCCGGGCTGAACCACTCCGACCAGCCGGCCGGGATGTGCGTGTCGTCGCCGACGAGCGGGTAGCCGTTGATGTACTTGCCGATGAGGGCGGTGCGATAGGACGCCGCCTGCAGCCACGTCGCCAGCGTGGACGACTCGAGGCCGAGCGGCACCATCCGCTCGTAGCCGCCGGTCGCGCCGCCGTTCGTGTAGACGCCGTGGTTGTGGGTGTACTGGCCGCGGAGGTAAGTCGTGCGCGACGGGCAGCAGAGGGAGTCCGTCACGTAGTAGTCGTCCAGCGTCGCGCCCTCGTCGGCGATCAGGCGGTGGATGTTCGGCGCGTACTCGCGCGCCATCGTGCCGAGGTCGGTGTCGAGGTCATCGGCCAGGATGAGGACGATGTTCGGCGAAGGAGCAGTCTGAGCCGCCGACGTCGTTGTGATTGCTGATGTCGTTCGCGCCACCGACCCGGCCAGGGCGAGCACGACGGTACCCAATCCGAAGCCAATCAAACGTCGAGTGGCGGGCATGTCCGTCACCTCAAACTCGGGGGGCGCGGGGGGCGCCGTGCGGTTGAGGGAGAGAACGCGCGGGCGGAGCGGTGGTTAGATGGCGTTCGGCCGCACTCGGATCACAAGCTCCGGGCGGTCGTACTCGTTCACCCGCCGCGCATCGGGCGGAATCGCCATGTTGCTGCTCCGGAATCTCCACATGGAATCGTGACAGGAAGCCACATTGTGTCGGGTAAGCACTCCACATTGCTTTACCGCCATCCACCACGTTGCGTTCCTGAAGCCGCGACCCCGCCGTTCCCGCAACCTCACCGCTCCCTCCGCCCCTCCCCCGCCCGCCGCGCCGCCCGCGCCGCCGGCCGCTTCGCGCCCTCGTCCCACCGGAGGATCGTCGACACCGCTTCAGCCCCCCCACCCGATCGCCCGTGCCGCCGCCCCGCCGACGGCGACCGCGCCCACGCCCAGCACGACGTTCGCCGCGCCGTTCGCCGCGGCCCGCGACACCGCACCGCTGTTCAGGAACGCCACCGTCTCGACCCCGAAGGCCGAGAACGTCGTGAACCCGCCGAGCACGCCGACCAGCACGAACAGCCGTGCCCCCTCCGCCCCCAAGCCCCGCGACGCGATCGCCGTCACGAACGCCCCGGCGCAGAAGCAGCCGAGCACGTTGACCGCCAGCGTCCCGTACGGCAAGCCGCTGCCGAACGCACGCGTGGCGGCGCTGGATAGGGCATAGCGCGCCATCCCGCCGAGCGCGGCGCCGGCGGCGACGAGGAGGTACCGCTGCAATTCGCACCCTCCGACGACTGGTTCCACAGCGACGACAACCGGCAAGCGTTTCCGCACTTGCCGCTCCGCAGACGATAATACCTCCTCGTTCGCCGCGCCACCGGAGGCCCACATGCCCAGCGACGATCGATCCGCCGTCGTCCCCTCATCGGACGACCCGTCGGCCCGCGCCGAAGCCCTCCGCCGCGAGATCCGCCGCCACAGCCACCTCTACTACGTCCGCGACGCCCCCGAGATCTCGGACGCCGAGTATGACGCACTCTTCAAGGCGCTGCAGGACATCGAGGCCGCCCACCCCGACGTCGTCACGCCCGACACGCCGACGCTGGCCATCGGCGGCCCGCCGGTCGATGCCTTCGGCAAGGTCCAGCATCCGCACCCGATGCTCTCGCTGGACAACGCGTTCAGCGCCGAAGGCGTGCGGACGTGGGGCGAGCGGGTGCTGCGGCGGCTGGCGGAAGTCGACGGCGATGCCGCCGCGGCGGCGCGAGCGGCGTCGCTCGCCTACGTCCTCGAGCCCAAGGTCGACGGCGTGGCCGTCGCGCTTCGCTATCGCGACGGTGTCCTGGTCCAAGGTGCGACGCGGGGCGACGGAACGCTCGGCGAGGACATCACCGCCAACGTCCGCACGATCCGCGGCGTCCCGCTGCGCGTCCCGGCCGTCGACGGGCCGCTGCCCGACGGCGTCGCGGTCCCGCCCGATCTCGAAGTGCGCGGCGAGGTCTACCTGCCGCTCGATGGCTTCGCGGCGATGAACGAGCGCGCGCTCGCCGTCGAGGGCCGGACGTACGCCAACCCGCGCAACGCCGCCGCCGGCAGCCTGCGCCAGCTCGATCCGACGATCACCGCGTCGCGCCCGCTCCGGCTGATCACGTACGGCGTGCCCGACCCGCACGCGCTCGGCGTCGCATCCCACTGGGACCTCCTGAACGCCCTCGAGGCGATCGGCCTCCCCGGCAACCCCGACCGCCGCCGCTTCGCCGACCTCGATGACGCGCTGGCCTACGCCGATGCCTGGCTGGCGCGCCGCGCATCGCTGAACTACCTGGCCGACGGGATCGTCCTCAAGGTCGATGCGCTCGACCTGCAGGACGCGCTCGGCAGCGTTTCGCACCACCCGCGCTGGGCGATCGCCTACAAGACGGCGTCCGAGGAGGCGACGACGGTCGTCGTGGCCATCAATGTGAACGTCGGCCGGACCGGCAAGCTCGTGCCGCACGCCACGCTCGCGCCCGTCGGGATCGGCGGCGTGACCGTCAGCCAGGCCACGCTCCACAACGAGGACTACGTCACCGAGCGCGACATCCGCGTCGGCGACACCGTCCTCGTCAAGCGGGCCGGCGAGGTGATCCCGCAGGTGATCAAGGTCGTGCCCGAGCTCCGGCCGAGCGACGCGCTGCCGTGGCACATGCCGGACCGCTGCCCGGTCTGCGGCGAGCCCGTTACGCGCACGCCGGGTGAAGCCGACACGTACTGCACGAATGCCGCCTGCCCCGAGCAGCTCGTCCGACACGTCGAGCACTTCGTCGCCCGCGGCGCCATGGACATCGACGGCCTCGGCGAGAAGCTCGTCGCCCAGTTTGTCACGGACGGCCTGATCGCGGACGTCGCCGACCTGTACAACCTCGTCCCCGCCGACCTCGAGGGCCGCGAGGGCTTCGCCGAGAAACGGATCGCCAACGTGATCGCCGCGGTCGACGCCAGCCGCCACCGGCCGCTGCGGCGCCTGCTGATCGGCCTCGGCATCCGCCACGTCGGCAGCACGGTGGCCGCCGCGTTGGCCGGCGCCTTCGGCAGCCTGGACGCGCTCGCCGGGGCCGACGAGACGGCGCTGACCGCCGTGGACGGCGTCGGCCCCGAGATCGCCGCGTCCGTCGTCGCATGGTTCGCCGTGCCGCGCAACCGTGCGCTCGCCCAGCGCCTGACCGCGGCCGGCGTGCGCGTCGCCGACCCGGACTGGACGCCGCGCGCGGCGGTCGAGGGTGGAGGCGACGGCGGCGCAGCGAATGGGGCGGCGGGCCCGCTCGCCGGCAAGAAGCTCGTCCTGACCGGCACGCTGCCGACGATGACGCGCGAGGAGGCCGCCGCACGCATCGAGGCCGCCGGCGGCAAGGTCGTCGGCAGCGTCAGCGCGAAGACGGATTACGTCGTGGCCGGCGAGGCGGCGGGGTCCAAGTTGGCGAAGGCGCAGGCGTTGGGTGTGGCGGTGATCGACGAGGCGGGGCTGATCGACCTCGTTGGAACGGGCATTCCAATGTAGGAGCACCCCTTGTGGGTGCCCCTACGGGGTGGTTGCGGTGGTCTCCGGCGTCGCCGCGGGCGTCGGCGTGGCCGGCGCCGGCGTGTCCGTCGGGATCGGCGTGCCGAGGGCGCGGCTGTACTCGCGCTCCAGGAGCGGCAGCATTGTCTCGTAGTCCACGTAGCCCGGGATCTGCTCGGCGTGCTCGCCGGCCAGCAGGATGAACCACGGCGTGCCGTTGATCTCGCGCTCGAGCGCCGTGTCGGCCAGCTCCTTGACGATCGGGCGGTACTGCTGGGACTCGACGCACGCCGTCAGCTTGTCCATGTCGACCCCTTCGACGTCCTCGGCCACCTTCAGGATCTCGGCCATCGAATCGGCCTCGTCCTGGGCGTCGGCGGCTTCGGTCAGGTCGTCGAACGCCTCGTACAGCGCGTCATGCATCGCCCAGTACGCGCCCTGCTCGCCGGCGCAGTGCGCAGCCTCGGCGCCGATGACGGCCGGGAAGCCGTGCATCGTCAGCGGAAGGTCGAAGAACTGCAGCTTGGCCTTGCCGGTCTCGATCCAGTCCTTGCGCAGTGACGGCATCGTCTCGTCGAAGAACTGCCTGCAGTACGGACAGCGGTAGTCAGAGAACTCCATGATCAGGAGCGGTGCGTCGGCGTCGCCGTCCTCCGGCAGCGTGAACGTCTCGGCCAGCTTCTCGACCGTGGCGTTCGGCGTCGGCTCGGGCGTTCCCTCGCCATCGGACGCCATGGCCTCGCCGATCTCGGCGGCCAGCGTGCCGCTCATCGGCGTCGAAGCAGCGGCCGCATCGGCCCCGGCCGTCGCCGTTCCGCCCTCGTCCGACTCGGACGCCCCGCCGCCGCACGCCGCCGGGGCCAACAGAAGTGCCGCCATGAGCAGCGCCAGCACGACAGATGATTTCACGCGTTCAGACTCCTCTTGGCGGGGCGTGGACCGGTCCATTATAGGGCGCGGCGGGAACGGATCGACAACGGTGTCGCGTGCGCGGGCCGGCATCCCCGACCGTATGCTATCATCGCTCGGCTGGACGGATTCGGATCAGGAGACAACGATGGACGAGACCCAAGCAGCGGCGGTCGATGGGCCGCTGGGCAATACGACGCAGCTCGATACGCCGGACGAGCGTGTCATCGAGATCGGCTGGCAGGCACTGCTCCTGCCCGTGCTGGCGGTGGCTGTCGTCGTCGCCGGCTGGTACCTCGGACGGATGATCGGCGGCGGCAAGGTCGTCGAGACGCTTCCCCCGCCTGCGCCGGTCGTTGCCGTGCCCACCAGCCAGGTCGTCGTGATCGGCCCGGACGGCCGGCCGATGCCGATGACGGGCAGCTCCGGGATCACCGACGCCGGTGTGGACCCGTACGCCCAGCCCGACCTCGACAACGACCCGACGATCTTCCCGCTGCGCGAGGTGTCCCACCCGCTGCTCGACAAGCCGGTGCCGGACTTCACGCTCACGCAGCTCGACACCGGCGAGGACGTCAGCCTGTCGTCGCACGCCGGCAAGACGGTGCTCGTGAACTTCTGGGCCACGTGGTGCCCGCCGTGCCGGCGGGAGATGCCATGGCTGCAGAAGGCGCACGACAACTACAAGGACCAAGGACTCGTGCTGCTGGCCGTCGATGGCGGCGAGAAGGTGCCGCCGAGCATGGCCGAGGAAACAATCCAGCGCTACGTCACGCAGAGCGGCCTGACGTTCCCGATCCTGTGGGGCGATGCCGCCTACCAGCTCCAGAACGACTGGAACGTGTACGGCCTCCCGGCGACGTTCCTCATCGACACCGAGGGCGTCGTCCGCCTGGTCCACACCGGCATGTTCCCGAACAACGCCACGCTGGACCACGAGGTCCGCAAGGTGTTGGGCCTCGAGGAACCTGCGTCGTAGGTTCGAGGAGGGCACGGCGTGCCGTGCCCCTGCGATCAATCCGATGCCGCCCTGTCGCCCGCCGATGACGACACCGCCGGCGCCTTCTGGCGCCGCGCCAGCGCCGCCAGGCTGATCTCGCGCGCCAGGATCTCCTCGACCATCTCGCGCTCGTAGCGGTCGGACAAAGTCTCGCGCGGCCGGAGCAGCAGGTAGATCACGCTGCCGATGCCGGGCAACGCCAGCACGAGCAGGACGGACAGCAGCCGCAGCGCCCGGTCGCGCGTCCGGGCGGCGGCGTCGCGGGCCGTCCAGAACCCCACGCTGAACACGAGCAGCGCCAGCGCGCCGCCACACAGCGCACCGAGGGCGGGCAACAGGGCCGAGATGGAATCGGGCATCGTCGGCGGGACCTTTCGGGCGGGCGTCGGACCCGGGCGCTACGTCGGCGCGGCGGAGCGGGTGCCGCGGAGGGCGATTATAGGTAGCCCGCCCGGCGCGGTATAATCGCCCCTACCGGTTGCATCGACGTCGTCGTCGCGCCGGCCGAGGTGAGGAGCATCCCGATGGTCGAGGTCAAGGTCGAGAGCATCCGGGTCAGCCTGATGAACCAGCAGCGGCTGGTGCTGCTGCGCGAGAAGGACGGCCCACGCTTCCTGCCGATCTGGATCGGCCCCTTCGAGGCCGACGCGATCACGCTTGGCCTCCAGCACACCGAGATCGATCGACCCCTCACCCATGACCTCCTCCGCGGCGCGATCGAGCAGCTCGGCGCCCACGTCCACCACGTCGTCGTCAACGAGCTGGCCGATGAGACCTACTTTGCCCGGATCGTCGTCACCCGCGGCGACGAGACGATCGAGATCGACAGCCGCTCGAGCGATGCCATCGCGCTGGCGGTGCGGGTTGACGTGCCGATCTACGTGGCCGACGAGGTGATGGCCGCCGCCGGCCAGCTCCCGACGGCCGAGCCGGACGAGGTGGCCACCGGCGCTGCCCGACCGCCGGCCGCCCGGTCGGCAGCCAGTGACGAGGACGGCCTCGACGTCTTCCGCGACTTCTTCGAAGAGCTCGATCTCGGTGACTTCGGACCCCCAGCCGACGGCGAGGACTGACCTCGGCGCACCTCCCAGGCCCTCGAGGCCCCTTGGCCCCCGATGCTCGATTCCAACACGGTCGCCCCCGCCAACCTCGACGCCGAGCAGGCCGTGCTCGGTGCGCTCCTGATCGACCCGGCCGCCGCGCCGCAGGTCGTCGGCTTGCTGCAGCCCGACGACTTCTTCCGACCGGCGCATCAGAAGGTCTTCGGTGCGATCACCGAGCTGTTCCGGCGCGGTCTCGCGGTCGACTATCTGACCGTCGCCGCCGAGCTCGAGCGCGCGAACCAGCTCGTCGACGTCGGCGGCAGCGCCTACCTGACCGAGCTGATGGCGCACACGCCCGTGGCGCACTACGTGGAGCACTACGCCGGCCTCGTCGAGCGGGCGTCCGTCATGCGCCGCCTGATATCGGCGGCCGGCAAGATCGCCCAGATCGCGTGGCAGGACGACGCCGAGACCGTCGAGGAGACGATCGACGAGGCCGAGGGCGTCCTGTTCAACGTCTTCAAGGACCGCCAGCGCCGCGAGCTGCTCTCTTTGCGCGAGATCATGGATGCCTACTTCGAGCGGATCGAGGACATCCAGGCGAACCGCGAGTCCATGCTCGGCACGCCGACGGGCTTCGTCGACCTCGACCGCCTCCTCGGCGGGCTGCAGCCGTCCGACCTGTGCATCGTCGCCGGCCGGCCGGGCATGGGCAAGACGAGCTGGCTCCTCTCGGTGGCGGCGAACGTCGCCATCGAAACGGGCCTGACGGTGGCCGTGTTCAGCCTCGAGATGAGCGCCGAGCAGCTGGCGCAGCGCTTGCTCGCCTCCAAGACCGGGATCTCGGCCCAGGATCTTCGCATGGGGCGGATTCGCAACGACCGCGACCTCGAGCTCCTGACCCGGGCGATGGGCGAGCTCGCCGGCGCACCCCTCTACATCGACGACACGCCCGGCATCTCGCCCTTCGAGGTCCGCGCCAAGGTCAGGCGCCTCGTCTCCGAGCGCGGCGTCGACCTCGTGATCATCGACTACCTCCAGCTCATGCAGGCCGGCAAGCGCGTCGAGAACCGCGTCCAGGAGATCGGCCTCATCTCGCGGAGCCTGAAGTCCCTCGCCCGCGAGCTGAAGGTGCCCGTCATCGCCGCCAGCCAGCTCTCGCGCGCCGTCGAAAACCGCGCCGACCGCCGCCCTCAGCTGTCCGACCTGCGTGAGTCCGGCGCGATCGAGCAGGACGCCGACATCGTCCTGTTCCTCTACCGCGACGCCGAGGCCGGCAAGGAGACCGAGCGGTCGAACATCACCGAGGTCATGGTCGCCAAGCACCGCCACGGCCCGACCGGACAGATCGAGCTCGTGTTCATCGGCGCCGAGACGCGCTTCGCCGACCTGGCCAAGGCACCGAGTGGCGCCGCGCTCGAGGCGCCACCGGCCGGCTGGGGCGCCCCGTGACGGCCCGGCCGACGCGCCCAACGCCCGGGCCGGCGATCTCGCGCCGCCCCGGCCCTGCCGGCAGCGCACGCCCCGCCGGCGAGGCCGCCCGCGACCCGCGCGCCGCCTTCGGCTACCCGTCCGGCGCCCGCACGACGCCCGTGCCCGACGTGCTCTTCAGCCGCGACCTCGCCGCGCTGGCCGACCCGCTGGCGCTGCGCGTCCTCCTCTGGGCGATCTGGCAGGTCCACCGCCGCCCCGCCGGCGCCCCACCGGCCGTCCGCGCATCCGACGTCGCGTCCGACCTCGGGTTGCGGCGGGCGGCCGCCGCGCGCCTCGACGCCCCGGCCGGCGAATCGTCGTCGCGCACGGGTGCCGCCGCGACGGCGGCGATCGGTGAGGCGTGCCGCGTCCTCGTCGCCCAAGGCCTGTTGCTCGATGGCGGCGGCTGGTACGCCGTGAACGACCGCGCCGGGCGGCAGGTGATCGACGACGTGGCGGCCGATCCGGGCCGCTGGCCGGACCTGGCGGCGTTGGCGACCTCGTCGAATGCGACGTCGTCGTCGCTCGCCGCCGGGCAGGCGGCACGCATCGCGATTCCGACGGAGTCCGACGAACAGGCCGATCCGGCTGATCGACCGAACATCTTCGTCCTGTACGAGCAGACGATCGGCATGGTCAGCCCGATCCTGGCCGACGAGCTCGCCGAGGCCGCGGCCACCTATCCTGCGGCGTGGCTCACGCACGCGTTCCGTCTGGCGGCGGCTGCCGGCGCGCGGAAGTGGAGCTACGTCCGGGCGATCCTCACGCGCTGGGCGCGCGAAGGCTATGACGGAGATGACGATGAAATCGCTGGGCGACGCGCTGAGACCTCTCGCCGACCCGATAGCGAAGGCCCGTACGCGGCTTGGGTCAAGCACTAGCGCGGACGATGCCGCGGACGACCGCGCGTCCGGACCGCCGCCCTGCCCGATCTGCGGCGGCGTCGGCTGGCTGCGCCACGACGTCCCGGTCGGCCACCCCGAGTTCGGCCGGGCCTACCCGTGCCGCTGTATCGCCGACGATCTGGCGGCGCGGCGGGCTGAGGGCGTGCGGCAAGCATCGCATTTGGCGGCGCTGGACGGGATGACGTTCGAGACGTTCACGATCGAGGCCTCCGGCAACTCGCCCGAGTCCGCCGCCAGCCTCCACACGGCGATGACCGAGGCGCGCGCGTTCGCGGCGCAGCCCAAGGGCTGGCTCGTGCTGTGGGGCGGCTACGGGACGGGCAAGACCCACTTGGCGGCGGCGATCGCCAACGCCCGGCTGGCGGAGGGCGAGCCGGTCCTCTTCGTCGTCGTCCCCGACCTCCTGGACTATCTGCGGGCCGGATTTGCCCGCGATGCGGACGGCGACCTCGACGCTCGGCTCGAGGCCGTCCGCGGCGCGCCGCTCCTCATCCTGGACGACCTCGGCACGCAGGCGCCGACGCCGTGGGCCGGCGAGAAGCTCTTCCAGATCCTGAACCACCGCTACACCCACCAGCTGCCGACCGTCATCACGACCAACGTCGCCCCCGACGCGTTCGACGAGCGCCTGCGCTCGCGCTTCGGCCACGCCGGATTCGCCAAACAGATCGACATCCGGACGATCGACTACCGCCTCGGACTGCCGCACGAGTCGGACGAGCTCTCGAGCCTCCATCTCTATGCCGATCAGACCTTCGCCACGTGGAACGTGCGCTCCGGTTATGTCCAGCGGACGGAAGCCGAGCACCTCGCCCGCGCCCAGCACGAGGCATACACCTGGGCGATGAACCCCACCGGCTGGTTCGTCATCCTCGGCGCACACGGCGTCGGCAAGACGCACCTGGCCGCGGCCATCGCCAACGCGTACGTGGCCAACGGCGGCGACGCGCTCTTCGTCGTCGTGCCCGACCTCCTCGACCACCTCCGCAACACGTTCAGCCCGAACAGCAAGGTGGACTACGACCAGCGCTTCGACGAGGTCCGCCGAGCGCCCCTGCTCGTCCTCGACGACCTCGGCACGGAGAGCGCGACGCCGTGGGCGCAGGAGAAGCTCTTCCAGCTCCTGAACCACCGCTACGCCGCCCGGCTGCCGACCGTCATCACGACGACGAGCAACCTTGACAACCTCCACTCCAGCCTGCGCACGCGGATGTTCGACCGGCGGCTCTGCACGCTCTTCGAGATCGTCGCGCCGCCTTACCACGGGCCGACGACGCCGAGCGCCGCGCCCGGCGCGGCCAGGGGCGGTGGGCGGCGGCGTTCGGCGTGATCGACAGCGTGATCGACCGTGTGATCGGCGACGGTTCCGCCGGATGATGACCTTCCCGCCCCGCCGCATCGTCCTCATCAAGCCATGCTGCATCGGCGACGTCCTGATGGCGACGCCGCTCGCGCGCAGCCTCAAGGCCGCCTGGCCGGACGCGCGGATCGATTGGGCCGTCGGCGACCACAGCCGTCCCGTTCTCGTCGGCAACCCGGACATCCACGCGCTCGTCGACGCAACCGGCACGCAGCGCGGGGATCTGCGCCTGGCGGCCGTCGCCCGGCTCGTGCGCACGCTGCGCAGAGGCGGGTACGACGCGGCGTTCATCGCCGAGCGCTCGCCGATCCCGGCCCTGATCGCCCGGCTGGCCGGCATCCCGGTGCGCGTCGGGCTTGACAGCGGCGGACGCGGGTGGCTGCACACCGAGGGCGTGCCGACAGCGCCCGCCGATCCGCGCCACGAAACCGAGATCTATCTCGATCTGGCCCGCGCCGTCGGCGTTCAGGCAGCTGATCCGCGCCCGGTGTTCGTGCCGTCGGCGGGCGACGAGGCGGCGGCCGATGGGGCGATCGCGGCCGCCGCGACACCGATTGTCGCGGTCGGGGCGGCCCCCGCAGCGCCAAGCGGCGTGCGGACGCCGGCCCTGCCTCGGCCGTGGCTCGTCATCCACCCCGGCGGCGGCCAGAACCCAGGCGCCGAGCACCTCGCGAAGCGCTGGCCCGCCGCGGGCTTCGCCGGGATCGCGGCCCGGTGGGCGGGCCTTGGCGGCACGGCGCTCGTCGTGGGCGGGCCGGACGACGTCGCGCTGGCAGCCGACGTGGCGGCGGGTGCCGCGACGTTCGGGACGCACGCCGTCGACGTGGCCGGCCAATTGTCACTCGGCGCCACCGCCGCGCTCATCGCCCGCGCCGATGCCTACCTCGGCAACGACAGCGGCGTGGCGCACCTGGCTTCGGCCGTCGGCACGCCCTCCGTCGTCGTCTTCGGGCCGACGAGCGCGCTGCGCTACGGGCCGGTGCCGGGGGCGGGCGAGGCGGTCACGCCGGGCGGCTGGGGGCGGCCGATCGAGGCGGTGACGGTCGAGGCGGTGTGGGATGCCGTGCGGCGGGCACACCGGACCGCGCGCGACTGATCTCGAATGGCGGAAACAGAGGGCCGACGTCCACCGCGGCGCCCTGGGACGCCTGCGCAACGCCCGCCCCCCATACTCCCCATGCTGGCCAGCACCACCCACGCTTCGACGATTCGTTCCACCGACGATTCGTTCCACCAAGGGAGGGTCAACATGGTTCAACCACGCCGCAAGAGCGCCCGCGCCGTCGCGCTGACGCTGGCGGTCACGGCCGCGGCGACGGCGGTGTTCGTCGCGGCTCTGCTCGGCAGTCGCCGGATCGCCGAGGTCCGCGAACGCGATTCCGACGCCGGACCCCGATCGGGTTCCGCCGTGCGCCAGCCGATGCTCGGCGCCACGCTCTTCGCCCCGAGCGCCGTCCTGAATGCCGACGTCTCGGGCGGCATCCCGGAGAGTTCAACGGAGTCCGAGTGGTACGTCAAACACATCGCCTTCCTCGGCGACGGCGACGACATCGTCTACACCGTCAACAAGGCGTATCCGAACCCACCGGCCCTCTTCCGGCTGGCATTCGATCCGGCAGCGCAGGGCTACGCGGCCACCGGCATGGTGCTCGCCGGCCTCGACGGCGGGCAGCGCGCCTACATCGACATCGCCGCGATCCCGAACAGCGACGGCGTCGTCGCGCACGTCCAGTCATGGGACATGGCGGACCTGAACCGCAGCGTGACGGCGCCGCGCGATCTCTTCCACCTGAGCACGGACGGCACCACGATGACGAACCTCACGGAGGGCTGCTGCATGATCGACGGGTACGCGCTCACGCCGGACGGCCGCTCCGTCATCGGCCTCGACGCCGGGGGCGACCTCCTCCGGATCGACATCGCCACACGCGCGTCGACGACGATCGCGTCGGGCCTCAAGACTCCGGTCGGCGACGGCGGCGGCGCGTTCGACGTCTCACCGGACGGCAGCCGTATCGCGCTGGCGGCCATGTCCGACCTGGACAGCAGCCTCGTCCAGATCATCGACAGCACGACCGGAACGCCGATCGCCCAGGTGCCGCTGCCGGGCGAGGCGATGCCGGACGTCGGCTTCGACGCTGCCGGCGCGCGGCTGTACGTCCTGCGCGCCAAGGCCGGCCACCAGACGGCGGCGGGCGCGGCGACGTACCAGACCGACCTGGCCGTGTATGACTTGGCCGGCCGGACGCTGACGCACGTCGCCGACCTGACCCGCGCCACCGGCCAGACGGCGCTGCCGGGCGAGCTCGTCATCGCCGCGAACCGCGTCTTCGTCGTCCAAGGCGGCACGTTGTACGAGATCGACACGGCCACCGGCACGGCGCACCGGATCTCGGCCGCCGGCGTGACCGTGCTCGGCAACGTCATCGCCCGCCCGGTGTCCGGCGGGCTGCGCGTGGCGTATGTGAAGAGCGAGCCGGTCGTCGTGAACGGCGTGACGCAGCACGTCAAGCAGCTGATCGAGACCACCGTGCTGCCCTGGTAAAAGATCGCAAGCACCGGCCCGCCAACCACCGACCGGCAGCGACGACGCCCCCCAACCGGCTCAACATCCAACTTACACTGGGAGTGAACGATGTGCTCGCGCAAACGGAGTGCAGCGATCGGCGTCGCGTTGTCGCTGATCGCGGATCTTGGCATCGCCGCCGGCGTCTCGGCGGCCGGCCTGTCACAGCCGGCGCCGGTTCCGCTGCCGGTTCCGTATATCTCGCAGCTCTTCTTTCAGGACAAGTGCACGTGCGACTGCCAGGGCGGCACGTGCCCGACGCACTGCCGCAGCACGTCGCTGAACGGCCACAACAACTGCGGGCCGGCATCCGTGGCGATGATCGTCGAGGCGAACGGCCGCCGCCCGGCCGGCGTGAGCGATCAGGCGTTCGTCGCCCAATTGCGGCAGACGATGACGGGCCGCGCGGACGGGCCGTGCAACCCGCCGACCGACTGGGACGACCTCGACCGGGGCGCCGCCGCGCACGGCCTCTGCTTGCGCGAGCAAGCGATGGGCATCGCCTCGATCGAGGCGATGAACCGGAGGTGCATCCCGGTGATCGGCCTCGTCAGCACGTCGCCCGCCAACTTCCCGGGCCTGGACAATGCCGACCTCCACAAGAACCGCAACGGCCGGTTCGGCGACCACTTCATCGTCATCGTCGGCTTCGACGGCGACAACGTGCGGTTTCTGAACCCGCTCGTCGCGCCCGTGCCGAGCCGTTCGAACGCCGTGCGAACGACGTCGCGGGCCGTCATGATCACCGCGCTCCAAAACGCGCAGCCCGGCGATTTCGGCCACGGCTACGGCGATCCGCTCGGCGGCTGCGACGGCGTTGGGCGGTGCAATCAGGGCGTGTCAGGCAGCGGGGCCGGCAGCAGCCCCGGCCCGCGGCCCGTGTTCGACATGATCGAGATCAGCCTTGGCCATACGTGCAGCGACGACGCGTTCGCGTTCTTCTTCAAGCGGCCGGAGCACGGCGGCTTCAACGAGCGCCGCAAGGTGACGCTCCACGCCCGCGCGACGACCGGCCGGTTCACGACGCACATCGTCCAGATGCCGGCCGAGAAGGGCTGGAGCGGCACGATCGAGCGGATGCGGATGGATCCGGTGGACAACCACGGCGACGACAGCTGCCTGGTCGGCCTGAGCTACCTCTGGCTGCGCGACGACGGAGGGCAGACCGGGCGATTCTTCCCGTTCTTCGAGCGCGCCGGCATCCCCGGCCGCCCGCTCGGCCGACTGCTGGACTGGCAGACGACCGGCGGCAGTCTGGAGGACCAGGGCCCGTGCTGCGAGCCGAACGGCCAACCGCGCCGGTCGTGGCTGCTCGAGGTCACCGGCGATGACCCGCAGATCCAGAACGACCGCATCGACCTCGACACCGGGCGGGATGGCTAGTACGCCACCACTGTAGAGCAACGAATCAACGGCTGAAGCCGTCGCTGAGGGTGGCGCTGCGCGCCACCGCGCGCCTGCCTTCGCAGGCGCCAGGGCGGACGGACATGGCATGAAAGAGGGGCCGGTGCGTAACGCACCGGCCCCTCCAGCTTCTGCTTGTACCGACCTTGCTGTCGCTTCGTCCGCTCCGCTAGCGCGTCGTCCGGTTCGCCCGGAGCGCGCGGCGGCGGGCGCGGCGTTCGGCCTTCTTCTTGGCCAGACGGCGTTCCTCGCTCGGCGGGGTGAACCACCGTTTGCGGCGGTACGTGCTGAGAATGCGGGACTTGGCGACCTCCTTGCGGAAGCGCTTCAAGAGACCCTCGAAGCTTTCGCCGGGCCGCGAATCAACAGACATGTGCCATCACCCCCTTCCCTGGCTGGTTGCCGAACGGCGAGTCTAGCACGCGGCCGCGCGGGCCGCCAGTTTCAGTGCACGGCGCGCCAACCTCGACCACGCCCGTCGCAATGATCCGGGCGCAGCCCGCGGACTTGTGCCGCCCGGCCGCCTTCGACTATCCTCCGCCGGCGCGCGGCGCCACGTGCACCGATGAGGTCGAACCGCTTGGAACAGTTCCTGTGCGGCTGGTATTTCTACGAAGCGGTCCTCGCCGCGCTGATGGCAGCTTCGGCCGGCGGCCGAACGTGGCTCGGCCGGTCGGGGATGGCCGCCGCGGTCTTGGCCCTCTACGTCCTGCTCGCGCAGCGGGACGTTGTGGCCACCCAACCCACGGTGTTCCTGGCCGCCAAGATCGCCGTCCCGGTGGTCGGCATCCTCGGGCTCGTGTTTGCGCGGCGCTCCGACACCCGTCAGATCGCGCTGTTGCTGGCCTTCTCGGGATCGGTGCCCGTCGTGCTGTCGTTCGTCGATATCCCATGAACGGTCGCATGAACGATCCTTTGCGTGATCCTCTGCGTGATCCCATGGCCGACGCGTTGTCCCCCTGTGCGGCAGTGGCCGCATGACGCCCGACCCGCGCCGCCCCCGCCGCACGCCGGCCGACGCCGGCGCATGGGCCGATCGGCTCGAGCGCTGGCTGGCCGTTTATCGCGCGCGCGTGGATGCGCTCGTCGACGAGGCGCCCGACGCGTTCCGCAGGGCGGTGCGCCTGGCGCGGCAGCCGAAGGTCATCGAGGCGACGCTGGCGATCGCGCTCGTCATCGTCGGCGGGCGGGTGGTGCGCTGGGCGCTCAAGCCGGAGTCGCGGGCGTGGTTCAAGACGGTGACCGGCGAGGAGTCGCTCGTCGAGGGCATCAAGGGCGTCGGGGCGTTGGCGATGCTCCAGCTCACACAGCCGCGGCTCCAGCTGGCGCCGGACGCCCCGATCGACCATCTGGCCGTCAGCCCATACGGGGTGAACACGTTCCTGCAGCTGGAGCCGGACGAGGAAGTGGTCAAGCGTTCGTTCGAGCGGATGCGCGCTGCCGGGATCGGCTGGGCCCGGCAGCAGTTCCCGTGGGAGGACATCGAGATCCACGCCCGGGGAGACTTCGAGGACCGACGCAACGATCCGGCGCGTCCCGCGTGGGACAAGTACGACCGGATCGTCCACTGGTCGGATGTGTACGACGTCCAGCTGCTGGTCCGGCTCGACAACCCGCCCGACTGGGCTTACGCCGACGTCGCGGCCGAGGGCGAGGCGCGGATGGGCCCGCCGAGCGACCTCGCGGACTATGCGAACTTCGTCAAGGCGGTGGCCGGGCGCTATTGCGGGCGGGTGCGCTACTACCAGATCTGGAACGAACCGAACATCTATCCCGAGTGGGGCGAGCGAAAGCCCGATCCGGCCGGTTACGCCAAGCTGCTGAACACCGCCGCCGCCGCCGCGCGCTCGGTCTGCAACGACGTCGTCGTCGTCAGCGCCGCGCTCTCGCCGACGACCGAGCAGTCGGATCGCAACGTCAGCGACCTGGACTTCCTCCGGGATCTGTACGAGCTCGAGCAAGTCGACGCTGCCGCGTACCCCAACGGCTACTTCGAAGAAGGCTTCGACGTCCTCGGTGCCCAGGGCTTCGGCCTCTGGACGGGCCCGACCGACCGCCGCGCCAGCGCCGACCGCACGAACTTCAGCCGCGTGCTCCTGCTGCGCGACATCATGGTCCGCCACGGCGACGAGGCGACGCCGATCTGGCTGACGGAGTTCGGCTGGGACAGCCCGCCGGAGAAGGCCGAGGACGGCACGCCGTTCCCGGCCACGTACGGCCGCGTCACCGAAGCGCTGCGCGCCGAGTACACCCGCGATGCGTACGAGCGCCTCCAGGACGAGTGGCCCTTCGTCGGCGTCGCCTGCCTGTGGTTCCTGCGGCGGCCGGATCGCGAGTGGCACAGCCGACCCGAGGGCTGGTTCCGGCTCCTGGAACCCGACTGGACGGAGCTGCCGGCCTACGCCGCCGTGAAGGAGATCGGGCGACGCTCGCCGCGTCTGATGCGCGGCCGCCACGCAGTCACCGACCCGGCCCTGTTCTACTCCGGCCCTTGGCGCGACCCATCCGACACGGATCTCGGCCTCGCCACGCGTTTCGGGAGCACGAGCGCCGAACTCAACTTCAGCTTCCGCGGCACCGGCTGGCGCCTCGTCCTCGACCCGTACAGCCGCGGCACGGCGCCGCAGGACGACGAGGGCGACAAGGTCGAGGAGGACGAGGGCAAACAGGGCCGAGCACGACACGCCTGGCCCGCGGTCGCACACGCGCAGGGCGCGACGGCGCCGCCACCGGCGCCGCTCCTGACGGCGCGCGCAATCGTCGACCGCGCCACCCTGGTGCCCAGCGTCTCGCCCTCGCCTCCTGCAACAACCACGCTCGCGACCACATCGACGCTGGCCACGACCGCCACGCTCGCCACCAACTCGACCGCGGCAACCACCCCGACGCTCGCCGTAACGTCCACCGCTGCCGTGACCCCAACGCTCTCCCCGCCGACGCCAACGCTCGCAGTCACGGCGACGAAGGCGTCCGACCTCGCCCCGTCGGCGACGCTGACGGGGACCACGCCGCTGACCGGCCCGATCACGCTGTTCGTCTTCCGCGACAGCGTCACGCGCACGGTCACGATCGCCTCCGGCGAGGCGGAGTACGGCGAGGACGACCTGCCGTTCGGCGACCACAGCGTCATCCTGCGCATCGACGCGGGCGAACTGCCGCTGGACGAGGTGCGGATCACGGCGCCCGATCCACCGGACCCGCTCCGGCCGCTCAAGCTCGGGCTGCTGCGCTGGGCGCTGTACATCGCCGCCGCAGTCGCCGCGGTGCTGGCCTTCCGCCGCTTCCGCCGCCGCACGATCGCGCGCGCCGCCGCGGCATGAGCGACCGCGGCCGCGGCGCGCGGGCCGATGCGGCACGGTGGGTTGTCGTTGCGCTGCTGCTCGTCGCCGTTGCGCTGCGCGGCTTCCGTCTGGCCGACGCCGACATCTGGTGGGACGAGGCCCTGGCGGTCTGGGCGACACGCCAGGGCCTCGCCGAGGCCACGCGCTGGACCGCGGGCGATGTCCATCCGCCCCTGTTCTTCTGGTCCCTCCGGCTCTGGCTGCGCCTGGTGGGCGACAGTCCGTTCGCGCTGCGGCTGGTCGTCGTGTTCACGGGCGTCGTGCTGACCGCCCTCGCCTGGCCCCTCGGCCGGCGCCTGGCCGGCACGTCGGGCGGCGTGCTGGCCGTCGCCGCCGTCGCCACGTCCCGCTTCCTGGTGTGGTGGTCGATGGAGCTGCGGATGTACGCGCTGGCGGGGGCGTGCTTGATGGCGGCGACGTTGGGGGTGATGCGGTGGTTGGAAGGGCGAGGGCGGGGCAGGGCGAGATGGGATATGGCGTTGTATGTCGTCGGGGCGACGGGGGCGCTGTACAGCGTGTATTTGGCGGGGGCGGGGCTGGTGGCGCTGAACGTTGTCGTCGGGTGGCGATTGTTGCGTCGACGGCCCGAAGCCCTCACCCCCCGACCCCCTCCCGAACCCCGCTTCACCTACGGTGCGGCGGGGACCCCGTCGAACCGTTCGGGGCAGGGGGAGGATGCTTGGCGAAGGACCGTCGAATGGGCGGCGGCGCAGGTGGCGGTACTTGTCGCGTTCGCGCCGTGGGCGATCTATGCGGGCGGGCGGATGTCGTCATGGCGGGTCGTTCAGGACGGGCCAAGCCTGTGGTTCACCGTCAAGCTGTGGCTGACGTTGTTGGCGACCGGCGTGTCGACGGATATCGACAGCGCCTGGCCTTGGGTCAGCACATTCACCCTCACCCTGGCAATCGCCTGGCTCATCGCCACGCTCGCCCGTCGTCCGTCCACCCCGCCAACTATCCTCCCCCTCCCCCAGACTTGGGGGAGGGGGTCGGGGGGAGAGGGCCTTAGGCCGTGGACCACTACGTCCGACACCCGCCTCATCACCCCCCTCCTCCTCGCCCTCCTCCTCATCCCCCCCCTGTCCATCTGGGCCATCACCCAACCCCGCTCCTTCTTCTACAGCCCGAACGTCGAAGCGCGCTACTTCGCGCCCTTCGCGGCCCCCGCCCTGGTCGTGGTGGCTGCGATCATCGCCCGCGCGGCCACTCGCCACCGCTCTGCCTGGGGACTGGCGGTCCTCGTGCTCGCCCCCTCGCTCGCCCACCTCCCCGCCTACTACGCCCCCCGCCGCGCCACCGACACGCTGCCGACGATGTCCCTTGCCATCTGGAGCCAGGCCGAGCCCGGCGACGTCGTCGTGCTCGTCAGCGGCAACCGCTACCCGCTGTGGCTGTACCACTACGGCCGGGAGTGGGTGCAGCCGCTGGGCAACCCGCGCTACGAGTTCCCGGCGGACGCGCCGCCACGATGGGCCGATCGGCCGCCCGTCGTCCTGTTCCCCGACCGCGGCAGCGAGACGTTGGCGGGTCACGACGACTGGCAGGCGAAGCTTGATGGGATTGTCGACGCGCATCCGCGGGTGTGGCTCGTCGAGTATGGGCGCGATTTGCAGGATCCGAACGACGAGGTCGAGGCGTGGCTGGCGGGGCGATTGAAGCGGGTGCTGTCGGAGGGGTATGGGGCGGACGCGCTCCACCTGTTCGCCCGCGAAGACCGCGAGCCGGCCGTCCGAGCGCTCAGCGCGCGCTGGCCCGGTGCGACGCTCCTCCACAGCGATCCGGCACTGCGAGGGGCACGCTTCCCCAACAGGTTGGCGATCGGTTTCCGCCCCGCGCGGCGCGCGTACGCGGGCGAAATCGTCAACGCGACCCTGTTTCCGATGCCCGAAACGCGGACCTCTCTCGCCAAAGCACCCGACGGTTCGACCTTCACAGCCTGCCAGATGAAGGTCGTCAGCACGGTCGACCCTGGCGACGGCTACTACCGCGCCGATTGGACGATGTCGGCCACGGCAAATGTCACAGACGTATCGCCCCGGCGCCGAGTCCGAGCCTCGCTGTGGATCGATGCCACGGGACATCGCCATCTCGTTGAGGTCAGCGGCTGCGGCGAACCGTGGCTGCCGATCTGGCCGCTCGATGTCCTACGCCGCTGATGCCGGCAGCCTAATCCGTCCACTCCAACTCCACCTCCCCAAACCGCACCGTGTCCCCTTCCCCCACCCCGTGCTCGCGCAGCACGTCCAGCACCCCGTCCGCCTGCAGGATCCGCTGGAAGCGCTCGACCGCGTCGCCGTTCTGAAAGTTCGTCATCGCCGCGATGCGCTCGACCCGTACGCCGGCCACGCGCCACGCCCCGTCCTTGTCGCGCCGCACGGTGAACGCTTGCTCGTCGACGGCGCCGGGGCGGAGAACCGGGATGGCCGGCGCGGCCACCTCGGGCGGCGGCAGCGACCGCACCAGGCGGTGGACGTGGCGCAGGAGGTCGTCGACGCCGGACATCGTCAGCGCGCTGATCCCGTGGACGTCCGCGGCGCCGGCAGCGGTCAAAGCGGCGCGCAGCTCGGGCAGGCGGTCCTCGACGTCCGGCAGGTCGAGCTTCGTGACCGCCACCACCTGCGGCCGGGCTGCCAGCGCCGGGCTCGATGCGGCCAGCTCGGCGTTGATCGTCCTGTAGTCGGCCGCCGGATCCGCCGCGCTGCCGTCGACGAGGTGCAGGAGCAGCCGCGTGCGCTCCACGTGGCGCAGGAAGCGATCGCCCAGTCCGGCACCTTCGCTGGCGCCCTCGATCAGGCCTGGGATGTCCGCCAGGACAAGCGTGTCGTAGCCGATGTCCGCCACGCCGAGGTTCGGGACCAGCGTCGTGAACGGGTAGTCGGCGATCTTGGGCTCGGCCGCCGTGATCGCCGCCAGCAGCGTGCTCTTGCCCGCGTTCGGCAGGCCGATGATCCCGACCTCGGCGATCAGCTTGAGGTCGAGCCGGATCCGCCGCCTCTGGCCCGGCTCGCCGTTCTCGGCCTCGCGCGGCGCCTGGTGCGTCGGGCTCTTGAAGGCGCTGTTGCCGCGCCCGCCCCGCCCGCCCTTGGCCACCGTGAGCGTCTGGCCGTGGGTCACGAGGTCGCCGATCAGCTCGCCGGTGTCGGCATCCCAGACGACGGTCCCGCACGGCACGGCCAGTCGGAGCGCCTCGCCGTTCTTGCCGTGCCGATCGTGGCCGCCGCCGTGTCCGCCGCGACCGGCGGCGTGGCGCTGCGTGAAGCGAAAGGTGTACAGCGTGTTCTGGTTCTCGTCGGCCACCAGCACGACGTCGCCGCCCTTTCCACCGTGGCCGCCGTTCGGACCTCCGCGCGGCACGAACTTCTCGCGGCGGAACGCGACGGCGCCGTTGCCGCCGTCGCCGCCCTCGACGTCGATCGTCGCTTCGTCTAGGAACACGATTTGGCCTCGAATCGGGTGTGCCTCAAGTGGCCGCTCACGGCGCGGCCCGTTCGGCCCGGGCGAGGTTGAGCGCGGGCACCGTCGCGGCGTCGCCGGCGGGCGGCGCCAGGTGGGCCAGCCGCTCGGCGACGCGCTCGAGGTAGGACCGATCCGTCACCGTGAACGCCGCCGGCTGGTCACTGTCGACGTCGATCTCGCCGATCGCGCTGCCGTCCGGCGCGAGGATCGGCACGACGATCTCGCTGCGCGTCGAGGCGAAGCATGCCAGGTAGCGCGGGTCGGCCGCCACGTCGTCGACGACGATGGTGGCACGCTGCTGCACCGCTGCGCCGCAGATCCCTTCACCCACCGGGATGGCGACGTGCTCCGTCGGGTGGCCGACGAACGGGCCGAGGTGGAGGACATCGTCCCGCACCAGATAGATGCCGGTCCAATGGAAGTGCGGGAACTGCGCACTCAACGAGACGACGGTCGTTGCCAGCACCTCGGGCCAGGCCGCCGCACGATCGGCGCGCTGCGCGTCAAGGTAGGCCAGCAGGGCGTTGGCACCGCCTTCCGCACCGGCCAGCTCAGGTTGGAGTGTCATTGAGATTCCTCATCGCGCGACCGCGCGGCGGTTTGGGACGACCGAAGAGGCCGACCCCGTATGCTATACTCGCCCGGCCCCAGGTCCAACAACGCCCCGCCCGTTCCATCCGGCTCCGACATCCCTGTGCGTGATCGCCGCACCCTCGCGGAAGCCGCTCGCCGCCGACCAGGTTCCCATGGCCACCACCCGACCGCTGCCCACGATCCCGGCGCCGGCGGCCCGCCCCCGCTCGAGCTGGCTGCTGCGCATTCTCTTCACGCTCGTCGTCCTCTTCCTCGGCGCCGAGCTCGTGACGCTTGGCGCGATGGTCGCCTTCGCCGGCCTGTCGTGGCGCGACAGCGCCGTGCCCGTCGCGCCGCCGGACGCGACGCCCGCCGCGGTCGTGCCGGAAGCCGACGCTGCAGCGGCCGCCGCGGCCGGCCCCGGCGTCTGGGACCGCCACGGCCCGGTGAACATCCTGCTGCTCGGGATGGACCGCGACATCTGCGAGGGCGCCGACCCTGAGTCCACGGCCAACCGCACGGACACGATGATCGTCGTGCGGATCGACCCGCGGACGGCCAAGGTGACGATGATGAACCTGCCGCGCGACCTCTGGGTGTTCGTGCCCGGCCACGGCAGCCAGAAGCTCACGACGGCGCACTACTGGGGGGAGGCCGAGGGATACGAGCCGGACGGCGGCCCGGGGCTGGCCAAGCAGGTGATCTGGGACAACTTCGAGATCCCGGTCCACCGCTATGTGCGCGTCGACTTCGACGGCTTCCTGAAGATCGTCGACGCCGTCGGCCCGATCACCGTCGATGTTCCGCCCTCGCCGGGCGATCCGACGGTGGGCCTCCACGACGACATGTATCCAACGGCCGACTGCCAGCACATGACGATCGACTTCCCGCCGGGCCCCAACGACCTCGACGGGGAGCGTGCGCTCCAGTACGCCCGGTCGCGCTACTCCACCAGCGACCTCGACCGCTCGAAGCGCCAGATGCAGGTCCTGATCGCGATCAAGAAGGCCGGCATGCGGCCCGGCGTCATCCTGGACCTGCCCAAGCTGATCCCGGCCCTGCAGGACACGGTCGACACCGACCTCACCCCGCGGGAGATCTCGTCGCTGGCCCGCATCGCGCTGCGCATCGGCGACGGCGACATCTACCGCATGCCGATCGACGAGCGCGTCGTCTACCTGGATTCCGTCCCGTCGGGCGACAACATGACCTCGATCGTTCGCCTGATGCCGGCCGAGTGGAACCTCGTCCGCAGCGCCTTCCTGGCGATGGAGCCCGACCCGCTCGTCACGCCGACGCCGACCCCGACGGACGTCGTTCCGCCGACCGTCCCGCCGGAGCCGTAGCCCGGGCGACGGATTCGTCGGCCCCGTCGCCCGCAGCCAAAGGGCGCGGCATGCGGCGAGCGGGCGATGGGATGCGGGTGATGGGATGCGTGTGAGCGGAGAGGGGCTCGAACCCCCGACCTCCTCGGTGTAAGCGAGGCGCTCTGACCAACTGAGCTATCCGCCCGGACGAACGCTAGGCCGGGCCCACCAAGGGCCGGGCCGACGCGAGATCGGGCCATTGTAGCGCGCCCGGCTCCGGCGCCGGCCCGTCACATCGGCCAGAGCAGCGGGACCAGGAAGAGGACGACGGCCATCAGGATGAACGTCAGGGGAAAGCCGACCTTGACGAAGTCGCGGAAGCGGTACTTGCCCGGCCCGTACACCAGGATGCAGGACGGCTCGAAGGGTGTGATCAGCGACACGGATGCCCCGAGCATGATCGCGATCGCGAACGTGCGCTCGTCGGCGCCGAGCGACCGGGCCGCATCAATGGCGATCGGTAGCACGACGAGGGCCGCGGCCGCGTTCGACATCGGCTGGGTCAGGATCAGCGTCAGCGCGAAGAAGCCCGCCAGGACGACGCGATCCCCCCACGGCTGGAGCGCGCCGACGATGCCGTCTGCCAGGAAGCTCGCCGCGCCGCTCTGATCCATCGCGATACCGAATGCCGTCATGCCGCCGATCAGGATGAGCAAGCGCCAGTCGATGAACTCGTAGGCCTCGTCCATCGTGATGGCGCGCGACAGCACGGCCCACAGAGCGGCGGCGAGGATGCCGATCGGCAGCGGGACCCAGCCGAGGAAGCCGAGCACGAGCGCCGCGCCGAATACCCCAGCCGTGATCAACCCGCTGCGGGGCGACGCGTAGAGCGCGGGATCGAGTTCCTCGAGCGTCCAGAGGTCGGGATGGCGGCGCAGATAGGTCAGGCGCTCGGTCGGTCCCTGAACGAGCAACAGGTCGCCGGTCTGCAGCACGACGCGCGACAGCTCGTCGACCAGGGAGTGGCCGTGCCGGTAGATCGCCAGCACGGTGAGCCCATAGCGCTCACGGAAGTTCGCCTCCTGGAGGTTGCGGCCCTGCAAGTCCGATTGCGGCGTGACGATCATCTCGACGACCCGGATGGCATCGCCCTGCGCGCCGAGGTCGGACAGCTTGGATTCGGGACGGATCTCGATGCCGGCCTTCGCCTTGATCTTCACCAGATCCTCCGACCGCCCCTGCACGAAGTACACGTCGCCGGCCCGGATGACGGTCCGCGGCTGCGGCATGAACGTCGTGCCGTCGCGGGCGACCTTGAGGACGCGCACGCCCATCGCCGCCAGGTCGGAGCCGAAGATTCGCTGCCCGATGAGCGGCGAGCCCTCGGGGACGACGACCTCGCTGAGGTACTCCCGGATCTCGTACCCCTCGGCCAGCGTTTCCGGCTTGTGGTCGGGCAGCAGGTGTCGACCGATCAAGAGCATGTAGGCGATGCCGACCACGACGATGACGATTCCGACGGGCGCCAGCTCGAACAGGCCGATCGGCCGCATGCCGTGGCGCGCGATGTAGCCGCTGACCGCCACGTTCGTCGAAGTTCCGATCAACGTGCACGTGCCGCCGAGGATCGAGGCGTAGGCGAGCGGCATCAGCACCTTCGACGGGCTGACGTTCATCTTGCGCGCGACGCCGAGGACGGGCGGCAGGAACACCGCCGTGGCGGTCGTGTTGTTCGCGAACGCCGAGACGGCGCTGACGAGCGCCATGACCGCGAACACGAGCCGGTTCGTCCCGCCGCGGGCCAGCATGTGCAGGCGCGCGCCGAGTGCATCCATGACGCCGCTGCGCTCGAGGGCGCCGCTGATCACGAACAGCGAGGCGAGGATGACGAGGATCGAGTCGCTGAAGCCGGCGAACGCCTGGTCCACCGTCAGGACGCCGCTCATCACCAGGGCGATGAGCATGATCAGGGTGATCACGTCGACCGGCACCTTCTCGGTCGCGAACAGCACGATGGTGACCCCGAGCAGGCCGAGGACGATCGCGATCTGCATGCGGCGGGCTCCGCGGGCACGTCGGGGGAGTGCTAGTACCCCACCACTGAACACGCTCGTGGTGGCTACCAGAGATACGGAACCCGGAGAATCTGCAGTGGTGGGGTACTAGTCTATCATCACACCCCGCCCCCGGCGACGCGCGCCGGAACGCGCCGCGCAGAGGAGACCACGATGGGCGTGATGTCCACCGATACCGTCGACGGCACCGTTCGCGCCGGCGGCGCGAAGCCCCGCTTCAAGTGGGAGGATCCGTTCCTCCTCGACGACCAGCTCTCCGAGGAAGAGCGGATGGTCATGGGCGCGGCGCGCGACTACGCCCAGGCCAAGCTCATGCCGCGCGTCCTCATGGGCCACCGGCACGAAACGTTCGACCGCGCCGTTTTCGAGGAGATGGGCGCGCTCGGCTTCCTCGGCCCGACGCTGCCCGAGGAATACGGCTGCGCCGGCGTCGGTTACGTGAGCTACGGCCTGATCGCCCGCGAGATCGAGCGCGTGGACTCGGCCTACCGTTCGACGGCGAGCGTCCAATCCAGCCTGGTGATGTACCCGATCTACGACTTCGGGACCGAGGCGCAGCGCCGGAAGTACCTGCCCAAGCTCGCTTCCGGCGAATGGGTCGGCTGCTTCGGCCTGACGGAGCCGGACCACGGCAGCGACCCGGGCGGGATGATCAGCCGCGCCGTCAAGGTGGACGGCGGCTACAAGCTGAAGGGCGCCAAGACCTGGATCACGAACAGCCCGATCGCGGACGTGTTCGTGATCTGGGCGAAGACGGAGGACGACGTGATCCGCGGCTTCGTCCTCGAGGCCGGGATGCCGGGCCTGTCCGCCCCGAAGATCGAGGGCAAGTTCTCCTTGCGCGCTTCACCGACGGGCATGATCGTGATGGAAGACGTCTTCGTGACCGACGACCACCTCCTGCCGGGCGTCGAGGGTCTGAAGGGTCCGTTCAGCTGCCTGAACAACGCGCGCTACGGCATCTCGTGGGGCGTGATGGGTGCGGCCGAGTTCTGCTGGCACGCCGCGCGGCAGTACACGCTGGACCGCAAGCAGTTCGGCCGGCCGCTGGCGGCCAACCAGCTGATCCAGAAGAAGCTGGCCGATATGCAGACCGAGATCACGCTCGGCCTGCAAGCGTCCTTGCGCGTCGGCCGCCTGAAGGACGCCCACCAGGCGACGCCCGAGATGATCTCGCTCATCAAGCGCAACAACTGCGGCAAGGCCCTCGACATCGCCCGCGTCAGCCGCGACATGCACGGCGGCAACGGCATCGCCGACGAGTACAACGTGATCCGCCACGTCCTGAACCTGGAAGCGGTGAACACGTACGAGGGGACGCACGATATCCATGCGTTGATACTGGGGCGCGCGCAGACCGGGATCAGCGCGTTCGAGTAGGGGGGGGGGGGGGGGGGGGGGGGGGGGGGGGGGGGGGGGGGGGGGGGGGGGGGGGGGGGGGGGGGGGGGGGGGGGGGGGGGGGGGGGGGGGGGGGGGGCGGGCCGCCCCCTTAACGCCTAGGGGCACCCCTTGTGGGTGCCCTCCCGCCCGCGCCACCTTACCGCGCAATCACATCACGCGAACATGTCCGCGACGCGGATCGCCACATCCGGCGCCGCCAGCGCCGTGACGAAGTCATCGCCCGCGAAGCGACCGAACTCGGCGTACGCGCCGGCGCCGGCGCCGGCGTCGAGCCGCAGCACGAGCACGTCGCGCGCCTTCAGATCGACGATCCAGTACTCGGGGATGCCGGCTCGGGCGTACTCGGCGCGCTTCTCGACCCGGTCGCGCTTGATGCTGCGGCTGTCCGGTGACACAACCTCGACCGCCAGATCAGGAGGCTCGGCGATCTCGCCAGCCAGCCGATCGAGATGCGCCGCTGTGTAGAAGCCGATGTCGGGTTCTCTGATCGTGCCCGCACGCAAGTGCACCGGCATGGGCGCGGGTACTGCCTGACCGGCGGTCGATCCGAGCAAGCGGCGCAGAATCCGGGCGACGATCAGCTGGTGGGCTGGAGTGGGCATGTTGTGGATCACAAGCTTGCGACCGACGAGCTCGATGAACGCGTTGCGGTCACCGATGAAGGACACGTACTCCGCCTCGGTCCAGTGACGCCCTTCGACCGACTGCCGGAGCGACTCGACATCGTGTCGTTCGGTGGTTCGGGTCATGAGTTGGCACCCCCTTGCTTGCAAGCATTCGAAGGGTAGCATCCCCGACCGAGGCACGGAAGGTCGCTCGCGCCACGTTCGCGACAGGCTGTGGACACCGCAGCGACGCACATGCGCTCGCGTAGAAGGGTCGGATCTGTCCGCCAGCCTCGCCGTCGCGTGTTGTATCTTCCGCGCCGGCCGATCGCGCCTCCCTTCACCGCCGCGGCCGGCGCGTCCCGCTCTCGCGCGTGTGCTACGCGGGTACGAAGGACTCCAACCACGATGCGCCGAATCCCCCTCCCCTCGCTCGCCCACGCGATCGGGCTCGCCGTCGTCGCCACCTTGGCCCTCGCGGCCCTCTCGACGCGACCCGCCCTCGCCCAGCCGCCCCCGACCGTCTCGTCGTGCATCCCGCGCCCGGACGCCGTCGCCGAGCCCGGCGTCCTCGCGCCCGGCGACGTGACGCACGTCACGCTGCGGTCCGCGTTCGACGGCTGCGGGGTCATCTCGAGCGAGCTTCGTATCGTCCTCGTGCTCGACGGTTCCGGCTCGATGGCCCGAGATCACGCGATGGTGAAGGCCGCTGCCGTGGCCCTCGTCGATGCGCTGAAGATGCCGGAGACGCCGGGCACTCAGGTGGGCGTCGTCGGGTTCAACAGCACCGCCAAGGTGTATTGCCAGCTAACGAACCGTCGCTCTCAGGCGGTCGGCTGCATCCAGCGGATCGGCGCCGTGGGCGACACGTGCATCGACTGCGGGATCAAGGCGGGCATCGGCGTCCTGAGCCACGGGCGGACCGACGCAACCTTCCGCGACCGGTTGCGAGAGGTGATGATCGTCCTGTCCGACGGCGAGAACATGAGCGGCTGTGGCACCGTGCAGGCCGCCGCCGGGCAGGCGAAGGCGCAAGGGATCCACGTCTTCACGATCTGCCTCGGCGGCGGCTGCGACGTGGCGTGCATGCGATCGATCGCGACGAACCCGCGTTCGTTCTTCGAGGCGCGCCAGGTCGGACAGGTCGGCAGCATCCTCGACCGCATCCGCGAGCAGCTCGACACGGGCTGGCTGCGGCGGCTGGTGATCTCGGCGACGCTGACCGCGGACATGACCCTGATCGAAGATTCGTCCTCCCCGCCGGCCGCATCCGTCAGCCCCGATAACCGCACACTGCGCTGGGACAATTCCGACGTCTGGCTGCCGAGCGCGGAAGTTCGATTCACCGTTCGCGTCCCGGCGGCGAGCGGCACCTATCCGATCCTCACCACCGCGTCCGCCGTGTTCACCGATGTCGTCCACGCGGGCGGGGCGTTCGCGTTCCCGATCCCGCGCGTCGAGGTGATCATCAATCCCCCGACGCTCACCCCTGCCCCGGCGACGCCGACGTCGGACCAGCCCCCGCTCCCGACAGCCATCGGGCCGACGGACACGCCCGCGCCCCCTGGGCCGACCGCCACACCCGCACCGCCCGACCCGGCCGTCTGCCCCCGCCTCGCCGCACGCCTCCCCCAAGCCGCCATCGACGCCGCCCTCGCCGACCCATCCCGCGTCGGCGGCTGGGGCGTCCCGTGCCGCGTCGGGCAACCCCTCGGTCCGATGAACCCGCCGCGGCGCTGGCTGGACCTGCGGAACGGGAACCTGCCGTGGCATCCGGTGTTCAACGGGGTGGTGTTCAAGTGCGGGTGCGGCTGAGGTCGGCACATCGGCCGATCCATCGGCCAACACGCCGAATCCGCGTTCTGTCCGCCCAACCTACCCCAACCCCGCCCCCCGAATCGCCTCTATGCACCGCACATAATGCGCGTCCTCATCGACTCCCATCTCCTCGATCCCCAGGGCGATGTCCTCCCGCGACACCGCCGCCGCGAACGCCTTGTTCTTCAGCTTCTTGCGCACGCCGCCCGCGTCCAGCGACGCCAGCCCGTCCGGCCGCACCTTGCCGCACGCCACGATGAACCCGGCCAGCTCGTCGCACGCGAAGAGCGCCTTGGCCAGCGGCGTCGTCCGCGGCACGCCGGAATACGTCGCGTGGCCCAGGATCGCCTCGATGATGCCCTCGTCCACATCGCCCCGCTCCCGGAGGTGCGCGACGCCGACGAACGGGTGCTCGGCCGGCGTCGGATGCCGCTCGTAGTCGAAGTCGTGCAGCAGCCCGCACGCCGTCCAGCGCTCGACCTCATCGGGCGCCAGCTCAACTGCGTACGCGGCCACGCAGGCGGCAACGGCCTCCATGTGGTGCCGCAGCGCCGGGTTGGCCGTCCATGCGTGCATGAGCCCGCGGGCATCGTGGGCGGAGATCGAACTCGTCATCGATTCGTCCTAACAGGAGACGCGGGTTCAGCGGCACCACCCCGTCCGTCGATCCTACCACCATGTCTCGCCCCCGTCACCGCCCAAGATGCCACCCCCCGCGGCCACCACGCCCACCCCCCGCGTAGGGGCGACGCATGCGTCGCCCGAAGACCCCCCGCCCCACCCCCCACCCCCGTCCAAACACCCCCACCCCTCGTGTTCAAACCCGCAAGGCGGTGCGCACTCCGCCGTCCTATCTCCCGTCGCCCGTCCACCCATCCGCTTCGAGCAAGCCCCATCGTCGACGACAAGGAGTCCTTGCCCATGTCCCGCCCCTACGCACTGCCGACCCGACCGCTCGTGGTCCTCGTCGCCGCCATCGCCGCCGCCACCGCGTTCATCGCATGGCCCGCGCCGTCCCACCTCACCGCCGCCGCGCCCGACGACACGTCCGCCGTCGACCGCGCCGCACTTCCGGACGACACGGCCAAGGGCGATCCGGCAGCCGGTCCGAACGCGGCGCCCGCGTCCCCGTGCGTCGCCATCGCCCGCCGCGAGCCCGCCCACACCGCGGCCCGTGTCGGCGAACCGCTGACGGTGACGATCCGCATCGACACCGCCTGCCAGGGCGAGCCGTTCCCGGTGAACATCGTCTTGGCCGTCGACACGTCGCTGGAGATGGCCGCGCCGGCCGGCGACGCCGCGCGAACGGCGATGGAAGCCTGGCTGGGCGACCTCGGTCTTCCGGACGGCCGCGGCATCCGGATCGGCGTCGTCGGCTTCGGCTCGAAGGTGACGCTGACGTGCAAGCTGAGCGACACGCAGAGCGTGATCCGCGCCTGCCTGAACCGCCTCGGCACGAGCGGCGCCGCCCGCCCGGCCGTCGGCCTGGCCGAGGCGACCGCACTGCTGCGGCGCAGCCGTTCGACGGCCCCGCCATCGATCGAACCGCGCGAGATCATCCTCCTCGTCTCGGCCTGGCGCAACGATCCGAACACGCGCGGCAACGCCGGCTGCAGCGAGGTGGTGCAGACGGCCGGCACGGCCAAGGGCCGCGGCATCCTGCTGGCCACGCTGGCCGTCGGCGCGTCGGCCGATGCGCCGTGCCTCCGCTCCGCCGCCACGTCCCCGCGCTACGCCTTCTCGACCGCGGTCGCCGGCCCCGCCGCCGCGTTCGCCGGTCTGACCGAGGTCGTCGACCGCACGACCAGCGACCACCAGACGATGTTCGTGCAGCGGATCGCGGTCACCGACACGCTGCCCTCGTCCGTCGCGCTCGTCGAGGGCAGCGCCAGCCCGCCGCCGGACGTGGCCGACACCGCCGCCGGCAAGGTCGGCTGGACGGTGCCCGTCGGTCCGTCGCGCTCCGTCACGCTGAGCTACCAGGTGACGCCGTTCGAGGCGCGCGGCATCGGCCTGCCCCGCCGGAGCACCGGGCTGTTCCAGGATGGGCTCGGCCGCCGACGCTCCTTCCCGCTCCCGACGATGCTGCTCGAGGTGGCGGGGCCATGAGGGCGGAACCAGCGAACGCCGACGACCCCTGCACCCATCGGAGAACCTCGATGCCCATCGTCCCCACGACATCGCCGCGTAGAGCCGTGTGCCGACTGCACGGCTGGAGAGCAGTCGATCCGTACGGCGGCCCCGCCTGCATGGGCTGTCGGCGCCTGAAGCGACAAGCCGTCCCGATTCCGGTGTTGTGGTGGGCGGTGAGCCATCCGTCGCAGGTACATGGCTACGGCATCACGTGCAACCCCAATGTGCCCATCGGTCCAACAAATCCGTTTCGCAACAAACTGACGCTCATCAACCCGAACGTGCGATACCATCCCGTGTTCAATCCGTTGGTCTGGCGGTGCGGCTGCCGGTGATGGGCGGCGGCGATTCGGTCGGACCACCCGTTCTCGACCGATAGCGTCGCGTCGGCTCGATTTCAGGGTACCATGCCGCCATGGACTCTCCCACGCCGAACCGACGCCCCAGCGCCGGCCTGATCAACCGCTCGGCCATCCCGCTGGCCATCGCGTTGGCCGTCGCTGCCGTCGCGATCGGCATCCGGCAGGTGAGCCAACGCCCGGCCGACGCCCTCGTCGGCCCGAAAGGCGCCATCACCCCCACCCGCCCGCCCTACGACCCCGTCCGCTGGCCCACCGCCGCCGCCGGCGTTCCACCGCCCCCGGCCGCCGTCGTCGCCCACGGCGCCGCGTTGTACGATGCGCACTGCGCGAGCTGCCACGGCGTGAACCTCGAGGGCCAGCCGGACTGGAAGCGCACGCTGCCCGACGGTTCGCTGCCCGCCCCGCCGCACGACGTCAGCGGCCACACCTGGCACCACGGCGACGGCGAGTTGCTGCGGATCATCGCCGAAGGCGGAGTTGTCTACATGCCCGAGTCGAAGATGCCGGGGTTTGCCGAGGTGATGAGCGACGACGACATGCGCGCGGTGCTGACGTTCATCAAGTCGTCGTGGGGCGCCGAGCAACTGGCGTGGCAGGCACAGATTACGGCGGGCGAAGTCGGCCCGCAGGCGGCGCCGTGAGCCGCCCGGGCCAAGCGGCGCATCGGCGAACCTGGCGCGCCAGGCGATTCATGCGGACCGTCCTGGCCGTCGTGGTCATCGTCCTCACCACGGTCCTCTCGACGGCCCTGGCCATCGCCAGGCGCCCGGACCTGCGCGCGCAGAACGTCGACGCGCCGACGACGGCCCCCCTCGCGCTGCCGTTCGTCGGGCGCGGCGTCGACCTCGCCTCGCTGCCCGTGCCGCCCACCGCGCCGCCGACCGCGACGCCCTCCGCCACATCGTCCGCCTCCGCCACGTCCTCGGCGACTGCTACACCGACCGCGACGTCGACGAACGCCCCGACCGCAGCGCCCACCGCCGCACCAACCCCTGCCGTCGCCGTCGACGGCCCCGCGTCACCACCGCCCACTACGACCTCCACGTCGAGGCGGGCGTCGGCCTTGACGGCGCCGACATCGGACGACTGCTCGAATCCGCGTACCCGCAGCTGGCCGCGTTCTTCGGCGGAGAGCCGCCGGTCGTCGGGCCGACGGGACGCCTGCCCGGAAAGATCTTCGGGACATCGGCGGCGATGGCGGCCGCGATGGCCGCGGACGGGATCACGTACGGTGGCGGGGGCGGCTACTACCATCCGACGAATCGCACGTTCTACGCTTTCGCCCAGCCAAGCGCCTTCTTCACGCGCATGCTCATCCTCCACGAGGCCACCCACCAGTTCCACTACCTGAGCGCCACCGGCAACCACGGCTACAGCGGGTTCTGGTTCGGCGAGGGCCTGGCCGAGCACTTCGGGATGCACAACTGGGACGGGACGCGCCTGGCGATGGGCATCGTCCCCGCGATTTCGCTCGAGGACTACCCAGCCCAAGCGCTGGCCGAGTTCGACGCGAAAGGGCACGACCTCGCCGCCCTCGTCGCCGACCGCGCCGGCTGGACGCGGCCGAGCGGCTGGGGCGTCGTCAGCTGGCTGATCGATGAGCGGCCGGAGGGGGCCAAGGCGTTGTTCGATCGATTGAACCGCCGCGAAGATCTCGCGGCCTCGTGGACCGCCGTCTTCGGACCGGTCGCCGACGCCGACGCCGCCGCCTACCGCGCCTGGCTGACCCGCCACCAACAGCCGTGGCGCGAGGTCTGGCGCGCGTTCGAGCAGCGGGGCGATGCGCTCATCGGCGCGTCGGGCGTGAATGCGATCGCCGTCCGCAAGTGGGTCGCCGACGCGCAGCCCGACACGGACGACGACGATCCCGCATCTGCCCCCCTCGCCGTCTCCCTCGAGCCGCTCGCCGGCCCGCTCCGCGCCGGCATCATCGTCGGCTACACGGACGCGGCCCACTTCGTCGTCGTCCAGCTCCTGGCCAGCCGCGACATCTGGGCGTTCCGCATGTCCCCCGCCGGCTGGCAATGGCTCGCGGGCGCGCGGGCGCCGGATGCGGACCCGGGACGTGCGGCGGGGCGCGACGTGCTGGAGGCGCGGCCGGTGGACGGCGGGGGGTGGACGGTGGCTGTGAACGGCGCGGACGTGATCACGGTGCCGGACGAGGGGCTGGTGGGGTTGAACGTGGACGGGTGTACGGTGGCGTTTCTGGGGGTTGAGGGGGGTTGAGGGCCTTAGGCGGCGCAAGATGCCGAATTCGGGCTCGGCGGTCCCAGGACGATGTGGTTCGGTTCCCAACGTGATGTCATGATCCCCCACGGCCCGTGTTCTATCCCCCATGACACCGACCGACCGCGCGATGCCCCGGCTCATGCGCCCCGCCCTCGCCGCGACCCTCGCCCTGGCCGCGGCCCTAGCGCTTCTTGCGGCGGCGCCCGCCGCGACGTCGCACGCTGTCCGCACGCACGCCCCCGAGCCGACCGCGACGCCGTTGCCGCCTTGCGCCGTGACGGCCACCCGCGCCGTCGAACCACTCACGGCGCGCGTCGGCGAGACGGTCGACGTCACCGTGGTGCTGGGGGCGCGGTGTCCGATCGAAATGTTTCCGCTGCATATCGTCTATGTCGTCGATGCATCGGCGGACATGAAGACCGCCGAGGGCCGCGAGGTGCTGCGGAGCGTGCGGCGATCGATCGCCGCACTGACTCCGGACGATCGAACCGTCCTGCGCATCGGCATCGTCGGCTACAACTCGCGTGCCGCGGTGAGCTGTCCGGTGAGCCGCGACACGAGCGCCGCGATTCGGTGCATCGACCGCATCCGGCCGCGCGGCGAAGCGCGCCCGGAAGTCGGCCTCGATCGCGCGCTCGGGCTTCTCACGTATGCCCGCGCCCTTGGCGGCGGCGATCGGAACGCCATTCGCGAGGTCATCGTCCTCGTCGCCCGGCAACCGCGCGGCGTATCCCAGTGCAGCGGCGCGCTCTCGGCCGCCGGTCACATTCGCGGTCAGGGCATCCTCCTCGTCACCGCCTGCGTCGGCGACAGTTGTGACGACGACTGCATGCAGAGCCTGGCCCTGACGCCCCGCTACTTCCTCGATTGGCGGCCGCCGCAGGCGATCGAACAGCAACTCGATGCGTTGTTCCGGTCGATCACCAGAAACTTCTCCAACTCTCTCCGCCTCTGGTCCATCGCGATCACCGACACGCTGGCCACATCCGTGACCCTCGTCCCGAACAGCGCCCGACCCGAGCCAAACACCACCGGCCAGGCGCCGACGACGCTCGTGTGGCGACCGACCCACGTGCCCAAGGAGGGGTGGACGATCACCTACCGCGTCCGCCTCGACGCAATCGGCAAGATCACACTGCCCGCCGGCGGCAGCGGCTCGTTCATCGACAGCCGCCACCGTTCCGGACGATTCGATGTCCCACCCCGACACATCGATGTCCTGCCGTAACGTCCGTCCTTCCTGGCACCAGCGCAAGCAGCCGCGCGGTGGCGCGCAGCGCCACCCTCCCCCTGCGCCCAATCTGCACACCCTGTCGCCTCTCTGTCGCGCCAACGGCCCAAAACCCCCTTGACGCCCGCCCACAACCGCGCCATCCTACCGCCGCGGCCGCCTCTGCCCTGGCCGCAGCCGCCCGTTCATGCCAAGGAGCCGCCGATGGCCGGTCGCACCGCCCCGCGACCCCCCCGCCGCGTTCGATACGCCCGCCACGCCGATGACGCCCATGTCATCGACGACGCCAACGACGACGCGCCCCCGCCCACGTTCGGCCGCGCGCTGTTCGTCGCCGTCGTCCTGTGCGGCGTCCTGTCGGCCGCGCCGTCCGTCCGCGTCGGCACGGTGCAGGCGCAGTCGAATCTCGACGACTTCGTCTCGGCCTGCGCGAACAACGGCGCCGACCCGTGGCTCGTCACGGCGGCCTACCCGCGCGGCAGCTCGGGCGATGGCGAGGCGGCGCTCGTGGCGTTCCACGACACGCGCAACAACTCGGACCACCGCACGCTGGCCACGAGCGGCCAGATCGGCGCGGCCTACGGCCTGGCGTTCGATCGCCAGCGCGCCGTGCTGTACGCCGGCGCGTTCCACAAGCGCGGCACGCACTTCGGCCCGGCCGGGCCGGGCGGGGTATACGCGTACGACGTTCGAACCGGGCAGCTGAGCACGTTCGCCACCGTCCCGAACGCCGGTGCGGACAGCCACAACGCCGGGGCCAACTACTTCCCGGACGCGGCCGCCCGCAACGGGGCCGGCAAGATCAGCCTGGGCGATGTCGAGCTCTCGGCCGACGGCAAGGAGCTGGCGGTCATGAACCTGAACGACCGCCGGATCTACCGCTTTAGCGTGGAAGGCGCCGCCCTGCTGGGCAGCTTCACCCACGGCGCATCCAACCAACCGTGGGCCGGCGATGCCCGCCCGTTCGGCCTCGGCTGGCACGACGGCCGGCTCTACCACGGCGTTGTGAACAGCGCCCAGACCTCGCGGCGCAACAACGACCTCGAGGCGCGCGTCTACAGCAGCAACGCCGACGGCAGCGACATGCGGCAGGAGGCGCGGACGATCCTCTCCTTCGACCGCGGCTGGATCTGGCCGGGCGACGGCGAGGCCAAGTGGCAGGTCTGGCGCGACCCGCCGGGCACCGTCGATGACGACCACGGCCGCTACCCGCAGCCCATTCTGGCCGACATCGACTTCACGGACGGCGGCGATCAGATGGTCCTCGGCTTCCGCGATCGCTTCGGCGACCAGACCTTCTACACCACGCCGCCCAACCAGCCGCCGCCCGGCGAGCGGATCTACAACACGCCGGCCGGCGACATCCTGCCCGCCTTCCGGAAGAACGGCGCTTGGGAGATCCAGATCTCGCCCGAGTACTACGACGGCGACTTCGGCCCGCAGCGCGACAATCACCAGGAGACCAGCTACGGCGGCTTGGCCGTCATCCCGTGGGCCAACCGCGTGGCCTTCGCCGGCAACTCGCCGCAGCGGATCAGCTCCGCCGGCGTCACGTGGCTCTCGACCACCGGCGGCGACGCGCAGGCGCGCGAGGAGCTCTACGTCTTCGGCCAGGGCGACAACTTCGGCAAGGCGAACGGCCTCGGCGACATCGAGCTCCTGTGCGCCCAGCAGCAGGTGACCCCCACGCCCGCCCCCAGCGAAACGCCGTCCGCCACCGCCACCGTCCCGACGGCAACGGCGACGAGCACGCTCACTCCGACGCTGACCGCCACCACGACGGCAACCACCGTCGTCACGGCCACGTCGACGGTGACCGTCACAGCCACCGCCGTCAGCACCGAAACGCCCACGACGATCCCGTCGCCGACAGTGGTCATGACGGTCACCGTCCCGGTCTCCCAGACCACGCCCATCGTCGTGACCGTCACCTCGCCACCTGACACCCCGCGCCCACCCGACACCCCGGATGCGCCCGAGGAAGAGCACGAGGAGCGCAAGGACACTCCCCAGGAGCAGCCGCAGCCGACGCCCGTCGAGGTCGGCCCGACGCCGCTGCCGGGCTGGCCCCGCACGGGCGGCGGCGGCACGGCGCACCTTCGCCTGCCGCGGCGACTCGGCGGGGATGCGTCGTGGCTGTGGGTGATGATGTGCGTGGGGGTGGCGGTGGTGCGGAGGCGGCGGTGGGGGCGGATGCCGCGGGTGCGCGTGGTGATCGTGCGGCGGTAACCCCTATCCGTCCTATCCGTCAGCGCCTGCGGCGCTGTCACCATTGGGTCCCAAACGCGCCTGGGGGAGGACAGGCGCGCCTCAGCGCGCCGGGAGGGGTTGCACCCCCTACGCCCTAACCCCCAACGCCCCCCCCTCATACGTCACCCCGAGCGGCCCTATCTCCACCCCCGGCGCCCCCGCCTCGACCCTCCCCGCAGCCCACGCCGCCATCCCCAACCGCCCCGCCACGTCGACCACCGTCGCCGCATCCGCTGCCGCCGCGTACACCGCGAACCCGGCGCCCATGTTCAACGTCGCATACGACTCACGGTCATCCAACCCTGCATGGTGCCGGATGAAGCGCAAGACGGCCGGTACCGGCGGCAGAACGTCCAGCACATACCGCAGGTCGGCGCGAGGCGCGCGCATCAGCTTGCGCCAGCCGTGGCCCGTCACGTTCACCAGGTAGCGGATGTCCACGCCGGCCTCGAAGAGTGCGGCGACGAGCGACGCGTAGATCGGTGTCGGTGCCAGCAGCGCCTCGCCGAAGCAGTGCTCCCCGACCGGCGTCGCGTACCCCTCCGGCAGCCGCTCCGCCACCCGCCGCGCCAGGCTCAGCCCGTTCGCGTGGATCCCGGTGCTTTCGATCAAGACGATCCGATCCCCCGCGGCCAGTCGGTCACCGAGCACCAGCCGCTCCTTCGGCGCGATGACGCCGATCGCCGCCCCCGCCAGATCGATCGTGCCCGGTTCGATGATCCCGGAGAGCGCCGGCGTCTCGCCCCCGCCCCACGTCGCCCCCGCCAGAACGCACGCCGCCGCCCAGCCGTCGACGAGGTCGCGCGCCCGCTCGCGGTCGTCGAACCACGCCCCGTCACCCACGGCCCAGTACGCCGTGACCACCTGCGGCGCGGCGCCGACGACGATCAGGTCGTTGACGATCATCGCCACGGTGTCCTGCGCCAGCGCGTCGTAGTGGCTGCGGCCGGTGATCGCGCGCGTGGCATCCGCCACGAGGCTCTTGGTGCCGAGGCCCTCGATGACCATCGCGCGATAACGGTCGCCCTCGTCCCAGACGAACGCGCTCTCGCCGCGGCTGGCGGCCACTTCGGAGTGGTCGAAGCGCGCCAGGGCGCCGGCGGTGGCGGCGGCGGCGCGCTGGGCCATGACCTTGGCGGGGTCGAGGGAGGTGTAGTCGACGCCGGTTTGGGCGTAGGTTAGGGGTTGCGTCAGCAGAGATGGGGTGTCCGGGTCGGGGGCGCTCATGGGCGGAGTATCGTCGTGGGTCTGGTTGGGGTCAACGATCGCACACGCGCGCTGCGCACCAAGTTAACGGTTGCGCGGCGGCCGCGCGGCGGTGAACCGCGGTTGCACGCACCGCGGTACACGGTATGCTGGCGCCACGCCCTTCGCACCGCCGCCGCATGATCCAAGGAGCTTCCGATGCCCTCCACCGACCCCACCGCCCCGGCCGGCCGACCCAGCGGCAGCCGCAGCCCCCGCGCCGGCCTCCCGATGCTCATCGCCCTCCTCTCCGTCACCGCCCTCGCCGCCGGCATCGTCACCCGCATGTTCCCCAGCCTGCCGACGCGCCAGGCGGTCGGGCCGGGCGAGCGGTTGCTGGAGGAGGTGATCGTCGACGAGTTCGCGATCAAGGCCGAGGCGAAGGCGCTGGAGCACGTCGTGCTGCAGCTCGATCTGCAGAGGGACTGCCCGTGGCCGGACTGCACGGTGCCGTGGGGGCACGTGCCGACGTTCACGCTGTTCGATGACGGGCAGGTGATCTACACGGGCACCGGAGACTTCCCCCGCTACCTGGTGCAACGAGGCATGGCCCTTCCCGAGGAGTGGACGCCGCTGCTCCAGCAGATGTCGGCGCTCATCGACGCATCGATGTCCCCGTTGTCCCGTTTGTCCCCGACGACGCCCTGCCCGGCGAGCGGCGGGTGCAGGGGCGCGGACGTCATCGTCCGCATCCGGCGCGAGGGTCGACTGGAGACGTACGCCGCGTCGGAGGGCAGCGATCCGGTAACCGTCGATGCCTTCGAAGCGATCGTCGAACGGATCCAGGGCTGGCCGCCGCCGATCGACCGCCAGGTGTTCACCCCGAACATGGAGACGGTCTGGGATGTGACCGGGGGGGCGGCGGATGCCTATGCCTACCCGGCGCCCCCGCCGCCGTACAACGACATGTCGTACTTCTCGGAGACGCAGCTGCCCAGCGAGCAGTTCCCGGTCATGGTCGAGATGGGCCGCGGAACGCAGCTGCACGACTTCGACGCGAATGCACGTGGGGTCGACGATGGGACGGATGCCGACACGTTCCCGTCGGCGTACGACAACGGAGTCCCGGAAGCCTACTGGTATCGGCCCGAGGGCCACTGGCTGATGCGCCCGGTGTTCGACCGTGGCGGGGTCCCCATCGCCAAGGAACCGATGAAGCTGGCCGTCGTGCCGTGGATCTACCCGAGTGAGAACGTCGAGGTCCAGATGGTCGTCGAGGCCTACGCCGAGGCCCTGCTCAACGCCGCCGTCGCCCGCGCCGTCCACGACGCGACGGCCGAGGCCCTCCTGTTTCCGATCCCCGACGAGACGGACTTCCCAGAGGCACACGACATCGCGATCACTGCCATCGCCGAGCCGCTTCGATATGTGCTTCCCACCCCCTTCCCCACCGCCGCTTTCGTGCAGTGGTCCGACGACGGCCGCCCAACCCTCCCCACCGCCCGCGGCATCCAAACCTGGATGCAGTGGTACCGCTACGACGAGGACCGCGCCGCCCTCATCCGCCTCCGTCAGGCCGGCTTCGAGTGGTTCAAGCAGCGCTTCGCCTGGGCCGACATGCAGCCCACCGGATCGCAGGGGATGGACACGGCGCACAGCGACCTCTACATCCAGACGGTGAACGACCTCGGCGGGCGGGTGATGATCCAGCTGGCCGTGCCGCCCGCGTGGGCGGTCGATGCCGGGAGCGACGACCCGTTCAACCTGATCGTCTGGGAGCGGTTCGTGAGCGCGTTCGCGCTGCGCTACAGCGGCAAGGTGGACGCCTACGAGATCATGAACGAGCCGAACCTGGCCCGCGAGTGGGGCGGGGCCCCCGATCCGGCCGCCTACGCGCGCGTCCTGAAGGTGGCGTACGACGCGATCAAGTCCGCCGACAGCAACGCCGTCGTGATCAGCGCCGGCCTGGCGCCGACGGGGGACCGGATGCCGGAGGCGATGGGGGACGACACGTTCCTGCGCGAGCTGATCGAGGACATGGACGGGACGATCGATGGCTACCTTGATGCCATCGGCGTCCACGCGGCCGGCTTCAAGGCCGCGCCCGCTGTATCTCCCGACGAGGCGGCCGCCAGCCCAGAGCTCGGGGGTCACCGGACGTTCACGTTCCGGCGAATCGAGGACCTGCGGGCGCTCATGATGGAGCGGAGCCGTGCGTACGCGCCGCTGGTCGTCACGGAGTTCGGCTGGACCGTCGACCCGCGCCCGGCCTCGCCGTACCACTGGGCCGCCATCGATCCGATCGAGCGTGGCAAGTTCATCGCCACCGTGTTCGAGCAGAACACGGCCCTCTTCGAGAACGATATGTGGCTCGGCGGCCCCATGATCCTCTTCAGCGCCGCCGACCGCGCCTGGACCGCCGACGACGAGGCGTTCTGGTGGGCGGTGGCGGATGCGGATGGGAATGTGGATGGCGCGGTGCGGGAGGCGCTGGGGATGGGGACGAACGAGTTCTCGGACGACTGACCGCCCAGGGGCCGCGTGACCGGCCCCGAAGCACGACTGCCGAGCGGCGAACCCAACCCCTGCCGAACCACAATAGGAATCGCGCCGGACCATGGATGGTTCGGCGCGATTCCTATTGCGGTTCGGCACGATTCCATCCATGGTTTCGCGCGATTCCTTGGTTGGATCGGCGAACCTCCATGATCGGAATCCGTTATCGGTGCCTTCGTCGTGCCGATGCACGTTCGACATCGTCTTGAACCAGGTCGGCGTTGATGGCGATCGCTGCCGTGGACCCGGCGCCGGCAGCGCTGATCACTTGGGCGCGCGGATCGACCACATTGCCCGCCGCCCATATGCCGGAGACGCTGGTGCGGCCGGTGGCGTCGACGGCAACGAACCCGGCCTCATCGAGGGCACAGCCCAATTCAGAGAGCAGACCATCGGCGTGCGGGCGATTGCCGGGTCGGATGAATACTGCCGTTCGCGCGATCACCCGACCGTCGGTTAGCTCGACGCCGGTCATCCGGTCATCTTCGACGACCAGGCGCGCGACCTCACCGCGGATGATACGGATCGCTCGTGCTTCCAGCCGTGCTTCTTCGGCTGTGGTCAGATCATAGGTGTGGCGGAAGAAGACGACGTCGTCGGACCACTGCCGGACCAGCTCTGCGTGCAGCGTCGAGCCGGGCTGGGTGCCCAAGACCCCGAGGGGTTGGTCGCGCACCTCCCATCCATGGCAGTACGGACAGTGCAAGAGGTCACGGCCCCATCGCTCGCGCACCCCGGGGATCTCCGGCAGCTCGTCGTCCACCCCGGTCGCGATCAGGATGCGCCGCGCCGTCAACACCGTGCCGCCAGCCAAACGAACGGAGAATCCGGGCTCGATCCCTCGCACCCGATCCTGAAGCATTTCGACACCATAACCGATGACCTCGGACCGCCCCACGCCCAAGAAGTCGCCCGGCGGCATCCCGTCGCGGGACAAGAACCCTTGCATGTGAGCTGCGGGAGCGTTGCGTGGCGCTCCCGCATCGACCACGACCACCCGGCGTCGGGCCCGGCCCAGGACGAGAGCGGCGCTCAAACCGGCCGCTCCACCCCCCACCACCACCACGTCATGCGGCTCGGCTTCCATCCCGGTCACCTCTATGGTTCGATGTGCGGGTGCCGGACGTCACCAGCTCGACGCCCCAGAGTCCACGGCATCACCCCACGCCGATGACCACCTTGCCCTTGGCATGACCCAGCTCCAGATAGGCGATGGCCGTCGGAATCTCGGCGAACGGATAGCGTCGGTCGATCGCCGGGCGCACCTTGCCGCTCTCGATCAGTCCCGACAGGAACGCCAAGTCCTCGGCGGTCACATGCGCCGCCACCATGGCGATGTCCTTCCCGCCGCGGAGCGCAACCCCCATCATCTTGGGGACGCTGGTGAACCCCGTGACAGCCGCCTTGCCGCCTGGAGCGAGCGCTCGTTTGAGATCAGGCACCGAACGGTTCCCGATCGTGTCGAGAATGCGGTCGTAGCGCTCGCCGCTATGGGCGAAGTCGGTCGTCTTGTAGTCGACGACGTGATCGGCGCCGAGCGAACGAACCAGATCGACATTGGCGGAGCTCGTCACGGCGGTCACTTCGGCCCCGAATGACTTGGCGATCTGGACCGCGAAGGAGCCGACACCGCCGGACCCACCGTTGATCAGCACCTTCTGCGTCGCATCGATCGCCCCATGGTGTCGAAGCCCCTGGAGCGCGGTCACACCAGCCATCGGCACGGCAGCCGCTTCCTCGAAGGACAGGTTGCCGGGCTTCGACGCCATCACCCCCACGGGTACGGCAACGTACTCTGCGAAACATCCGTATCCATGGTCCAGGAGGTTGGCGTAGACCTCGTCACCCGGCTTGTATTGGGTAACGCCGTTGCCGACCGACTCTACCTGCCCGGCGACGTCCACGCCGAGAATCGGGTTCTTCGGCCGTAGCCAGCCCAGGACCGCACGCGAGAAGAGGGGCTTGGCGCGCATGGAGTGCCAGTCCGCCGGATTGACGGATGTCGCCAGTACCCGCACAAGGACTTCATCGGCGTCCGGTACAGGCTTCGCCACCTCCACCATCCGAAGCGCTTCCGGCGGTCCATACGTTTCCCCAACGAGGGCTTTCATTCTGTACCTCTCTGTAATACGCCGCGAACGACACGCCGCGGACGACCTTTACCCTGTCGTCACGTCCGCCGGCGACTCCAGTCCAGCGGTGATGGGAGACGGCTTGAACCCCTTGACGACGAGGTAGATGCCGAGGGACAACTCCCAGATGAACTCCGGGATCGTCGCAAGGCCCTGGATCGACGAACCGCGCGGGGTCAGGCCCAGCATGACGGCGATCCCCGATGCCATGATGAGCGGACCGCCGATCAGCCCGAGTATCGCCATGCCTCGCGGCACGAGACCGGATCGAACCATCAGCCAGCCAAGGATGAGTCCATTCGCGAGGCCGGCGAAGAAGCCTGGCCCAAGCAGGAACGACCGATCATAGATCGCGACGAAAACCTCGCCGATGTCATTCGTGCCTGTGCCTTCCTGCCGCATGAACACGAACGTCAGGACGCTCACGATCCCGATGGCGATGAACACACACTCCATGACCCGGGCGGTGACGTAGCTGAGCGCGCCTGCTTCGCTCTGCCGCTTGAGGATCGGGTAGAACACCACGGCGGTACCGATATTGGCGATGATGAGGACGATCTCGAGGACGGCCCCCAGGGCTAGTACTCCACCACTGAACATGCTCGTGGCGGCCACCAGAGTAGGGAACCCCTAGAATCCACAGTGGTGGAGTACTAGGCTGGTCGTCGGGTCGGCACCTGTCCCCGTGATGAGGCCGGGGTTCTCCCGCATCGGGGCATACAGGAAGAAGTAAGCCGGGATCGATGTGGCGAAGGTGATGATCCAGAGCCAACCTGAAAGTGCAGCGGTTCGCCGCAAGTTCATGGGGTCCTCTTCCTTCCAATCGAGTGATCGTCGATTCGGCGGCGGACGTTCGTCCTACCACCCCTCATGCGTTCTGCGGGATCGCCCGCAGGTCCGGACAGAGCGGCTGTCGCTCTCTGGTCACGGCTTCGTCCCCGCCCGCGCCCGACGCGACAGTGGTCGCCGGCACGTTTGCGGTAGCTTGCGCGAAGTGGATCCTGCGCGATGGTAACACACGCAAGCTCGTGTCGACCGGCTCGTGAGCGACCGGCCGGCGACGTACGGGCGCTCGACAGGAGGGCGGGCTCGCGGGGTGGCATCGTGCGCCCATGGAGCGAGCGCCACACGTCCCGGATCGGTGTGGGCCTACTCCGGCATCCGACGATCGCCCTCCGGCTCGCGCCCATTCCGATCGCACTCTCCGCTGCGTTGCAGACCACGCCCCCCAAGTTAACGGTTGCGCGGCGGCTCCGCGGCGGTCGAACGCCCCCCTCGCGCGCCCCAAACCCCGTTACATTGGACGCCAGCGTTTCAACCGCTGGCCCGCACCGCCCACCCCGTGGACCGGCCGTGAGCCAGCACCCGACCGAGGAGGTCAACACGGTGTCCACGTTCCTCGAAGCATTCCAAGCCTTCGGCCCGCGGTTGGTCTACAACCGTACGGCCACCACCGCCGAGGTCGCCCAGACGCTGGCCGGCCGCACCGGCCTGAAGCACGGGCAGGCGCTCATGGTCCTGCGCGAGCTGCACGAGGTGCTCCTGCAGTACGGGGCAGGCGGCACGCCCGTCGAGCTCGACGGCATCGGCCGCTTCCGCCCGACCATCCTGCGCGACGGCAAGCTCACGTTGCGCGTCGTCATCGACGCCGAGCTGGCCAACGGCCTGAACCGGCTGGACAGCTACCGCGGTGAGGTCGTCAACCGCGGCCACATCGGGCTGGATGACGCCGGGTACAAGGCGCTGTGGGACGCCGCGCATCCGGACAATCCGCTCGAGCTGCCGGCGAAATCGGCGCGGGTGGCGTAGGCTCCGGGGCGCGACGATGCGCGGCGCGTAGGCCCTGGGGCGCGCAATCGACAGCGGCGGACCGGATGGGTCCGCCGCTGTTGGCGCCGCGGGTCGGATCGTCCGGTAACTCGGAACAAGGGTTGTCGCTCCTCACAGCATCATCCATCGATTGATGGACGCCAAGGACGTCCGCAATCATCCTCCCAGAACGCATCGAGTGGTCGGAAATCCACCACGGCGTGGTGGAATCCCGTAGGTGGTGGACGAGGTCTACCCGCCGTCCTGACGTTTCGCTCGATCTCCGACGCAGGCCGTCAAGCGGCGGCGGAGGGTGCGGCATCGCGCACACGGACCACCCTCACCCGCTGTCCTCCGCCTGACCAATGATTTCCCAGCGATCCTGCAGGACCAGTGCGGTCCGGATGAGGCCGGCGTGCGAGTATGCTTGCGGCGTGTTGCCCAGAGCCAGGACTGCGTCCGGGTCGAACATCTCCGACAGCAGTCCCGTCGGACCGCAGCACGAGAGCATGTCTTCGAACAGCGCGATCGCGTCGTTCCGACGGCCGATGCGCCAGAGCGCTTCGGCGAGCCACGCCGCGCAGATGTGGAAGCCGCCCGCGTCGCTGCCGGAGATACCGTCCGCGAAGCGGTACCGAAACACCGTCGGTCCGCGGCGCAGATGCCGCTCGACGAACTCGACGGTCGACACCACCCGCGCGTCGTGCGCCGGCAGAAGTCCCGAGATCAGCACCCACAGCGATGCCGCATCCGCCTCATCGCTCCCGTAGGCGGCGGTGTACGCACCGACACCCGCATGCCACCCGCGCGTCAAGACATCGGCAGCGATCTCGTCACGCAGCTGCGGCCACTTTGGATCGACGGCTCGTCCCAGATGATCGGCGATCCGCACGGCCCGGTCCACCGCCACCCACGCCAGCACCTTGGAATGGAGATGGTGCCGCACGCGGTGCCGGTGTTCCCAGATGCCGGCATCCGCCTCCGTCCAGCGGCTCCCCACCGCAGCGATCAGCGTCTCGACGAGTGCCCACCACCGGTCGGCGAACGGCACGCCCAGCCGCGCCAACGACCCCATCAGGTCCAGGACGGCGCCGGCCACGTCCAACTGCAGCTGCTCGGCCGCGGCATTTCCCACGCGGACGGGTCGCGAGCCGAGGTAGCCGCACAGGTGGGCCAGCTCGCCCTCGCCCGGCGGCCACTCGCCGCCCACACCGTACAACGGCCGCAAGCTGCCCGCCGCGGGCTCCATCCGCTGGAGGGCGAGCCAGTCGACGAAGCCGATGGCGTCCGCCGTATCGCCCAGCCGGATGACGGCCTCGAAGGCGTAGGCGGCGTCGCGCGGCCAGCAGTAGCGGTAGTCCCAGTTGCGCACGCCCCCCGGCGCTTCGGGCAACGATGTCGTCGCGGCCGCGACGGGCGCGCACGTCGGCGCATACACCAGCCCGCGGAGCACGCGCGCCGAGACCTCGATCGGGTCCGCCCAACGGGGCGGCAGCGCCAGCGGCGGCGCAGCGGCCCGCCAGGCCGCGGCCACCTCGGCCGGCGCAGGCGCTTCGCCCTTGGCGCCCACGCGCAGCACGAGCCGCAGCGGGCCCTCGAGCTCGAACTCGGCGCTCGCGGTGTGATGCTCGCCCTCACGGGCGATGGACCACACGACGCCGGACGATTCCAGGTGGTGGGGGGTCACCACGCCCGCAATACCCAAGCCCGTTGCCTCGGGCACGAGTCGCGCCGGCCGGCGCGCGAAGTCCGGGCGCGGGGCGAAGAGAATGCGCACCCGGGTGCCCGGACGGGACGGGCGCAGCTCGCGCACGAGGATCGTCCCGTCTTCCACCGGCACGAGGGCATCGTGCACCACCAAGTCGTCCCAGGTCGTGGCGAGCACGAGCGACCCGGGCAGGTAGCTCTGTTGCCCGGGCGCCGTCGTTCCGGCGGGCCGCACGAGCCACCGTCCGGCCGTCGGACCGCCGAGCAGGCTGGCGAACAACGCCGGGCGGTCGAACCGCTCGGGTGCCAGCCAACAGATGGTGCCGTCCGGAGCAACGAGCGCCGCCGTGTGGCGATCGGAGAGCAGCGCCAACTCGTCGATCGCGGCCGGCACGGTCTGCGCCAGGGCGCGGCGGCGGCCTTCCGCCAATCGCACCAGCGCCTCGGCAGCGGCGGCCGGGTCCGGCAGCCGGAACGCGGCGCGGGTCCGGCCCGGACCGATCTTGATGCCCACGTCGGCGCTGCCCAGCACGGCGAACGCATCCTCGTCCGTCCGGTCGTCACCCAAGCACAGCATGCAGGTGGCGCCCAGCTCGGATCGCAGCCGCGAGAGCGCGAGCCCCTTGTCGGCCTGCACCACCGACAGCTCGACGACCCGCTTGCCTCGCCGCGACCGAAGCAGACCCGGCGGTCCGTGTTGCCGCAGCATCGGCATCCTGCGCGCCAGTCGAGCCAGCGCCTGGGCGGCGTCGGCGCGGTCGGCGCAGCGATAGTGCAGCGCAACGGAAGCGTCCTTGCGCTCGACGGTCACGCCACCAAGCCCTTCCGCCACCGTCGTCATCACCTCGCCCACGTGCTTCAGCAGTCGGCGGGCGGGCTCGTCCAACATGCCCGCCGTGCCCGGCTCGAACTCCGAACCGTGACCGCCGACGCGCAGCACTTCGGCGGACATCGTGCCGAGCCGCATGTCCAGATCGACGAAGGCACGGCCGCTGATGACCACCACATGGGTGTGCGGGAGACGCGCCAGCAGCAGCAGCGCCCGGCGCGCACGTGGCAGCATCGCGGCATCGGCTGGATCGTCGACGATCGGAGCGAGGGTTCCGTCGAAGTCGACGGCGACGAGCAGGACCGGGGTCGACATCAGGGTGCCCAGGGCGTCGTCCACGCCGCTCAACGTACCGCGTCCTTCATGCCGTGGTGCCGGGCGCCGGTGCGGTGATCGCATCGAGGGCGCGTCGGGCCCAGTCGTGAACGTCCTGGCGCTGCGCGGCCGTCCGCAGCGCACGCATCCGGCGCCGCTGTTCGGACTCCGGCATGTCGAGCGCCCGCTCGTAGGCATCGGCCACGCCGTCCACATCGTACGGGTTCACCAACAGCGCCTGTCGCAGGTGCCGAGCGGCACCGGCGAACTCGCTCAGGATGAGCACGCCCAGATTGCGCACCCGCGCCGTGACGAACTCCAACGCCACGAGGTTCATCCCGTCGCGCGGCGGCGTGACCACCATGATGTCGGCGGCGCGGTAGTAGGCCACGAGCTCGTCGATGTCCAGCCGCGCATATTGATACTGCACGGGCACGCGACCCAAGCGCGCGTACCGTCCGTTGATCGAGCCAACCAACTGTTCGATCTCGCCCCTTGTGGCGGCGTAGTTGAGGGCCATCTCACGGCTTGGGACGGCCACCTGCAGGAACACGGCGTGCTCGGCGAGGTCAGGACGGCGCTGCAGGAGCGTCTCGAATGCGCGCAGCCGCGGCCGGATGCCCTTGGTGTAGTCCATCCGGTCCACCCCCAGGAACAGCCGCCGCCCCTCCAGAAGGCCACGAATCTCCGCCATCTTGTTCAACGTGTTCTCCGCCCGCGCCAGCGCCACGATGTTGTCGGTGTCGATTCCGATGGGCAGTGCGTCGACCCGGATGGGGCGCCCGCCGTGTACGAGCCCTCCCCGCGTCCGCCACGCACCGGCAAGGCTGCACGCGGCGGCTCGGAAGTGATCGGCATCCTGGCGGGTCTGGAAGCCGAGCGCATCCGCGCCTAGGAGCCCGCGCAGCAGCTCGGCGCGCCACGGCAGCTGGGCGAACAGGTCCGGCGACGGGAACGGGATGTGCAGGAAGAGTCCGATCCGGACATCCGGGCGAAGCTCGCGCAGTCGTCGGGGCACCAGCGCCAGCTGGTAGTCGTGGACCCACACCGTCCCGCCCGGTCCGGCCGTCTGCGCGGCCAAGCCGGCGAAACGGTCGTTGACCGTCTGGTAACAGTGCCACCAGTGACGATGAAACGTCGGGAGGCGGATGCGGTCGTGAAACAGCGGCCAGAGCGTGCCGTTGCTCATGCCGTGGTAGTAGTCGCGCACCTCGTCGTCGCCGAGCGGCACCGGGACCAATCGGATGCCGCGCGGGCTCGTGCTCGGCAGGCCCGACGCGGAGCCGCCCGGCCAGCCCACCCACGCGGCCCGCCGCTCGCGCATCACAGGCTCGAGCGCCGCAACCAGGCCGCCGGGCGAAACGACCCATCGGCTCCGGAGTCGCTCGACGGGCAGTCGGTTGGCGACCACGGTCAGATCCACGCTCAGATCAGCGGACAGTCTAGCGGTCAGATCAACGCTCAGATCAATCGTCCACCTCGCAATCTCACGCGCCGGGCCCGCAAGCACGGTGCGGAGGGCGAGGTCCAGGCTACCAGCCCTTGGCCGATCCGGCAACCACCTCGGCGACGGAACGAGCGCGGTCGACCGCCCGGCCCGACACAAGCCACCGCCCGGAGCGCCTGCGTCGCCGGAGGTTGAGGCGTGTGAGGGGCATAGCAGGGTGATCCTGGGGTCGGAGGAGGCCAGAGAGTCTCCGATCGTTGACGCGTATCATGTACGGTGGCCCGTCCACCCGGACGAGGGCGTACGCGCACCCTGAACCGAGTCGCCCGTGATCGACATCGACAAGGTAAGCGTTGTCTATTGGGGTTCCTTATCGCATGTTTTCGTTCCAATACTACCGGAACCCCCATCATCGAGATCGCGCGACGTCAGGGGCAACGGGTTGAGCTGCGGCCGGCGGCGTAGTGCACGGTTCGCCGTCGCGATCGCGCGAAGACAACGCACGGCCGATTGGACCTACCCCACCACCGTCTTCACGTTCACCCACTCCATCACCCCCCACCGCCCCAGCTCCCGCCCGTACCCGCTCGCCCCCACCCCGCCGAACGGTAGCCGCGGATCCGATCGCACGAAGGCGTTCACGAACGCCGCGCCGGACTCCAGCCGCTCCCGGGCGATCGCCTCGCCCCGCGCCGCGTCGCGCGTGAACACGGCCGCGCCTAGGCCGTAGGCCGATGCGTTCGCCAGCGCGACGGCATCGTCCTCATCCGCGGCCTCGACGATCACCGCCGCCGGGCCGAACAGCTCTTCGTCGAACGCGGGCATGCCGGGCCGCACGTCGCACAGCAGCGTCGGCGGGTAGAACGCGCCGGGGCCGCTCGGCACCACGCCGCCCATCACCAGCCGCGCGCCGGCCGCCGCCGAATCGACCACCTGACGGTGCAGCGCATCCCGCAGATCGCGGCGCGCCAGCGGGCCGAGCGTCGTCGCCTCGTCGTGCGGATCGCCCATCACCACCGCCGCCAGCCGCTCGATCACGCGAGCCTCGAACGCCGCGCGCACGGGCGCCTCGACGATGAAGCGCTTGGCGGCAATACAGCTCTGGCCGCCGTTGATCATCCGCCCCGTGACGCACGCCGCCGCAGCAGCGTCGAGGTCGGCGTCCGCCAGCACGACGTAGGCATCGCTCCCGCCCAGCTCGAGCACCGACTTCTTCAGGTGCGCACCGGCCAGCGCCGCCACCGCCCGCCCGGCGCGCGTGCTCCCGGTGAGCGTCACGCCGGCGATGTGCGGGTGGGCGATCAGCTCGGGGACGATGCCCGGATCGGCATCGATGTCGATGAGCGGCGCCTGGAAGACGCCCGCCGGCAGCCCGGCGGCCGCGAACACGTCGACCAGCGCCAGCGCGCAGCCCGGGACGCTCGGCGCGTGCTTGAGGATCACCGTATTGCCGGCCGCCAAGGCCGGAGCCGCGAATCGCACGACCTGCCACAGCGGGAAGTTCCACGGCATGATCGCCAGGAGCACGCCAAGCGGCCGGTAGCAGACGTAGCTCGTCGCGAACTCCGTGGCCACCGGCTCGGGCGCCAGGAACTCGGCCGCGCGCGCCGCGAAGTACGCGCAGCCCGTCGCGCACTTCTCGACCTCCGCTCGTCCCTCCCGCACCGGCTTGCCCATCTCGTCGGCCATGAGCGCCGCCAGCGCATCGACGCGGCCGCGCAGCACGTCGGCGACCGCGTCGAGCACCCGGCAGCGCTCCGCCGGCGGGACGTCGCGCCACGCCAGGTAGGCCGCATGGCCCATGTCGACCGCGCCCCGCACGTCCGATGCCGTGGCGGCCGGATAGGTGGCGATCACTCGACCCGTCGCCGGGCTCATCGCGGTGAGGGACATGGCATCAGCACCCCCGTGAAATCGGCGCCCAACCTTGCGCTATCCATTGACCGCACTTGCGTGTTCTATCCCGTGTCCTCACCGCAACCCTCACCGCACCAACCCCACCAACACCGAGACGCGTGCCTTCCCCCGTACGCGCCTCGCCTCCCTCTCCCAGGCTGAGCCGCTCGGTCGCACCGCGATCGAGCGGCTCAGCCGTTTTTGGCGGGGGTGTCGCCGCGGCGTCACGGCCGATTGCGATCCGCTGCGCCGCCCGACCCGCCAACCCCCGCTGCGATCCCCGCCGCGATCCCCGCCGCCACGCGCCGGTGCCATTCCGCCTTCGGGTGGCCGTCCACGGGAAAGTACAGCGCGTCGTCCGTCGCGCCGTTCATATCGGTCAGATCGATGGAACGGACGCCGCTGTCGGCGAGGAGCCGGCGCATCCGGGCCACGTTGGCCGCCGCCCCGTCGGGGTAGCGGAGGGGCAGGAGAACGACGTGGAACGTGGCCCCCGCGGCCCGCGTGACGCGGTCCATCTGGCGGACGGCCGCCTCGGTGTTCGCCCACTCGATGTCGATCAGCGCCGGGTCGCCGGCCGGGAGCGCGTCGGCCAGCCCGATCAGCCGATCGAACTCCGGCCGGCCGCCCTTCACGCGGTACAGCGGCAGGCGCTGGTGCGAGCGCTCGACAAGCTCGAGCCACGACGGGTCGGGGCCGTTGCGGCTGATGTGGAAGTCCAGCCAGCCGTACAGCACGCGCTCCAGGCCCGGCTCCGACGGCGCGATCTCGTCCAGCCACGCCATCGCCTGCATCGTCCCGTAGCCGTTCACGCCGCGGTTGCGCACGTCCATGTACGGCCAGTGGTCGCGCTGCAGGACGGCCGGGTACGGCACGTCGTCCGCCACACCGTGGCCGAAGGTGAACGAGTCGCCGAAGATCTCCACGACCGGGCGGCCGGCGGGCGCGTCGCGGTGGGCCGGGATGTCCCGCGCGCCGCGGGCGTCGATCGAGTACGTCGCATCGAACTCGTCCGTCCGCAGGTGGCCGACGGCGCCCGGCACATGCCTGTGGCCGCGGATCGGGTCCGCCGTCATGTAGCCGGACGGCGCCAGCGTCGGCGCCGGCTCGCCCGCCTGCCGCACCCGCTCGAAGCCTCGCCCGAGGTCGATGCCGGCCATCCGCGCCGCGACGATCCCGACCACGACAGCCGCGATGACGCCGCAGCCGACGGCGGCGAGGCGGAAGGCCAGTGGGGGGGGCGCCGCTCGTCCATCGTCCGGCGGCATCGGCATCAGTCCGGCGACGTCAGCGGCGCCGGCACGATGTCCGACAGCGGGCGGCCGTCCGGCGAGGCGTCCGCCTTGTCGACCAGGATGCCGCCAAGGACGAGGACGTCGATGTCGGAGTGGACGAACGTCGCCAGCGCGTTGGCGGGGGTGTCGACCATCGGCTCGCCGCGCAGGTTGAAGCTCGTGTTCAGCAGGACGGGCACGCCGGTGCGCTCGCCGAACTTCTCGATGATCCGGTGGTAGGCCGGGTTCGCGTCGCGCCGGACCATCTGCAGTCGGCCGGTGCCGTTCACGTGCGTCACGGCCGGGATCTCGACCCGTTTGGCCGGCGGGATGTCGGCCACCATCAACATGTACTCGGCCGGGCCGATCCGATCGCCGTCCGGCAGCACGAAGTACTCCCGCGCCCGCTCCTCGAGCACGACCGGCGCGAACGGCCGGAACGGCTCGCGGAACTTGATCTTGACGTTCACGATCTCCTTCATCTCCTCGCGCCGCGGGTCCGCCAGGATGCTCCGGTTTCCGAGCGCACGCGGTCCCCACTCGGAGCGCCCCTGGAACCAGCCGACCACCCCGCCGCCGACGAGGACGTCGACGACGCGGTCGTACAATGCTTCGCGGTCGTCGTACGCCGTGTAGCGCAGGCCGAGGTCGTCCAGCACACGCCGGGAGGCCGCATCGTCGTACTCCCGGCCCCAGTAGGCGTGGTCCATGACGAACCGCCGCGGCCGCTGCAGCACGCAGTGCTCCGCCCATAGCGCCGCGCCGAGCGCGCCGCCCGCATCGCCGGCGGCGGGCTGGATCCAGACCTCTTCGAACGGACCCTCGGACACGATCCGCGCGTTGGCCACGCTGTTCAGCGCGACGCCGCCCGCCAAGCACAGGCGCTTGGCGCCGGTGCGGTCGTGGGCCCGGCGGGCGAGGCCCAGCATGATGTCCTCGGTCACCCGCTGGATGCTCGCTGCGACGTCGGCGTAGTACTGGTTCGTCTCTGCCGCCGCATCGAGCCGGTCCGGGTGCGTCCGCGGCGTGTGGAACTCGCTCTCGCCGCGGCGGGCCGGGCCGAACAGCGCGGTGAATCGGTCGTTGTACGTGCGCTCGGTCGAGCGATGGAAGCTGAAGTAGTCCATGTTCAGCCGGAACGCACCGTCGGATGAGAGGTCGACGAGCCGCCACACCTTGTCGACATGCTTGGGCTCGCCGTACGGCGCCATGCCCATCACCTTGTACTCGCCCGAGTTCACCCGGAAGCCGAGCCACGCCGTGAAGGCCGAATAGAGCAGCCCGAGCGAATGCGGGAAGCGAATCTCGTCCAGGAGCTCGATCCGCGACCCGCCCCCGTTCCAGTCCGCCGTGCCGCGCCCGATCGTCGTCGTCTGCCACTCCCCGACGCCGTCGCACGTGAGGATCGCCGCCTCGTCCCACCGCGTGCAGAAGAACGCGCTGGCGGCGTGGGACATGTGGTGGTCGGCGAACAGGATCTTGTCCGGCGGCACGCCGAGCTTGTCCTGGATGAGGCTCTTCACCCAGAGCTTCTCGTCGAACCACGCCACCATCGACTCCCGGAACACGGCCCATGTGGCCGGCCACGACGTGAGCGTCGTCTGCAGGATCCGATCGAACTTGCGCAGCGGCTTCTCGTAGAAGACGACGTAGTCCAGGTCAGCCGCCGTCAGCCCAGCCTGTTGCAGCGCGAACGCCACGGCGCGCTCCGGGAAATCGTGATCGTGCTTGCGGCGGCTGAAGCGCTCTTCCTCGGCAGCCGCGACGAGCAGACCGTCGACGAGGAGAGCGGCCGCGGCGTCGTGGTAGTGGCATGACAGGCCGAGGATGTTCATCGGGGCGGCTTCATCGGAGCAGCCTCATCGGCGTGGTCCATCAGAACTGCCGCCGCGCCGCGTCGAGGCCGTCGGCCTGTTGGTCGGCGTCGATCCAGGCGGCGGTGCGGCGTCGCAGAGCCAACGGATCCTTCGTCGCGCGGCTGTAGAGCGCGAACGGCACGAGGATCGTGAAGTAGAACACCGTCATCGCCACTCGGCCGACGAGGTCACCCACGGCGTGGCCGAAGCGCTTCCAGAGCCGCCACGCTTCCCGAGGTCCTCGCACGAGCGCGACGATGGCGAACACCGTCACGACAGCCGCGAGGACCTTGAGGAGCAGCATCGACGAACGCGCTTGGATCGGGTTCGACTAGAAAAGCGAGTAGATGAACGGCCCGACGCCGGACGCCGAGGCGAAGACCAGGAACAGCCCGAACCCGACGAGCACGACGACCATCGGGATCAACCACCACTGCTTCTGATGCCGCAGGAACGCCACGAGCTCCCGCGCGGTGCCGGCATTCGTCCACATGTTGCGCAGGAGGCGTCGCACATCGCACCTCGGATCGTTCGGCGGTGGCGGGGCAGGGCGGGGCGGGGCGGGGCGACGGTATAACACATCGGGGCAGGAGGGAGCAACGTAGGGGACGGACTACGGGCAGGCACGTGGCCTGCCCGTAATTCCTTGCGAAGGACCGAGTGACCGGCCGCCAGAGGCGGCGCGGACAGATGGAGAGTGATCGTGGACGCGTATAATGTTCGACAGCATGCCCGATCGGAAGAGGGCGTACGCCCACTCTGAACCGAGTCGCCTGTGATCGACATCGACAAGCAGGTTGCCTATTGGCGAGACGTAGCGGACGAGGACTGGGTGGTCGCATGCTCGCTGATCCGTCAGCAGCACACCCGTCATGGCCTGTTCTTCGCTCATCTCGCGCTGGAAAAGGCGATCAAGGCGCACGTCTGTCGGGTCACTCGCGATCTGGCGCCGCGAACCCACAATCTGGTGCGCTTGGCCGAAGTCGCGAGTCTGCGCATGTCGGATGAGCAGATCGATGTGCTCGCGGAGTTCAACGCCTTCAGCCTCGAGGGCCGCTACCCCGAGCAGCTCTCGGCGCCACCAACCGCAGCGGAAGCGATGGACTGTCTCGAACGAGCGGAGCCGGTGTACGCATGGTTGATGCAACAACTGTAGTCGTCGTGCGGGCCTACTTGACGGCACTCGAGCATGCGGGCCTTGATGTGTCCTGTGCCGTCGTGTTCGGATCGCATGCCGCTGGTGGGGCGAGCGAGTGGAGCGACATCGACGTCGTCGTTGTCTCACCCGCGTTCGACGCCCCGCGCGACCACGGGGCCGCCGCCTTCCTTTGGCGCGTCGCCGCCCGCGTGGACAGCCGGATCGAGCCGATCGCGTGCGGCGCGCAGCAGTGGCAGGACGATGACACGAGCGCGATCATCGAGATCGCGCGGCGGCATGGGCAGCGGGTGGAGATGCGGCCGGCGGCCTAGTAGTGGCGCTGCGACACCCCATTCCCAGATCGCGCCCATCACATCGCCCGCTCACCGCCCGCCCCACCACACCGCCCGATCACACGGCAGCTCCCGCGCGATCTGCCGGTACACCTCGGCCAACGCGGTCGCATCACCCGCGTGCCTGACCTTGCGTGGGTCGTCCACGAGCTGAGCCAAGAACGCCGCGTCCGCATCGCCCCCAAGCCCCACCGCCAGCACGTCGATCCCCGCCCGCCGCAGCGCCCCCGCCGCGTCCACCGCCGCCTGCGGCTCCGCGTCCTGCCGCCCGTCCGTGAGCAGGACGACGGCCTGCTTCGCGTCCGGACGCGGGCTGGCGAGCATCGTGCCGAGCGCGAGCGCCAGGCCGCTGTCCATCCGCGTGCCCGCGGAGAGCGCGATGCGGTCCACGGCGCCGACGAACGCCGCGCCGTCCGTCGTCAGGCCGATCATCAGGCGCGCGTCCGTGCTGAACGTCACCAGGCCGACGCGGTCCTTGCCGAGGCGGAGCATGTCCACGAACGCGCGCGCCGCGTTCTGCGCGGCGGCCAGCTTGTCGCCGGTCATGCTGTTGGAGGCGTCGAGGATCAGCAGGACGTCCAGGGGTTGGAGTTCGGGTTGGCACGGGGCTTCGCGGAGGACGAGCGGGAGGTAGATGCTGGCCGGCGCCGGCGTGGGTGTGACCGTCGGCGTCGGCGTGATCGTCGGCGTCGGGGTCGGCGCGACGACCTCGATGTACGGGATCGGGAACACGAACTGGCGCTGTGCGCCGTCCGCGTCCGTGGAGTCCGCTACCGCCAGCCGGTTCGTCGGGATGCGGCGTCCCGTGCGCAGCGGCCGCACCCGCAGCGAAAGCGTGATACCGGTGCTGGGCAGTACGCCCCGTCCCCACGTCACGCGCCCATTCCCGACGCCCGCGGGCGGGAACGACGAGTCGGCCACGTACTCCACGTCCGCCGACAAGGCATCGTTGATGACGAGGTTGCCGATCCGGCTGGCCGTAATCTGGTGCGCCAGCTGAGTGAAGACCAAGTACAGATCGTCCGCCGTCCAGGTGGCGAAGTAGTGCACCGGACTGCTCGCGATCGGCCGCAGTACCCAGTGCGAGGGAGGGCTGCCAAATGCGACAACGAAGATCTGGATCCCCGCGTCCTTCGTGCGCTGGGCCTCGATCTTGGTTGACGGGCCCTCCATGCCGCCGTCAGACATCAGGATGATGATCGGGATCGCTGACGAATTTCCAGCTGTCAGAAGGTGGTCCCTTGCCTTCGCAATTCCAGAGTCGATGCTTGATCCATCGCCCGCCTCCTCCTGAGAATCACCGAGCAGGGATCCGAGATCGCGGTGCTCATGCGAAAGCTGGCTGACAACTGAAGCCCGCGCGCGGAACACCACCATTCCCAATCGGTGCCGCTGTAGGTCGATCGCCTTGTCAAAGTCGTTGAGCGCCTTTCGAATCACCTCCGCCGCTTCGGTCATGGAGGAAGAGTTGTCCACCACCAGCACAATGTCGGCAGCGAGCCCCGTGTCGGCCATCGGGCAATCCGCCCGCAGGGTAAGCGTGATGCCGACGGTGTTCCCAAGAACTACCGTCGATGGTCCGGCGCGCTTGTCGCCCATCATGATGCAGCTTGAGCGGGACGGTGTTGGCGTCGCCCCAATCAACGGTGTCTCGTCCGACAGCGGGTCGAAGCGATAAAGCACCCGCTTGCGCGCGTCCAGAACATACACGCGAAGCTGTTCGTCGATTCCGACGTCCGCGATCTTAAACGGTGCGCCGTTCTCCTCTGCTGGCCAGCGGACGATCAGGTTCCCGCTCGCCAACTCGCGCAGCTCCAGCCAACCGTCCCACATCGCAGTCACCACAATGCGGCCCACCTGCTCGTGATCGACGACCGCCACGAACTGCGGTCCGACGGCGTAGCCCGCCGCCACGTCGGCCAGCGGTGTCCCATCGGGAGCAAAGCGCTGTAGGCGCTTCTCGATCAGGTCTGTAGCCACAAGCTCGCCATCGGGATAGATCGCGATATCGAACGGCCATAGCTCGCTCTTCGATGTGCCCGTCACCACCAACCCCGGCACGCCGGTCAAGGCATCGTGCCAGCGGATCTTCTTATCTGAGCGGAGAGCCACCGCCAAGTTGCCGGTGCTCCACGCCACACGACCCATCCCACCGCAGTTGCACGAGACATCCCACGGTGGCTGCAGCTGTCGGGTCCAGGTCCGTGCGGACGAGGTGGTCCGAGGCCGTGATCATGACGACGTCATCAGTCGTCGGACCAACAGCATCGACGCTGACGAGCTCCGAGGCGACCGGGCGTGCGCCGAGTTGGACGAGCTGGCGGTCGTAGGCAACGATCCGCCGCTCTTCATGATCGTAGACCACGACGCCGTCGCTCGTTGCCGTGCCCAAGCGCATCGAGCCGTCGCCGCAGGCAGTCCACCCGCGCTGCGTCGGCTTGTCAGGCATTGCGCCGTCGGGCGGACCCGCGTGGACCGTGGCAACGGGTTGATCGGCCGCATCGAGCCGGGTCAGGACAAGACCGTCGTCGTCCGCCCCAAGAGTGACCATCCCTTGGCTTTGCGCAGCACCGCTGAGCGGCCAAGCCTCGATCGTCGACGCTCGATAGGACACACCGGGCAGCGGCACGTCGCTCACTCGGCGCCCCGAAGCGTCCACGACAACGTGATGAACCGTGCTCGTCGCAGCGTCGACGGCGATCACGTGCACGGTCGTCCCGACGGCGTCGATCGCGAGCGGCTGCAGGCGACCGATGTCGACCATCTTGTCCGTGTATGGGCTCACGGTCTGTACGTGAACCGTGCCGTTCTCTTTGATCGATGCCACCCGGTCCGCAGCCACCATGTCGAACGAACCGGCCTGACGACGCACCACGGAGATCAGCAACTGCCGGTCCGCATTGATCGCGCCGGAGCGGTCGCTGATAAGGATCGTGCCCGGTTGGACCAAGTAGACCTCGCCCCCGAACATCGCAAGATCTGTGAACTCGGCCCCGATGCGGAGCGTGCTTGTAACCGTGCCTTCGGGTGACCGCAATTCAACATAGGTCGGGCGATACCCCAGCTGCGGCCTGCCGTTCTCGATCGCGAAACGAGTCCAAAGCACGGCAACGTCGCCATCAGGCGATGCATCGATCGCAATTGGAACAAGCACACCACCGCACGCCAACTGTGCAAGCTGATGCCGCCACCGCTCCCGCTCGGTCCCATCCGCGTTGAACACCACAACCGTGTGGCTCGTGAAGTCCGCCACGTACATCGTGCCTTCGGGACCGAGGGCTACGTCCGTCGGTAGGAGCCGCTCGCCGGGCACGTGGTCGAGGGATACCGAGGCGGCGAGGCGGTAGCTGCGGGGAACGCCAACGTCGCTCGCTGCGTCAACGGCCGCCGCCGTCGGCCGCGAGTCGGGCACGCCCGCCGTGCGGCCGCTGCCCCGTCCACTTCCGATCGCAAGCGCGCATCCGATCGTGACGGCGAGTCCGAGCCATGCGCTCCTGTCCCAGGCGACATTCCTGAGCACCACGGCGCACCTCCTGATCCCTCGACAGCAAACGGGGACGACGACACCGTGAAGACGCGGTCGCCGCACATGCAGACTACGGCCGACGATTGGAGTCGTCAAGGCATTGTTGGGCAGCGACCCACCGACCCTCCCCGCATTGGCCCCCCACCCCCCACGCGGTACAATCACCCCCGTGCCGTCGACCCTCCCGCCCCCCGGCGCAGGCGGCGAGCACGCCGTTCGACAACCGCATGCTCCTCCCGAGGCGCAGGTTGCCACCCTTCTCGCCTGGACCCGGCAGCGGCCGGGCCGGGACGGTCCGTGGGCAGTCGCCGCGATCGCTCGGGCGCTGTCGGTCCGCACGTCCAATCGACGACCCTGCGGCCACGACGCCCGATCGTACGGTGCCGCACGAGCCGTCCAGACATGGACGGCTTTTTCGTTGCGTGCACGTGTGCGCCTTCGCGCCGGCGGCCCGCTCATCGGAGGCTTGCGATATGAGCGCCCAGATCCCGCCCGCATCCGTCGATCCCGCCGTCGTGGCCGCCGGCCGCTCCAAGGTCACCGTCCGCACCGTCGCCGCCAAGCGCAAGAGCGGCGACGCGATCACGATGCTGACCGCCTACGACTACCCGTCGGCCCAGATCGGCGACGCCGCCGGCATGGACATGCTCCTCGTCGGCGACTCGCTGGCGATGGTCGTCCTCGGCCACGAGAACACGCTCTCGGTCACCGTCGACGAGATGCTCCACCACTGCCGCGCCGTGAAGCGCGGCGCCGCGTCGGCGATGCTCGTCGGCGACATGCCGTTCATGAGCTACCAGGTGGACGTGCCATCCGCGCTGCGCAACGCCGGCCGGTTCCTCCAGGAAGGCGGCATGGACGCCGTCAAGCTCGAAGGCGGCCGGAGCGTCGTGCCCCAGGTACAGGCGATCGTCGCGGCCGGCATCCCGGTCATGGGCCACATCGGCCTGACGCCGCAGAGCATCCACGCCCTCGGCGGCTTCCGCGTCCAGGGCAAGACCGCCGCCGAGGCCAAGCGCCTGCTGGACGACGCGCTGGCGCTGCAGGCCGCCGGCTGCTATTCCATCGTCCTCGAGAGCGTCCCGGACCGACTGGCCGCCGACATCACCCGCCGCCTAACGGTCCCGACGATCGGTATCGGCGCCGGTGCCGGCACGAGCGGCCAGGTGCTCGTCTTCCACGACGTCCTCGGCCTGTTCGAGCGCTTCACGCCCAAGTTCGTCCGCCGCTACGCGGAGCTCGGCGTCGCCGCCCGTGACGCCATCAGGCAATACGCCGACGACGTCGCCGCCCACAGCTTCCCGGCCGCCGAGCACACGTTCACGATGAGCGACGAGGCCTGGCAGGCGTACAGCGAGCTGGCCGACGGCCCGGCCGGCACGGCGACGTCCGCTCGCCGCCGAACGGGCGTCGCCGCGCCGACCTCGACGCGCTAGCCGACACCGCTAGGCCGCCGCGATGAACGAACCGCGCCCGCCGATCACGATCCTCGGCACCGGCGCCCTCGCGATGCGCTTCGGCGCGACGCTGGCGCGCGCCGGGCACGCGGTGACGCTGGCGGGGACGTGGGCGGAGGGGTTGGCGGCGATGGGAGGGCGGGGGATCGAAGTGGTGGAGGAAGGTCCGCTTCCCCCGGCGGCCTACGGCCCCCTCCCCCCGACCCCCTCCCCCAATTCTGGGGGAGGGGGAGGTTGGTTTGCCGGGGTGGAGACCATCGACCTCTCGGCGAACAAAGTGCCCCAGTCCTCCCCCCCCCAACCCGTGATCCTCCCCCTCCCCCAGAATTGGGGGAGGGGGTCGGGGGGAGGGGGCCGCAGGCCGTCGGGGATCGAGAGCCGTATGCCGTCGGCGGAAGCGGACCTCAGCCCATCCCGTTACCTCCTCGTCCTCGTGAAGTCCCACCAAACCCCACGCCTCGCCCCCGTCGCTGCCCGCCTCGCCGCCCCCGACGGGCTGATCGTCACCCTCCAGAACGGTCTCGGCAACGCCGAGTGCCTCGCCGCCGCCGCCGGCCCCGACCGCGTCGCCGTCGGCGTCACGACGCTTGGCGCGGCGGTCGCCGGGCCGGGGCGCGTGCGGTTCGGGGGGGACGGGACGGTGACGATCGGGCGGTCGGCGGCGACGGCAGCGCGCGTGGACGCCCTCGTCGACATCCTGGTCGCCGCCGGCATCGACGCGGCCGCGACGGACGACATCGCCCCGACGGTGTGGCGCAAGCTCGCCGTGAACTGCGCGATCAACCCTCTCACCGCCTACCTCGGCGTCCCGAACGGCCGCCTGCTCGAGGATCCCCAGACCATCGCCCTCCTCCACGCCGCCGCCGCCGAGGTCGCCGCCGTCGCCGCCGCCCTCGGCATCCCCCTCGACGCCGACGTCGCCGCCCTGGCCGAGGCCGTCGCCGCCCGCACCGCCGCCAACCGCTCGTCCATGCTCCAGGACACGGACCGCGGCGCCCCGACCGAGATCGACGCGATCAACGGCGCCGTCGTCCGCGCCGGCGAAACGGTCGGCGTCGAGACGCCCGTCAACGCCGCGCTGTGGCACGCGATCGTCTCCCTCACCGCCGACGACGCCGCTTCGCCGCGTCCTCGCGACGTCGGCTCGCTGATCGAGAGGACCGCTCGATGTCCGTGACGTTCCTCGCCAACCCAGCCCAGCTGCGCGACTGGCGCGCCGCCCTCCCCCCTGCCGCCACCATCGGCTTCGTGCCGACGATGGGCTACCTGCACACCGGCCACGCCTCGCTCGTCCGGCGCGCCGCAGCGGAGTGCGATCTGGCGATCGCCAGCATCTTCGTCAACCCGAGCCAGTTCGACCGCGCCGACGACCTGGCGGCATACCCGCGCGATCTCGACCGCGACCGCGCGCTGCTCGAGGCCGCCGGCTGCCGCGCCGTCTTCGTGCCCGAGGCCGCCGACATCTACCGCCCCGGCCACCAGACCTGGGTCGTGCCGGGGGACATCGCCTCGCCGCTGGAGGGCGCGTCGCGGCCGGGGCACTTCCGGGGTGTCGCGACGGTCGTCCTCAAGCTCTTCCACCTGGTGCAGCCTACGCGGGCCTATTTCGGCCAGAAGGACGCCCAGCAGGTGGCCGTGATCCGGACGATGGTCCGCGACCTGGACGTACCGGTCGAGATCGTCCCATGCCCGACCGTGCGCGAGCCGGACGGGTTGGCGATGTCGAGCCGGAACAGCTACCTCACGCCGACGGAGCGCGCCGCGGCGCCCGTCGTGTACCGCGCGCTCGAGGCGGCGCGCATCGCCTTCGAGGCCGGCGAACGCGATGCCGAGACCCTTCGCGCCATCATGCGCGCTGTCGTGGCGACCGAGCCCCTCGCCCGGCTGGACTACGCCAGCATCGCCGACGCCTTCACGCTCGCCGAACTGCATGGCGCCGAACTGCAACGCCCCGAACCGACGCGCGCCGAAGGCGGGGCCGTCGCATCGATCGCCGTGTTCCTCGGCCGCGCGCGCCTGATCGACAACCTTCTCCTCCCGGCACCAACGGCCCCGGCCGTGCCCGCCCGCCACTAGGAAACAGCCACCGTGCACCGAACGCTCCTCACCGGCAAGATCCACCGCGCCACCGTCACCGGCGCCGACCTGCACTACGTCGGGTCGATCTCGGTCGACGCGTCGCTGCTCGATGCCGCCGGCATCCTGGCCCACGAGCGCGTGCAGGTCGTGGACGTGACGAACGGCAACCGGCTCGAGACGTACGCCATCCCGGCGCCGCCGGGCAGCGGCACGATCCAGTTGAACGGCGCCGCGGCGCACCTCGTCGAGGTCGGCGACCTCGTCATCATCATGGCCTACGGCCTGTTCGGCGACGCCGAGGCGCGCGACTGGCAGCCGCACGTCGTGCACGTCGACCGGCACAACCGCGTCGTCGAGGTCATGCACGGCGTCGTCGGCGGGGCGTACGAGACGTGCTGAGGTGATGGTCGGTCCATGCGTCGCCCGCGCAGGGGTTGACAGCCGCCGCGTTCCATGATAGGCTGCCGCGCAATTCGACGAAAGGAGGCGCACGCGATGATTTTCGACCGGCCGTTCGGCACTTCGCCCAAGGCATGCGTGCGCCTGGACATCGTGTAGTCAGCGACGTCTGATCATCAGACCTTTCGCGGCCACGGGGCACACGCCACCGTGGCCGTTTTCGTTTCCACCGGCGCTGCGTGCCGGACCTCGAACGCCACGGTGACTTCCACCGCGGCGTTTTTCGTTGCCCGTTCCCCGCGCCGACCCGGCTGTGACGCCGCCCCATGCCTGACGCCGAATCGCATTCCACGACCCAAGGAGTCTTCGACGATGCGTTCCAACAGCTTCCGTTCCCGCACGCCGCGGGTCACCAACACGTTCATCGCCAAGGGCGGCCGCCAGCGGCCGCCGGATCCATGGTCCCGATCGAAGCAGCGCCCTCCCGGCCGCGACGCGCAGGCTGCCGAAGCCGCCGCGCCCGCCGCGCCGCCCCCTTCGCAAGGCGAGACGCCCCATGAACCCAACCACGCCGGCTCAACCGCTGACGTCGCCGCCACCGCCGCATCGGACGACATCGTCGGCGCCACGAACGCCGCACGAACGGACGCCGCCGACGGCGCGGCGGCTGATCCGCCACTACCTCCGTCCGCACCACGCTAGGATCGCCGTCCTTGCCGTGCTGCTGCTCGGCCACATCGGCCTGCAGCTCGGCATCCCGCAGTTCATCCGCGCGTTCATCGACCGCACGGTCGCCGGTGCGCCCCCATCGGCGCTCGTGGGCATCGCGGTGGCGTTCCTCGGCGCGGCGGTCGTCAACGAGCTGCTGAGCGCCGCCGTCACCTGGATGGGCCAGGACGTCCGATGGCGGGCGACGAACGCGCTCCGCGCGGACCTGACGCGGCACGCGCTGCGGCTCGACCTGACGTTCCACGGCGCCCAAACGCCGGGCAAGATGATCGAGCGCCTGGACGGCGACGTCACCGAGCTCTCCAACCTCATGAGCGACTACGCGTTGCGGGCCGCGGGCAACGTCCTTACCTTGGTCGGCGTCCTCGTGCTCCTGGCGCGCGAGGACGGCTGGCTCGGGCTGGCGTTCCTTGGCTTCGTCCTCGCCGTCGGCGCCACGTTCCGGCCGATCGCCCGAGTGGCTGTGCCGGCGTGGGCCGTGTCCCGGGAGGCGAACAGCGAGTTCATCGGCTTCATTGAGGAGCGCCTGCACGGCACCGAGGACATCCGGGCCGCCGGGGCAGTGGGTTGGACGATGGCGCAGCTGCAGCACGCCACGGGCCGCATGATGCGCGTCGAGCGGCGGGCCTCGCTCCTGGGCAGCTCACTGTGGATGGCGACGGTCATCCTGTTCACGGCGGCGCACGCGCTCGCGCTCGGCTTCGGCGCCCACCTCTACGTCAGCGGCGCGATCACGATCGGCACGGTTTATCTGATCTTCCACTACACGGAGATGCTGCGGCATCCGTTCGAGATGCTCGTCGAACAGCTGCAGGACCTGCAGCGGGCGGCCGGCAGCTTGAAGCGCGTGACGGAGCTGCTCGGCACTCCCTCACGCGAGACGGACGTCGACGCACCGCAGCGGCTGCCGGCCACGCGGGCGCTGGGGGTGCGGTGCGAGGCCGTGGGCTTCCACTACCCCGACGGCGCGGCGGTCCTGCAGGACGTGTCGTTCGATCTGCCGCCGGGCCGCGTCCTCGGCCTGCTGGGGCGCACCGGCTCCGGCAAGTCGACGCTGGCGCGGCTGCTCATGCGGCTGTACGACCCGACGTCGGGCGTCATCCGGCTGGGCGAGGTCGATACGCGCGCGGCGGCGCTGGCCGAGGTGCGTGCGCGCGTCGCGTTCGTCACGCAGGACGTCCAGCTGTTCAGCGCCACGGTGCGCGACAACCTGACACTGTTCGACCCCTCCGTTCCCGACGCGCGCGTGACCGACGTCATCGCGTCGCTCGGCCTCGGCGGCTGGCTCGAGGCGCTGCCGGACGGACTGGACACCGAGCTGCAGACGGGCGGCGGCGGGCTGTCGGCCGGCGAGGCGCAGTTGTTGGCGTTTGCCCGCGCGTTCCTCAAGGATCCGGGCCTGGTCATCCTGGACGAGGCATCGGCGCGGCTCGACCCGGCCACGGAACAACGGATCGAGGTCGCCGTCGACCGGCTGCTGCACGGGCGGACCGGCATCGTCATCGCCCATCGCCTGGGGACGGTCCACCGCGCCGACGACATCCTGATCTTGGAGGACGGCCGCGTGCGCGAGTACGGCGACCGCGTGGCGCTCGTCGCCGACCCCGCGTCGCGCTTCCGGGCGCTGCTGGCCACGGGCCTCGAGGAGGTGCTCGCATGACCGCGAATGTCGATCTGGAAGACATGGTGGAACTCGCGACGGCGCGCCCGCCGAGCACGTGGTGGATGGCCGCCAAGCTCGGGCTGGCGTTCCCGAGGATGTGGCTGGCCGACGCGGTGGCCTGGGGCATCGTCTGGGCGTCGCCGCTGGCCGTCGGGATCGTGCTCAAGAACGTTCTCGACGGGCTGACGAGTGCCGAGCCGCTGGCCGCGCTGCCGTGGGGCATTGGCGCGCTCGTCGCGTTCGCGGCGCTGCGGCTCGGCGCGATCGTCGGCGGGATCTGGGTGAACATGACGTTCGTCAACCACGTGGCCGTCCTGCTGCGCGCCAACGTCATGGACCGCCTGCTGGCGCGCCCCGGCGCGCTGCCGCTGCCCGAACCGCCCGGCAAGACCGTCAGCCGGCTGCGGGACGATGTCCGCGACATCATGTGGGCGACGGAGTGGACGGTCGACCTGGTCGGCATGTGCACCGTCGGCATCGTCAGCCTGATCGTCCTCGTCCGGGTCGACGCCGTCATCACGGCGCTCGTCTTCGTGCCCTTGATCGGCGTCGTCTGGCTGGTGCATCGGCTGCGGAGCCGGCTCATGCACTACCGCGATGCCGCCCGCATCGCCACGGCGCAGGTCACGGGCTTCCTGGGCGAGACGTTCGGCGCCATCCAGGCCGTCAAGGTGGCCGGCGCCGAATCGCCCGTCGTGGCGCGCTTCGACCGCCTGAACGAGACGCGGCGCACGGCGGCGATGGCCGACACGCTCTTCTCGGCGCTGCTGAACAGCGTGTTCGTCGGCGTCGTCAACCTCGGCACGGGCCTGATCCTGCTCATGGCCGCTTACCGCATGCGCTCGGCATCGCTGAGTGTCGGCGATCTGGCTTTGTTCGTCTTCTACATCGGCGTCGTGGCCGACAGCACGTTCGCGTTCGGCAACCTGCTGGCGCGCCACAAGCAGGCCGGCGTGTCCCGCGACCGCCTGACGCGCCTTCTGGACGGCGAGCCGGCGGAGTCGCTCGTCGCCCCGCGTGTCCTCGACCTCGGCGATCGGCCTCCGGTGCCGGCGGTCGTCGCCCGGCGCGGCGCGGACCGGCTCGATGACCTGTCGGTCCACGGCCTGACGTACCGCCACCCGACGACCGGCCGCGGCGTGTCCGACATCGATCTGCATGTCTCAAACGGCGAGTTCGTCGTGATCACCGGCCGCATCGGCGCCGGCAAGACGACGCTCGTTCGCGCGCTCCTCGGGCTGTTGCCGCCGCAAGCGGGCGAGGTGCGATGGAACGGTCGGGCCGTGGCGATCGACGATCTCCACGCCTGGATGGTCCCGCCGCGCGTGGCCTACAGCGGCCAGGTGCCGCGCCTGTTCTCGGACACGCTGCGCGACAACCTCCTCCTCGGCCACGCCGCCGGCGACGATGCCCTGGCCGTCGCCCTCCACACCGCCGCGCTGGACGCCGACGTCGCCCACCTGGACGGCGGCCTCGACACGCGCGTCGGTCCGCGCGGCGTCAAGCTCTCCGGCGGTCAGCTCCAGCGCGCCGCCGCCGCCCGCGCGCTCGTCCGAACGCCAAGCCTGCTCGTCTTCGACGACCTGTCGAGCGCGCTGGACGTCGAGACCGAGGCGGAGTTGTGGCGGCGGTTGTTTGCGCGGGCAGGGGATCGGGCGACAGCCGATCTCGCCTCCTCACAGGCGTCGCCAACTCGCAACGGCGGTCGGCACCATGCCGTCGACCCTGTGGATGACGGCGCGACGGCCGGACCGCCCACCTGTCTCGTCGTATCCCACCGCCGGCCCGCGCTCCGCCGCGCCGACCGCATCGTGCTGCTGGCCGAGGGGCGGGTCGAGGGGGTGGGGACGTTGGACGAGCTGCTGGCGGTGAGCGGGGAGATGCGGGCGCTGTGGGCGGGGGAGGGGGAGGGGGACGACTTCACTTGACCGGCGCTACCGACCGATCTCGACGATGGACCGGCCTCGGCAGATCCCTCATGCCCCCGCCATCCAGTGAAACAGCAAGTCCTGCTCAAACGTCTCTCCCCCCGCCTCATGGATCAGCCGCAGCAGCTGTGCCCGGTGGTCCGTGCCGTGGTTGCAGACGTGCAACAGGATCTGCCACGTCGCCAGCGGCAGGCCGGGGATCGGCTGCGCCGCGACATCGGCCTCGGTCAGCCCGGCGGCGAACGCCTCGACGGCCGCCAGCGAGCGCTCGACGAGCGGGGCGACGGCGGCCCGGTCCGGAAACTCGTCGACCGGCGGCCTGGCTTTGCGCTCGCCGCCCCGGAGGCCGTGCAGCCAGCCGATGTCGACCATCGCCAGGTGCACCAGGTGGTTGCGGATGCTGCCGTGGCCGTAGTCGACGGGGGCGACGAAGGCCTCCGGTGAGAGCGTGGCCGTCGCGTCCCAGACGCGGCGGTTGAGGGCGACCTCGTAGGCGAGCATCGTGCGGAGGAGGTCGAGCGCGGCGGGTGCGGCGGGGGTCTCGACAGCGGGCGCGGTCATCGCGATTCTCTTTCGGGAATATCGACGCATGCGAACGAATGTTCGCAATCGTACCCCCCGGAAGCCCAAAACGGCCCCCCCCACCCCCCCCCAAAAACCCCGCCCCCCCCCCGGCGGCCCCAACCCCGCCCCCGGCGGGGGGGGGGGCCCGGCCGGCCCCCCGCCCCCCGCCCCCCGCCGGGCCGGCCGGCGCCCCCCCCCCCCGGCCCCCCGCCCCCAAAGCACCCCCCGGGCGGGCCCCGCGGGCCCGCCCCCGGGGGCCCCGCGCGGGGGCCCGCGGGGGGGGAGGGGGGGAGCGCGGGGGCCGGCCCCCCCGGGGGGCCGCGGGGGGGCCCCCCTTCCGCGCCCCCGGGGCCCCGCCCCCCCCCGGGGGGGGGCCCCGGGGCAACCGGGACCCCCCCGCCCCGGGGGGCCGGGGGGGGGGCCCCCCCGGGGGCGGCGGGGGGGGGGGCGCGCCCCGGCCCCCCCGGGGGGGCCGCCACCCCCCCCCCCCCCGGCCGGGGGGCCCCCCCCCTTGGGGGGAAAAAAAAAACCCCCCCCAAACCATCACCCCACCGCGAACAACATCCCCACCCCGCCCACCGCCACCACCGTTCCCACCACCGCCTGCCCCGTCACGTGCCGCCCCCGCGCCGCCTCGACGGCCAGCACGAGGATCGGCGAGATCGCCATCACGGCCGACGCCAGCCCGACGGGCGCCTCGCGCACCGCATAGAGCGAGAGCCAGATCCCGATGAACGGCCCGCAGACCGCCCCCGCGGTGATGAGCGCCAGCGCCCGCCGGTCCCGCCAGGCGCGGACGACGTGCGGGATTCGGCCGCGGACGAAGGCCAGCAGCCAGAGGATCACGGCCGCGATCAGGATCCGCCCGAGCGTCGCGGAGAGCGCGGAGTAGTCGCCGACCATCGCCCGCTTCGAGGCGACGAGCCCGGCCGCCTGCCCGAGCGCGCCGACGAGCCCGAGCACGACGCCCCGCGTGAAGAGCCGCGCGTCGTCCGCGCCCCGCCCGCCGGGCGTCCGCTCGGCGACGACGATCGCGACGCCGCCGACGGTCAGGACGATCGCGGCCACTTGGAGCAGCGCCAGGCGCTCGCCGAGCAGCCCCCAGCTGAACAGCGTGCCGAGGATCGGCGCGAGGGCCATCAACAGGGACGGCAGCCGCGGCCCAAGAAGGACGTAGGCCTCGAAGAGCGCGATGTCGCCGACGACGAGGCCGGTCAGGCCGGACACCGCCAGCCACCGCCAGCGCTCCGCGTCGGCATCGATCGGCACCGGTGCGCCGACGAGCAGCCAGTGCGCGGCGCCGAGCAGGGCGATCGCGATGAGCAGCCGCGTGAGGTTGACCGCTTCGGAGCCGACCCGCCGGCCGCTCGCGCTGAAGAACAACGCCGTGCCCGTCCAACCGATCGCGGTGCCGAGGGCCGCGACGAGGCCCAACGTCGTCCCCGAGATCAACCGCTGGTGCTCCCCTGCCCCATCCGCCGCGCCAACCGCCGCGTGGCCGCCCGCGTGCTCGGGTCGAACGCCTCCAGAGCCTCGTCGGCCAGCCGGTCGAGGAGCCGGGCGGCCTTGTCGGGATCGCTGCGCCGGACGGCGAAGTCGCCGTCGTCGTACGTCACGAACTCCCGGCTGGCGTTGATCGCCTCGGCCCGGACGATATAGGCCACCGTTGGATCGGTCACCTTGCGGCGGCGGCCCATCCGGCGCTTGCGCACCGTCTCGACGGCCGCCGTGGCATCCGTCAGCACGTCGCTGCCGCCAAGGGCCATCCACGTTCCGACGTCGCGCGTGAGCAGGAGCAGGGCGTCGCGCTCCTCGTCGGGCGAGTGCGGGAAGCTGATCCGGATCGTCAGCGGCTCGGACGCCGTGACCTCTTCGACGCCGCGCGCGGCGTCCGGGACGACGAGCACGGCCGTCACCTCGTACGTCCCGGGCTCGGCGAAGCTGAAGCCGGCCGCGCCGAACGTCAGGTTCAGGTTGGCCGAGATCGTCGCGCCGTCCGGCAGCTGATCGGCCGCCGGATCGCCGGCGTCGAGTTCGTAGTCGCGCAGGACGATCGGCTGGAACACCATGGCGCCGCGCGGCGCGAAGAGGCCGGCGGCGGGGGCGGCGCCGGACGACGCGCGTTCGGCGACATCGGCGGCGCTCGGGAAGGCATCCGTCGGGCCGCGGTCCGTGCCGTCGAGACGGCGGAGGTAGATGCGGAGGTAGCCGGCCTTGGGGTCGAGGTAGAAGGACGGCAGGTCGCGCGGCGCGCCGCCGTGGTTCGCCAGCTCGGCGGACAGGTAGACGGGCTGGGCGTAGCTGAAGACCGTGCCCGTGGCCGGCGGGACGAGGGTCAGCGCGAGACCGGTCGACCGCTCCGCCGGCTGGAATGGCGCGGCGTTGTCCGTCGGCTGCCAGTAGCGCGCGCTGTGGAACGGCAAGCCGCCGGGCACGACCGCCGGCCACGGACCGTGGTGCAGGAACGCCAGCTCGTCGGGGTCGAACGTGAAGCCGAAGTCCTGCCAGAAGCGCACACGCTGGTTGCCGCCGAGGTAGCGCCAGTCGTAGTTCATGAACGAAGTCGAGTCCGATCGGGCGATCTCGGCCTCGAAGCGGTGGGCCAGGTTCAGCGCGTGGCCCAGCTCGTGGACGACGGTCTGCACCGTCTTGCGCTCCGGGCCGGCCACATGGCCTGCGATCGGCGCGGTGAACACGGCGGCGCCTTGGCGCGGCAGGCCGTTCGCGTCGTCGATGCCGGCATCGAACATGATCCCGAAGACGCGCGGGTCGCGGCACGCGCCGAGCAGGAGAAGGTGGAGATGCCAGTCGCGCCGCGTCGTCGTGGCGGCGGCGAAGCGCGTCATCAGGCCGTGCAGCTGCGATTCGTCCCAGCCCGTGGCCGTCGACGGGACCGTCGCCGGGTTCGTCGCGATGACCGTCGCCACGCCGGCCGTCGCCAGGCTGGACTCGACGGTGACGGCCGAACCGGCCGCGTCATGCCATGTCGGCAGCGCCGCGACGCCCTCCTCGCGCACGACCTCGATCGCCAGCGTCCGCAGCGCCGCCCGCTGCCACCGTGCCGCGAGGACGACCGAGCGCCCGGCGACAAGCGCACCGAGCGGCGCGTCCAGGCGGACCGTGACGCTGGCCTCGGTCGCCGATGTGGCCGTCCATTGCACCGTGCCAGTGGCGGTCCGCCCGCCCTCGTCCTGGCCGATGGCGGCGACGAGCGCTTGGCCGGGCCGGACCACGACGCCGGGCGCGCTGGCGACGGATGCCTCGAACCGGCGCTCGGTCGACGGGGCAACGCCGGCCGTGAACAGATCCAGGCTGAGCCGGCCACCTTCGGCCTCGAGCCGCAGCTCGCCCTCGAGCCCCGGCGCCGAGAGCGCCCACGCCCCGTCGCGCAGCGCAACGCCGGCGGCAGCGGCATCGGCACCGGGCGGCCGCTGCCAGCCGAGCACGGCCAACCCCTCACCGACGAGCGTCACCGCGCGGGCCAGCGCGTCCAGACGCGCCTGCTCCACGGCCGTCAGCGGTCGGCCGAGGCCGCGCAGGTGCTGATGCTCGGCGAACAGCTCGTCGCGTGCGGCCGCGATCCGGTCCTCGGGAGTGATGGCATCCGGTGGCATGCGGACGAGGATAGCGGTGCTGGGCGGTGGGGGGAAAGCCGTGGGATGATGGGTTCGAAAGATTTCGGGTCAGGCGCATCGCCTGAGGCCCTCACCCCCCGACCCCCTCCCCCAAGTCTGAGGGAGGGGGAGAATCACGGGTTGGGGGAAGAGAATAGGAGCATGTGACGTGAGGCTCTCCCGCCAAACGATCTGGATGGCCATGTGGACCCTGCTTGCGGCCGCACTTCTGGCCGGGTGCCGAGCTCAGCCGGCCGGTTCGGCGGCGACGGTCGAGCCTTCGGCCACCGTTCGTGCCGACGACGCGGCCGGCCACGACGTCGGCACGAACGCTGATGCCCACCGACATGACGGCGAGGCCACCGGTGCGACCGCCCTCGGCGCCACCGAACCGGTCACCGGCCCCGTCCATCCCGGCACGGCCGCGATGGCCCGCCGGCTGGCGACGATGATCGAGGCGATGCCGGTCGAGGAGGACATCTTCAGCAGTGAGCGGCGTCTGGCGCAGATGCTGGCGCTGCCCCGCCCGGCGGATGTTGGCGAGCAGATCGAGGAGCGGTTTCGGATCGGCAACGAGCAGCTGAGCGCCGGCCAGCCGGAGGCGGCGGCCGCGACGCTTGGAGAGGCGCGCCAGGCGCTCGAGCAGCTCGGCCACGACCTCGCGACCTCGAGGGCGCTGCGCGACGTGACGTCGCTCGAGGCCGTGAGCTGGCTGCGATGGGGCGAGGTGCTGAACTGCGCCGTGAACCACAACGCCGACTCGTGCCTCCTGCCGATCCAGGGCGGTGGTGTCCACACCGACCGCCGCGGCGCCGACCGCGCCGTCCAGCTGCTCGATCCGCTGATGGCAGCGGACGGGACCGACCTCACGAATCGTTGGGTGCTGAACATCGCCCACATGGCCCGCGGGACGTGGCCGGACGGGCTGACCGAGGCCATGCGCATCCCGCCCGCGGCGTTCGCTTCGGATGCGGACATCGGCCGATTCATCGACGTCGCCCCCGCCGCCGGTCTCGCCCCGGCCGACCAGGCCGGCGGCGCGATCGTCGACGACTTCACGGGCGATGGGAACCTCGACGTCGTCGTCTCGTCCGTCGGGCTGCGCGATCCGCTGCGGTTCTACGTCAGCCGCGGCGACGGGACGTTCGAGGAGCGGAGCGGTCCGGCGGGGCTGGCCGGGCTGACGGGCGGGCTGAACCTCGTGCAAGCCGACTACGACGGCGACGGTTGGCTGGACTTCGTCGTCCTGCGCGGCGGCTGGACGCAGCCGGCGCAGCCGCTGCCGAGCTCGCTCGTGCGGAACCGGGGCGACGGGACGTTCGAGGATGTCACGGAGGCGTCCGGAATGGCGAACCGGCACCCGACGCAGACGGGCGCATGGGGCGATTACGACAACGACGGTGACCTCGACTTCTACGTGGGCAACGAGACACACGGCAGTGCGACACAGGGCAACGCTTCGCAACGGGGCACCGTCCCCCACCCCAGCGCACTGTTCCGCAACAACGGCGACGGCACGTTCGACGAAGTTGCGGCGGCGGCCGGCGTCGACACGCCCGGTTTCACGAAGGGCGTAACGTGGGGCGACTACGACAACGACGGCCGGCTTGACCTCTACGTCAGCCGCCTCATGGCCGCCAACGCTCTGTTCCACAACCTGGGTCCGGACCCCAACGGGGTCTGGCGATTCGAGGACGTGGCTGCCGCAGCCGGCGTGACCGAACCGCTGCTCAGCTTCCCGGCGTGGTGGTGGGACCACGACAACGACGGCTGGCTCGACCTGGCCGTCAGCGGCTACGGCGACCGGGACGGGTCGAACGACCGCAACGGCTCCGCGGCGGCCAACGTGGCCGCCGACGTCCTCGGCCTGCCGACGAACGCCGACCGCTTCCACCTCTACCGCAACCGACGGGACGGGACGTTCGAGGACGTCGCCCCCGCCGCCGGCGTGGACGGCGTGATCTACACGATGGGCGGCAACTTCGGCGATCTCGACAACGACGGCTTCGACGACTTCTACCTCGGCACCGGCAACCCCGACTTCCGGAGCCTCCTGCCCAACCGGATGTTCCGCAATGCCGGCGACGGCACGTTCCAGGACGTGACGACGTCCGGCGGCTTCGGCCACCTCCAGAAGGGCCACGGCGTGAGCTTCGCCGACATCGACAACGACGGCGACCAGGACGTGTACGAGGACCTGGGCGGCGCGTACGACGGCGACTGGTACCCGAACGTCCTGTTCGAGAACCCCGGCCACCCCGCGAACCACTGGGTCACGCTGCGTCTGAAAGGCCCCGGCTTGAACCCGTCGGCCATCGGCGCGCGCGTCACGGTGCGGGTCGCCACGGCCGGCGGCCCGCGCACGGTTCACCGCGTCGTCGGCTCGGGCGGGAGCTTTGGCGCGAACAGCCTGCAGGTCGAACTTGGGCTGGGCGCGGCGACGGGAATCGAGCACGTCGAGGTGCGCTGGCCGGGCGCCGTCGAAGGGGTGGAGGCGTTCGCGGGTGTCGGAATGGACGCGGTCTGGCGGTTGGAGGCAGGGACTGGGACGGCAGAGGCGGTGCAACAGGCGGCGTTTCGGTTGGGCGGGGGGTAATTGGTCCGGCTAATTGGTCCGGCGGCCACCATCCGACCGTCGGGACCCCGCACCGAGGCCCGCATAGGGGCACGGGGCGTGCCGTGCCCCTATGCAGCGGATTCCGCGACGCCGTCGCCTGACTGTGGCACGTCGCTCGAGCGACTGCCAGAGTGGGCTGCCTGAACTACGGACAAACCGTCATCGCCCTCCCCAACCCCCCATACACCGCCACCAGATCCTCCGCCCCCGGCGCCGCATGGTACCGCCCCGCGTCGCCCGCGATCTCCGTCAACAGCACCGCGTCCACATCGTCCCCGAGTCCCACGGCGTGGAGGACGATGCCGGCCGCGCGCGCTTCGGCCGCCGCGGCGAGGGCCGGGGCGATGCCGGTCGACGGACGGCCGTCCGTGACGACGATGATCGCGCGGACCGCATCGGGGCGGTCGTCGCCGAGGGCGCGGGCGGCCGTCGCGATCCCCGCGTCGAGCGCGGTGCCGACGCCCGTCGTCAGGGCGGCGACGGCGGCGGTGGCGGCCGCGCGGTCGGCGGTGAGTGGGAGCGACAGCGCCGCCTGCCCGTCGAAGGCGACGACGGCGACGCGGTCGCCGTCGCGGAGTGCGTCGATGAAGGCGAGGGCGGCGGCTTGGGCGGCGGCGAGCTTCGTCGGTCCGCCGGCGGTCGTCGGCGCGTTCATGCTGCTCGAGATGTCGATCGCCAACACGACGTCGAGCGCGGCGCGGGCGGTCGTGCACCGGCTGACGTAGCCGATCGGCAGGTAGGCGGGGCGGAGCGGGGCGTCCGTCGGGGTGGCGGTCGGGATGGGCGTCGCAGTGGCGTTGGGCGTCGGCGTCGTGGTGGCCGTCGGGACCGGCGTGGCGGTGGGCGGGGCGATCACGTCGACCTCGGGGACGGGGAAGGTGAGGGAGCCCGGGTTCGCCCAGCCGTCCGTGTAGTCGGCCCATGCCCTCACGTTCGTCGCTTGCCGCCCGGTCGTCGTCGGGATCAGGCGGTACATCAGCGGCTGGCCGGTGTAGGCGACATCGGTGAGGTCCCACGACAGCGTGCGCGTGGCCGCGTCGAATGTGGCGGGCGGGACGGCGCTGCCGGGGACGTAGTCGAACGCGGCAGGGATCTCGTCGCGCACGGCGGCGCTGGCCAGGAGTGCGGCAGGGCGGTCGAGGAGCGAGACACGCTGGTAGACCGGGACGGCCGCGCCGGTGCCGCCGCCCTGGTTGCCGCCCGGGCCGCCGCCGCCGAACAGGTTGAGGACGTCGAGATCGCTCGAAGCGAGGAGCGCCGAGTCGCCCGAGCCGTTCACGACGACGACACGCGCGCCCATCGCCCGCAGCGCCTCGGCAGCTGGCTCGGCGTCCTGCTGCTCCTCGCACGTCGTCCGCTCGGCCTTGATGCAGTACTGCGCGCCGATCAGGACGACCACCGGGCGGCCGCCGGCAGGGGCGCGGCTCAGCTCGTCGGCCGCCTCGACGAGGGCGTTGCGCTCGCTGGACTCGTTGCCGCCGCCGGCGTTCAGGGACTCGAGGGACGTGATGACGCGTGAGACATCGTGCGTCCAGCGCTGGCTGAACTCGGTGTTCACGTAGTAGGCCATCAGGCCGATGTTGTGGCGCTTGAAGTCCGCCAGCCCGACGACCGCCTGCGTCGCGCGGATGAAGTTGTTGGACTTCGTGTTCACGACGAGGAGGATGTTCGACGGCTCCTCGACGGCGCCGCACGACCCGGTGATGTCCAGGGTGACCGTGATCGGCTGGCCGACGCCGACCGTCGCGGGGGCCGCGGTCTTTGCGCCGTTGGCGATGCACGTCTTGCCCGCGAGCACCTCGCGCGCCGGCCCGCCGTCGGAGGCGAAGACCGAGACGACCGAGGCGAGGCGGTCGGCGACGTAGACGCGGCCATCGGGCGCGACGGTCAGGTCGGCCAGGTTGCGGGCCTGCGCATTCTCGTTGGGCCGCGCGTTGAACCGGGCGCGCTCCGTCCCATCGGCGTCCAGGCGAACGACCTCGCCGCGGGAGGTGAGAACGAAGAACGTGCCGTCCGGACCGCCGGCGATCCGCCAGCTGTCGCTCGGGCCGGTGAGCGTGCGGGCGATCTTGCCGTCCTTGCCGCGGACCTGGATCTGGTCGCGCAGCGCATCGAGGACGTAGATCGTCCCGTCGGCGCCGCTGCCGACGTCGGCGTACAGCGCGTTGCGGTCCGTGCCGCCGAGGGCCCACGCGGCCTTGCGGCCGCGGCCGAGGCGCTGGAAGGCCAGCAACTCCTGCGCCTCGTTGTTCAGCATGAGGAGGAGATCGTTCACGGGATCGAAGTGCAGCTCGGTGACCTCGGCGCGGGCGGGGGCGGTCGTCGTCCAGACAGGGACGAGGTAGTCGATCGGCTCGCCGTTGTACGTGCCGGAGGCCATCGTGAACAGGCCGAGGCACGGCGTGTCCGTCGGATCGGCGCGGTTGCCGGTGTGGCACGTGCCGTAGCCGATGACGCCGTCCGCCGTGCCGTCGCCGGTGGCCATCGTGAGCGTGACGGAGACGGCCTCGGTCGGGAACGTCTCGAACGGGAGGACGATTTCGGGCGCGCCCGCGCCGGAGTAGCGGCGGACGCCCCGGAAGTCGCTGATGAAGAGCATGTCGTCGGAGACGGCGTCCACGCGGCCCGGACCGCGGAACGTGTCCTCGTCGATCGGCTGCATCGCCGACACGGTCTGGACGGCGGCGAACGAGCTGTCGACGTAGCGCACGACGGCCGGCCGGCGCTCGGCGTTGGGATCGGTGCGGTCGAGGGTGAAGGTCGACATCGAGTAGAACAGGCCGGCGCGGGCGTCGACGTACGGGCTGAAGAAGCCGGTGACGTTGGCCGAGGCCTGCGGTCCGCGCAGGAACGTGACGGCGCCGTCGTCGATCAGGCACGGGAAGGCGAGGAGGGTGTCGTCGTCGATGACGTCGATGTCGCGGCCGGAGCAGCTGCGCTGGCGGGCGCCGAAGCCGCCGGGGCCGGCGGGCGGACGCCCACCGCCACCACCGGTCGTCTGGCGGTACTTGGCGTCGGTGAGGTCGAGGGTGCGCAGCAGCCGGACCGGTACGTCGCCGCCCGCGCCGGGCGCCTGGGCCGGGCGACCGTCGACGTCGCGGGCCGGCGCGGACTCGGCATCGACATCGGTGCCTTGCGCAGGACCGGCAGCGACATCCGGCAGCGGCGCGTCGAGGTGGAAGACCTGGATGCGCGTGCCGTTGCGGTCGCCGACATAGATATCGCCCGACGGCGCGACCGAGACATCGACGAGCTGTCGGAACTTGCCCTCGCCGCTGCCGCGCTGCCCGAAGCTGAACTGCTCGCGTCCGGCGGAATCGAACGCGCGGACCCGGCTGGAGAGCACATCCGCCACCCAGAGCCGCCCGTCCGGTCCGAGCGACATGCCGGCGGCGTAGATGTCGGTCCAGGACGTCAGGTAGCCGCCGGCACGGTCGTAGACGACGATCCGGTAGCTGTCGCCGTCCGCCACGTACACATGCCCGGCGACCTCGTCGACCTCGATGCGGCGCGGGTCGCCGAGCCGGGCGGGTCCGGTGCCGTCGCCGCCGAACGTCTTCGTCCACGTGCCGTCCGGCGCCATCATGCTGATCCGGTTGCTGCCGGCGTCCGCCAGGTAGACCGTGCCGTCGTCGGCGGCGGCCAGGCCCTGCGGCTGCATGACGAGGTCGGGCGTCGCGGCGGTCTCGGGCCACTGGTCGATCATGCGGTAGGCGAGCATGTCGGCGGGGGCTTGGGCGCGAGCCGGGGCGTGGGGCGCGACGGCGCCGGCGAGGGTCGCGGCGACGAGGATGGCAATGGAGATGGTGACGGGGATGGTGACGGGGACGGCGACGGGAACGGCGACGGGAACGGCGAAGCGGGACGCGGCGCGGAACGGGCGGGACACGCGCGCGGTTCGCGGCAAACCCATGGCAACACTCCTGATTACGGCGCATCGGCCAGCGGCTGGGGGGCGGGCTGGGCGGATGGTGGGGGGCGTCGGTGGGGACGCGGGGGTATTAACGCCGCTGGAGGTTGCGATGGGGAGGTGGAGATGTAAACGGTGTGTAACCGCGCCACCGCGATCGCACCGCGCACGAACGCGCGAACGCCGTGAACATTCGCGTCAGCGCCGCGGGCCGGAACAAAACCGGTCACCGCTCCCCAAACAACCGGCGCCGGGCCCACGGCGGCAGGGCCGGGGGGCGGCCGGCGGGAGGGGCGGGGCGGGCGGCGCCACGGCGCCCCGGCGCGCGGGGCGGGGGGCGGGGGGAGGGGGGGGGGGGGGGGGGGGGGGCGGGGGTGGCGCCGGTAATCGAACTCGATGCCGTGGCTCTCTTCGCCGTCGGGCGTGATGTTGTAGTGCGTGATCACCAGGTTGTCGGGCGCGCGCAGCTCGAGGGTGGTGCGCCAGCCCCAGTCGGGGCCGGGCGGTGCGGGGTAGTGGCCCAGGACGTTGGGCATGTCGGCAGGTGCGCCGCTCTGTCCCAGCGAATACATGATCCGCGTGCCGTTGTGGTGATCGTTCACCCAGGCGGACTGCCACCGCTTGTCGTCGAGCGAGTAGCCGATGATCGCCAGTCCCAACATCGGCTCGCCGCCGAGCGAGCCTTCGTACTCGTGCACGAGGAACGAACCGTCCAGCGCGAGCCGGGTGGATCCCTTGACCGGCGACTCGTCGCCGAGCTGGCCCGGTTCAAACCAGGTGCGTGCGGTGCCCAGCCACTCTCCGGCCATCGAGGCCAGTTGGGCGTGCGGGCCGTCGTGCTTCGACTGCTCCAGATTGCTGGTCATGATGGCGCCTCCGCGGCTCCGTTCGAGCAGATGATCCGCGGACCCACGCGGCTACCGGCGCAGCCACAGGATCGGGACGATCGATCCTACGCTCAGAAACTCCGGATCGCCCGTAAGTAACGTCGCCTTGGTCTCGATCGCGAGCGACAATGCGAACGCATCCGCGTAGGCGATCGAAAACTGTGCCTTGAGGTGGGCGGCGGCCAACGTGCGCTGCCGATCCGCATCCACGACCTGAATCGGCAGCGCGTCCACCGCCGCGATCAGCCGCTCGGCCATGGGAAGCCCGCGCTCCCGTTCGGTGACGTAGATGGCCTCGCCCAGGTTGATGACCGAGAGGTAGAGATCCAGTTGGCCTGCTTGCGCCCGAGTCAGAACATCACGAACGACCGCTGCGTCCGGCTCGTCTTCGAAATGCGCGAACAGCGCGAAGCTGTCGAGGACGAAGCGCGTGCGATCAACCGTCGCGCTCACGTTCGTCGGCCCTTTCCGCCAGCAACGCGTCGGTCAACGAGGTGGTTCCCTTCAGCATGCCGGCAGAGTCCGCGATCGGATCGATCAAGGCCGGCACGATGGCGATGACCCCGCCGTAATCGACGATCTGTACATGCTGGCCGGGTTGCAGCCCGTACCGCCGACGCAGTTCGGCCGGGATCACGATCCAACCCTTGGCCGATATGACCGCGGATGCCATGATGAACCCCTTTGTTATACCAATTGCCTCGGAAGTATAACGCCCTGGTGCTTGTCCGGCAATCGGCCGGAGCGATGCCGGCACCACTAGCGACGGTTGCGCGACGGTCGCGCAGCGGTCTTCACGCGATGATGCCGGCTCGAACATGCTTACACTGGCGGCTCAACCGTTTGCGACTGCAACCGCCGCACTCCGAACCAAGGAGACTCCGTCGATGCCCCCTTCAACGTCCGCCGTCACCGCTCACCGCACCACCATCCTCCGATCGTTCACCATCGGCCTCTCCCTCGTCGTGGTCATCGTCGCCGCCGGCTGCGCGCCGGGAATGCCAACGGATGGTCCCACATCGACCGAGGAACTTGCGCAACCCGTGCCGACGATCGCCCTCCCGCCCGATGTCGTCGTCGCCTGGAGCGCGGACGACGGCCTGTGGGTGCAGGCGGGCGTGTCGCCGTCGCGCCGCATGACGGACACGGTCGCCGCCTTGACGGCGACGCTCTCGCCCGACGGCCGACACGTCGCATTCCTTTCCGCGGCGCCGGACGGCTTCGACCTGCGCGTCGCGAACGTCGCCGACGGCACTGTGCGGACGCTCGCCTCCGGCGCGCAACTGGCGCACGACGTTCCGGCGCCGGCGGACATGCCTACCGGTACCGTCACGCGGATCGAGCGAAGCTATCTCGGCTGGCTGCCGGACAGCACCGCCGTCGGCTTCACGACCGTCGCCGACGGTCCGGGCGACTTCGGCGGGTGGCGCCCCCGCAACGACCTTTGGCTAGCGCGGCTGGACGGCGATGCACCGACCGAGGTGCTCGCGGCCGGCCAAGGCGGCCACTTCGTGTTCTCCCCCGACGGGCGCCACGCCGCGATCACCCGCCGCGACGGCTCGACGAAGTCGCCCAACATGGACGCCGTGTATCGGGCCGACATTCCGGACGGTGAAGTCCGCGTCCTGCTCACGCATGCGACCGTCAGCAGTGGATCCGATTGGCAGACGCACAACGTGCCGCAGTGGACGCCCGATGGCGCGGCGCTCCTGGTGGCGGTACCCGCCAATCTTCCCGCCGCCAACGACGGTTGGGCCGAGTACGACGACCCGTTCACACTGCTGCGTCTGTCGCTCGACGGCACCCCGACCATCGTCGCCGAGGTCGGACCGGGATCGGTGCCGTGGACCCAGTACTATCACGGCTACTGGTCACCGGACGGTCGGTCAGTGGCCTACCTGGCGCCACCGGTCGTCGACTCCGATGCGGCGACGGCCTACCCGCCCCCGACGACCGGCCCGCCGACCGGGCCGCGGACACTCGTCATCGCGGGCGGCGACGGCGCCGATCCCGTGCCGTACGATGATGTCGCCGACCGTCCGGTGCTCCTCGAGTGGTCGCCCGACGGCACGCGGTTCGTCTATCGCGCCCGCACGGTGGATCACGGTCAGGGCGCGCCGACGCACCCGCTGCTGCTCGGCGCGCGCGGGGCGCTGCCGCGGCCGCTGGACGGCATCGACACTTCGCGCGATGCGCGCGTGCGCTGGCTCGATCCCGCCCACGTCCTGCTCATCGCGGCCGATGGCCTGACGGTGCTGCGGCTGAATGACGACGGTGCAGTCATCGGACGCGGGGAAGTGGTGCGGGGAGCCGTGGGGTTCGGGGATGCGGCGTGGGTACGCGCGCGTTAGGGCCGTCATCGTGGCATCGAATGCGCCTTACAGTGACCAGCAATAGCAGCTCAACCGCCGGACTAACATATCAGATCTGATGGGCCGAGTGCGCCCGCCCCAGCAGGACGCCGCACCAGCACCAAGGTCAAGCCTTCCCCGTCCCAACGTTCTGAGCCGCGCAGCCGACGACCTGCCGACTAGCCGAACTGGCTCTCTCTCTGAATCGCCGCGCCGTTGACCTTGGCGCCAACCCTACATCGGCGCACCGACGAGTTGCCCGCTCACGTCGTTCGCCCCCCACCTCCCGTCGCACAGATCGTCGCATGCACCTCGTTCGTCAGCCGCTCGACCGCGATCGTCAGCTCGGTGTTCTTCTCAAGCAACGTGCGCAGTTCCGAGGTGTTCTGGAAGGTGTGCATCGCCAGCTCGGAGTTGATCTGGTCCTCGCGCTTGGCAGCGATCAGCAGGATGGCACCCTGCAGCCCGGCGACCATCGACAGCATCAGGTTGAGCAGGATGTACGGGTACGGGTCGAAGCCGCCCTTCGCGCCTGCGGCGCCGATGTGGAGGACGGAGTTCACCGTCATCCAGACGCCCATGAACGCCAGGAACAGCAGCACGAAAGGCCACGAGCCCATGAGGTTGCGGACGTGGTCGGCCGCGCGCTCGCCGCGCGTGAGCTGATCGTGTCGCCGAACGCCGGGGTGAAGGTGCCAGCGCGTGGACCATGGCATGGTCGACTCCATCGTCGAGGTGAAGGTAAGTGAGCGAGGCAGAATCGTCGGGCAGACATGATTCAACCACCCTCGCGGCCCGAGGCCAAGCGTCGAGAGCAGCCCTACGGCGATCGCACCGCAATCACGCTGCGTGCGCCTGCCGCGTCGACACGCACGGCCGTCGGATACAATTCGCCCCATGCCGATCTACCAGTACCTCTGCCCCCACTGCAACCGCATCTACGACTTCCTCTCCCGCACCGTCACCCCTGCGCGCGACCCTGTCTGCCCGCGCTGCTCCTCGACCAACCTGACCAAGCAGGTCTCGCGCTTCGCCGTCGTCCGCGGCGGGCGCAGCGGCGAGGACGACGGCTTCGGCGATGACGGCGGCTTCGGCAGCGGACCCGATCCGCTCAGCGATCCGCACAACGCGGCCGAGATGGAACGCCTCATGGCGGACGCCGAGCACCTGGACGACAACAACCCGCGCGAGCTCGGCCGCTTCATGCGCCGGATGACGGAGCTGGCGGGCGAGCCCGTCGGCCCGGAGATGGACGAGGCGCTGCGCCGGCTCGAAGCGGGCGAGGATCCGGACCGGATCGAGGACGATATGGGGGACATCATGGGCGAGCTGCCGCCGGACGGCACGCACGACGGGCCGGCGGGGGATGCCGCGTACGTCGAGCCGCAGGCGGGCGCGTCAAGCGGTGATGGCGGCGATGGCGAGGTTGACGTCGCCTCCGCGGCCGGCGGGACGGTCAAGCGGGGGCGGCCGGTGAAGGATCGGGGGCTGTACGAGCTGTAGGCCGGCGGCTCGGATCGGTGGACATGGATGGCGATCACACCGGATCGACGGGCGCCCCACGTTCCAACGGGTCGAACGCGCGATTCAACGGGATCAGAAGGACCCATCAACGGCATCAAACCGTCCATCCAACGCCGTTAAGTTCAACCGTCACCTCCTTCGTCAACGCCCAACGCGCACCAAGCAACGCTCGACGCGTACCGAACGCGGAAGCCGGCCGACGCGTCCTCGCCATCGGCCGGCTTCCGCCCGCGCGTTGACGTGCTACTTCAGCACGCCGCGCTCCAGTGCGCTGTTGACCAGTTCGACGAACCCCTGCCGATACCCCGCGCCGTCCGCCCCTCGCCCGGCCGCCGCCATGTCGCCCACCATCGCCCAATCCGCGCTGCCCTTGAACGGCGAGTCGCGCAGCAGCATGCCGAACGCGGCGACGGCGGCGGCGAAGCGCAGTTCGGTCGTCGCATCGGCCATCGCCTGGCCGCCGTCGATGACCGGGACGGCCATGCGGGCGCTCGCCGCGCCGTCCGGCTGCTTGTAGCGCAGCTTGACGACGAGCAGCTCGCCCGCCGCGCCCGGATCCGCCGCGGCACCCTGGTAGCGAAGCGGGTCGATCTCGGGCGTCGGCGTCGGTGTGACGGCCGGGTCGGGCGTCGCCGTCGGCGGCATCAAGCCGGCGAGAGCGGGGTCCCACGTGGCGGAGGGCTCGGGCGTCGGCGACGCAACCGCCGTCGGGACGGCGCCGCCGGCCGGGACGACCTCGTACAGTGCCGTCATGCTGTGACCGGCCCCCATCTCGCCGCCGTCCTTCGCATCGTCGTTGAAGTCCTCGGCCGCCAGCAGCCGGTTCTCGTAGCCCAGCAGGCGGTAGCCGGCCACCGTCGCCGGGTTGAACTCGACTTGCAGCTTCACATCCTTGGCGATCGTCACCAGCGTCCCTCCCAGCTCCTCGACGAACACCTTGCGTGCCTCGGCCGGCGTGTCGATGTAGGCGTGCTGTCCGTTGCCCCGGCCGGCGAGCGCCTCCAGCATGTCGTCGCGGACGTTGCCCGTCCCGAAGCCGAGGACGGTCAGGAAGACCGGCTTGTCCGCGCCGCCCTCCTTCGCCCGCGTTTCGACGAGCCGCTTGAGCTGCTCGGGATCGTCGACGCCGACGTTGAAGTCGCCGTCCGTGGCGAGGATGATCCGGTTCACGCCCCCGTCGATATAGGCCGAAGCGGCGACGTCGTACGCCAGCGCGATCCCATCGCCGCCCGCCGTAGAGCCGCCGGCCTCCAGCCCCTCGATCGCCGCGGCGATGGCGGCGCGGTCGTGGCCGGCCGTCGGCGGCAGCACGAGGCCCGAGCTGCCGGCGTAGACCACGATCGACACCCGGTCGTTCTCCTTCAGCTGGTCGATCAGCAGCCGCAGCGCGAGCTTGACCAGCGGTAGCTTGTTCTCGACCTGCATCGAGCCCGAGACGTCGAGGAGGAACACCAGATTGGCCGCCGGCCGCGCGTCGTTGTCGATCGCCCGCCCCTTGATCCCGATCCGCACGAGGCGGTGATCCGGCGCCCACGGCGCTTCGGCGGACTCGATGTGCACCGCGAACGGGTCGTCGCCGCTGGGCGGCGGATCGTCGAAGCGGAACGCGTTCAGGAGTTCCTCGACCCGCACCGCGTCACGCGGCGGCCGGTCGCCGGCCGTCAGGAAGCGACGCACGTTGGCGTACGAAGCGGAGTCGACGTCGAGCGCGAACGTGGACAGCGGCGCGCCGGCGGCACCGAGGAACGGGTTGTCGTAGATCGGCGCGTAGCGCTCGCCCGACGGGTCGTCCTCCTGGGCGGCCCGCCCACCCATCGGCAGCCGAAGCGGCAGCTCGCCCATGTGCGTCGCCGGCGCGCCGCCGTTGCCGTAGCGGGCGGGGGCAAGGTCGGGGAACAGGCCGTTCACCGTCGCAGATCCGCCGCCACCAAACATGGCGACCGGTGCCGGCGCCATCGCACCGCCCGTTCGCGGCGCCAGCGGCACGGGCGTCGAACGGAGGAGCGCGGCGAGGGCCGTCACGGTCACTTGGAGCGGTGGAGCGACGACCGGCGTCGGTACGGCGGACGGCGTGTCGGGTGCGGCCGCGATGACCGGAGGCGTCGGCGCGGCGGCGGCGGCGGTCGGTGAGGACGGGGGTGCGGGCGGCAGCGTCGGCGCGCTGCGGCAAGCGGCGGCGGCGGCGATGACGGCGGCGGCGGCAACGACGGCGGACAGGACGGAAGGGGACAGGACCGGAATCGTGGACATCGGCCGGGACATTGAAGCCTCCTCGCGCTCGGCCATGGATCAGGGCCCCATGATGTGCGAGGATTCCGTGCAATTGGTGGGCCATTGACCGCCGCGCGACCGCTGATTGCCCGACGCTGGGGCTTGGCTCCCCCGCGCGAACGGCGCCTACGGCCCAGTGTTCGTTCGCACGCCCCGAGGCGATCTGCCTACGGCACGAACGCCACCGGCAACACCACCCACCCTCGTCCCGGCACAGGCACCGTCGGCACGGCGGCCGTGGGGCGCGGTCCCGGACCGGGCGTCGCTCCGCCGCGTTCCCCTTCGATCAGGTCCCACAGATCGCACTTCGCCGCGCGCCATCCGGCCGTCATCGCCTGCTTGGCGCCCAGCAGCATGCCGTTGTCGGCAGCTGGGTCGTACCGCGTCCACGCGACCGGGTCGTCGGCTGCTTCCCCCGCCGCTGCTGCCGCACCGGCCCCGGTTCCTGGCTCATCCAGTGCCGCGACCCGCGCCCAGTAACCCTGCATCGCCGCCGCCAGTTGACGCGCCTCGGGCGTGAGCGCGGCGCCGAGCGGGCTGGAGAAATCGGCGAAGAGGAACGGGATCTCCGCGCCGTGATGGCTGCCGAGGTCGCGCTGGCGCGCGAGGGCTGTGACGAACGCGTAATGGTAGAGCCACGTGGGGTGGCCGATCGCGGCGCGCGCACGGGCGACGCGGCGGGTCGGGCAGACGAAGCCGGCGTCGCCGGTGACGTCGGCGAGGGCAAGCCACGGCGCGTCGTACATGGCGACCGGGTACAGGGCGAGCACGGCGGGTGCGCTCGCACGATAGAGACTGCGCACCGTCGCTTCGTAGCCCGCCGCGGTCAGCGTCGCTTTGAACGGCAGCGCGAAGACCGTGCCCTCGTCGGCATTCGCGCCGAGGACGAAGGGCACGCGGCTCGCCGGGCCGTCTCCACGGGCGAGGGCCTGCATGGGCGGCTCGGGCAGGGCGTGACCGTCGATGACGAGGTCGTAGGTTTCGGCGCCCGGGTTCAGGATGCCGATCTCGCCCGGCAGCGCCGCGAGCACGGCGGCTGTGGGCAGCGCGCGCAGGCACGCGCCGACGTCCGGTGCGGCTGCGCATCCGGCAGCCGCGGCGAAGCGCCCGCCTTGGTCGGTGGCCGGCGGCAGCGGACCCGCACCGTCGAGGCGGCGAAGCGCATCGCGGCAGGCGCCGCTCTGCATGATCGCCCCGTGGAACAGGCCGGCCGCCAGGGGCGATGCGAGCAGCGCGCAGACGCTGACACCGCCGGCCGACTCGCCGAAGATCAGCACCCGTTCCGGGTCACCACCGAACGCCGCGATGTTGTCCTGCACCCAGTGCAGCGCCTGGATCTGATCGAGCAGCCCATAGTTGCCGGCGCCGGGCGCCGAGTTCGGTTGGTCGATGAAGGCCGGGTGGGCCAGATAGCCGAGCGCCCCGAGGCGGTAGTTGGCCGTCACGACGACGACGTTGCCGTTCGTCGCCAAGCCCTTGCCGTCGTACAGCGGATCGACGGCCGATCCCTGAACCAGGCCGCCGCCGTGGAACCAGACCATCACGGGCCGCCGGGTCGTGCCGTCGCCGCGGTCCGGTCGCCAGATGTTGAGCTGGAGGCAGTCCTCATCCCACGCGGGCGGCGGCGCATCCGGCCGCAACGCCGAGCCGCCCGTCTGCGGGCACGCCTTTCCGATCGTCGTCGCGTCCAGCTCCAACGCCCGCAATGCCGGCGGCTGGGGCGAACGCCAGCGCAGGGCGCCGGTGGGCGCCTGCGCGAACGGGACGTTCTTCCAAGCGATCGCCATCCCGTCGAACGCGCCGCGGACCGCACCCTCTGTCGTGAGCGCGACGAGCGGACTGTCGAACTGTGCGCCCACCGGCGGGCGTGGGGACATCACTGCGCCGGACGCAGCCACGGCACCCACGGCGATCGCGACGGCCACGGATCGACGGGCGAAGTGCGTCGGGCGAATGCGTGCGGGCATGGCGGGTCCTCCGAAGGGTTGGATCGCTTCTTCGGCTAGAATAGCGCCTCCGGCGGCGGGCGATCCATATGCCCCGCCGCTGTTCGCGTCCCCGAGGTCCTCCATGAGCCGCGTCCGCTTGCAGAAGGCCGAAGCGATCGTCCTCAAGCGCCACGATTACGGCGAGGCGGACCGGATCCTCACGGTCTACACCCGGCAGCAGGGCAAGATCACGGTCATCGCCAAGGGCGTCCGGCGGATCGCCAGCCGGAAAGCCGGGCACGTCGAACTCTTCACGCACGCCCAGATGATGCTGGCCGAGGGCCGCAACATGGACGTGCTGACCCAGGCCGAGATGATCGAAGCCTTCCCCCGCCTGCGCGACGATCTCGTGCGGATGACCTACGCCTACCACATCGCCGAGCTCGTCGACCGCTTCGAACAGGACGGTCACCCCAGCCCTCAGACGTTCCAACTGCTGCGCGATTCCCTGGCCGCGCTCGGCGATGCCGACGACCCGTTCGTCGTGGCGCGCTACTTCGAATTGCGCTACCTGAGCCTGATCGGCTACCGCCCGCACCTCTTCGAGTGCGCGCAGTGCGCAACGTCCCTCGAACCGGGCGCCGCCGTATTCAGTCCAGAGGCCGGCGGCGTCGTCTGTCCGGCATGCGCCCGGGCGGTGTCGGACGGACTGCGGATCGACGATGCCGCGTTCCGCGTCCTGCGCTTTCTCCAAACGCGTGAGATCGGCTTGATCCTCCACCTCGTGCTCCAGTCCGGCACGCGCGGCCAGGTGGAGCAGGCATTGCACGGCTTCGTGCGCCACCATCTCGAGCGCGAGCTGCGCAGCGTCGAGTTCCTGAACGGCCTGCGGCGCGTCGCACGCACCGTCGACCTCGCACCCTCGGCGCGCGCCCGGCCCGACACCGTCGGCATCGACGCTGGCGCCGATCGATCTTCAGATCCCGTGAGCGATCCTATGAGAGATCCCATGAGCGACCCTGTGCCCGATCCCGCGAACGACCCCGTGAGAACCGCCGAATGACCACACCCGTCGCATCGACCTTCCAGGACCTCGTCCGCCGCCTGACCGACTACTGGGCCAGCCAGGGATGCCTGGTGTGGCAACCCCACAACGCCGAGGTCGGCGCCGGGACGATGAACCCGGCGACCTACCTCTTCGTCCTTGGCCCGGAGCCATGGAACGTCGTCTACCTCGAGCCGAGCGTCCGTCCCGACGATGCCCGCTATGGGGAGAACCCGAACCGCGTCGGGCGGCACCATCAGCTGCAGGTGATCCTCAAGCCAGATCCCGGCGACCCCCAACAGCTCTACCTCGACAGCCTGACCGCGATCGGTATCGACCTGACGAAGCACGACGTTCGGTTCGTCGAGGACAACTGGGAGTCGCCGGCTCTCGGCGCCTGGGGCCTCGGCTGGGAGGTCTGGCTGGACGGCCTCGAGATCACGCAGTTCACGTACTTCCAGCAGGCCGGCTCGATCGACCTCGAGCCGAACAGCGTCGAGATCACGTACGGCCTCGAGCGGATCGCGATGGCGCTGCAGGACGTGGCGCACTTCAAAGACCTGCGCTGGAACGAGCACACCACGTTCGGCCAGCTCGTGATGGACTACGAACAACAGACCAGCCGCTACTACTTCGAGCTGGCCGATGTGGATCGCCTGCGCCAGATGTACGAGCTATATGACGCCGAGGCACGCGCCGCCCTTGACGCCGACCTCGTCCGTGTCGCCCATGACTACACGCTGAAGTGCAGCCACATCTTCAACGTCCTGGACGCCCGCGGCACGATCGGCGTCACCGAGCGCGCGCGCTACTTCGGGCGGATGCGCGAACTGGCACGGCTCACGGCCCACCATTGGGTGGCTCAACGACGGGAACTCGAGCACCCACTTCTCCACGGGGCAACGGCCGCCTGGGTCGCCGGTGCGGCCGGTGCGGCCGGCGAGCCGACTGCGACACCGCCTTCATCATCCGCGGCCGCGACACCTCCAACGGAATCGGCCGACTTCGTCCTCGAGGTCGGCGTCGAGGAGCTCCCGCCCGCCGATCTGACGAGCGCGCTGCAGGCCCTGGCGGAGCGCATCCCACCGCTATTGGCCGACCTTCGGCTGACCGCCGACGAGGTCGTCGTTGAAGGGACCCCCCGGCGGCTCATCGTGACGGTGCGCGCGCTCGCAGCGAACCAGACCGCACTCGAAGAGTACGTCGTCGGTCCACCCGCCGCGGCTGCCTTCACGCCGGACGGTCGCCCGACACCGGCCGCCGAGGGTTTCGCGCGCAAGCTCGGCGTGGACGTCACCGCCCTGGAGACCGTCGAGCGCGGCGGTGAGCTGCGGGCGGCCGCGGTCCGTCGCGAGACAGGGCGTGCGGCCAGCGACGTGCTGGCGGAGGCGCTGCCCGCGGTGCTCGGCGGCCTGCCGTTTGCCCGCGGGATGCGCTGGAACGCCTCCCGTCAACCGTTTTCCCGCCCGGTGCGTTGGATCGTCGCGCTTCACGGCAACCACGTCGTGCCGCTCACGTTCGCCGGCCTGGTTGCCGACCGCACAACGCACGGCATCCGCCCCAGCGGATCGCCGCCAATCGCGCTGGCATCCGCCGAGGACCACCGCAAGCTCATGCGGACGCTCGGCGTTCTGACATCGCCCGCGGCGCGGCGCGACGAGATCCACCGGCAGGTAGCCGCGGCCGCGGCCACCACGGGAGGTCACGTCCCGGACGATCAGGGCCTGCTGGACGAGGTCGCCGGCTTGGTCGAGCAGCCGCGCGCGTTCGTCGGTCGGTTCGACGACGCCTACCTGTCGCTGCCCGATGTCCTCCTCGTCACCGTCATGCGCAAGCACCAGCGCTACTTCCCGGTCCGTGCCGCCGACGGCCGCCTGCTGCCTGCCTTCATCGCCGTCGCCAACGGTGCCGGCATCGACGAGGCGGCAGTGCGGCACGGGAACGAGGCCGTGCTGCGGGCGCGGTTCGCGGACGCGGCGTACTTCTGGGCCCAGGACCGCAAGCACGCGCTCGACACGTTCACGCCCAAGCTGAGCGGCCTGATGTTCCAATCCGAATTGGGTTCAATGCTCGACAAGGTCGAGCGCCTGGAACGGCTGATGCCGGCCCTGGCCGCCTTCCTCGACGTTGGCGACGACGACCTTGCGACGTCGCGGCGAGCGGCGGCGCTCTCGAAGAGCGACCTCGTGACGTCGATGGTCACGGACTTCACGAGCCTGCAGGGCGCGATGGGCCGCGAGTACGCACGCCTGAGCGGGGAGAGCGAGGCGGTCGCGACGGCCATCTACGAGCACTACCTCCCGCGCGGCGGTGGCGACGGGCTGCCCACGACGCCCGCCGGCACGCTGCTGGCCGTCGCTGACCGCCTCGACAGCCTGATCGGCCTGTTTGCCGTCGGTCTCAAGCCGACAGGGGCGCAGGATCCGTATGGCCTGCGGCGGGCGGCCCTCGGAATCATGCGGCTCCTGAGCGAGGGCGTCCTGTCGTTCGCCGACACCCGCCACAGCGTGGCGACGCTCATCGACGAGGTTGCCGCCCTGTTGCCGGTTCCGGCGACGCCTGCGGTGAAGGACGACGTCGCCGCGTTCATCGCCACGCGCTTCGAGGTCCAGCTGCGCGACCGCGGCCACGCGCCCGATGCGGTGTCGGCGGTGCTTGCTGTGCTTGCCACCCGACCGAAACAAGCCGTCGCCGTCGTACGCCACCTGGAATTGCAGATCGCCGATCCGGGCTGGTCGACCACTTTGACGGCATACGCTCGCTGCGCCCGGATCGTGCGCGGCCGCGACACGGCGGAGCGGTTGCCGACGATCGAAGAGGCGGCCGCGCAGCTGAACAGCCCGCCGGAGCGAGCACTGATCGAGGCGATCCGGGCAGCGGGGAAGGTCGATGACGATGACGCGGACGGTATCTTCCGTGCGCTTTCGGCGCTTGCCGCGCCGGTGACCGCCTTCTTCGAAGGGGTGCTCGTGATGGACGAGGACCCGGAGGTGCGGGCGGCGAGGCTGGCGGTTGTGCGCTGGGTCGCGGATCTTCCGCGGCACGTGGCCGACCTATCGAAGATCGAGGGGTTCTAGCACACACGCGGGCCTCACGGATGGTGCGGATCCTCCCGATTCGGACGATGGGCATGGCATGGCATGCCCATACCACCGATCCACGTTGCGAGCCCACTTGCGTTGGCGTTCGTCACCGCCCACCGCCAGCATCCAGCCAAGCCTGCGCCTTCCCGACGAGCACGCTGCCGCCGGCCGCCATCCAGCGCTCGTACGTGGACGATGTCGCGTCAGCGCGCTCGCGCCACATGCCGCCGACCCAGTCGATATAGTGCCGTGTTTCGTTGGGCAGGCTGCCGTCGCGCTGGTAGCGCATGGCGGTTCCGGGACCGCCGTTGTAGGCGGCTGCGGCGAGCGTGACGGACTTCGACCAGTCGGGGTCGTCGGCCTGGCCGAACGACTTCAGCTGCTGCGCCAGGTACCAGGCGCCGAAGTCGATCGCCACGGCCGGTTCGTTCAAACGCGAAGGGTCGAAGGCGCCAAGGCCGCGCTGGCGGGCGATGTCGCCGGCGGTGGGGGGCATGACCTGCATGAGCCCTGTGGCACCGGCATGGCTGCGCGCCGACGGGTGGCCGCCCGACTCCACGAGCGTGATGATCGCCAACAGGTCGGCGGCGACGCCGTGTGTGGCGGCGGCGGCGTTCAGGAGTTCGGACCACGACAGCACCGGCTCCGGCAGCCACGGGATCGCGACCGCTTCGGCGGCGGACGGCGCGGCGGAAGCGCGAACGGGGGCGTCGCCGATGGCGGAAGCGACTCGGCCGGCGGCGGCGTCAGGGGCGGCACGAACGGCGTCGGAGCCCGCCAATCCGGTGGCGGTCAGGCCGTCGTCTGCCGCTGCGGCGACATCAGCCGCGTCGCGCCCCGCGTCCACGGGTTCGAACGGGACGACCGATGCCGCCGACGAGGCGCCGCCGGCCGAGGACCCACCGTCGAACGCAAGGACGGGCGGATCCCCCGCGTGCACGGTGACGCCGCCGGCAGGAACGAAGCCGCGCACGTCATGGCCGTCGATCTCGGCCGCGACCCAGTAGTCGACGCCGCTCGCCCAGGCATCACCGAATGCCACGCGTCCTCCGATCCCAACCCGTGTGCCCGCCGGCAGCAGGGCCACCGTCTCGCCACCGCCTGGCTCGGTTCGCACGGCGACACGTTCCTGTACATCCCCGGCGGCAAAGCTCATGAACACCGGCGCTTCGACACCGTTTGAATGGGCGTCGGACGGCGTACCGCGCAGGCTGCCGACAAGGGCCGCCACCCCCAGCGCTCCGAAGGCGATGGCGACGACGGCGGCCGGTCGCAGGCCGCGCAGGACGACCGGCCGCCGTGGGACGCGGACCTCGAGGGTGGGTATCGAATCGAACGTTGGGGTGGCGGCAGCCATGGCGCTGAATCCTTGGGTTACGGGCGTGCGACGGTTCCGCCCGGGGAGCGACAAGTATAGAACGGATGTTCTACATGTCAATCCCCGTTTCGGGGCCATGCCCTGCCAAGCGTGCGAAAACTTGCCATCCGTGGACCGCCTCCCTATCGTTATCGTCAATTGCCCGCCAGGCAACGTGCCTTGCGGGCTCGTTACCAGCGCTTCATCCTCCGCTTGCTCAGCGCCAGACTGCTTTCAGGTTTGCCGTCGTCGAGTAGGGTGGCCTCTTGGGTCCCCGTGAGCGGAATGCTGATCGTGCTTCGCTCATGAGAGGAAAACCCATGACCACCTTTGCTGAGCTCGGCCTTGCCGAGCCAGTCCTGCGCGCGCTTGCCGAGCGGGACTACACCACCCCTACGCCCATCCAGATCGACGCGATCCCGGTCGCGTTGGACAAGCGCGACCTCATCGCGTGCGCCCAGACGGGCAGCGGTAAGACCGCCGTCTTCGCGCTGCCGTGGTTGCACCACCGCTACAACGATCTCCAGCGCAATGCCGGCTCGCAGGGCCGCCAGCCCGAGGCGCTCGTCCTCGTGCCGACACGCGAGTTGGCGATTCAGGTTGCCGACGCGTTCGCCGCATACGGCAAGCACGTTCGCTTTCGCGTGACGGCTGTCTACGGCGGCGTCGGTTACGGCCCGCAGACCACCGCTCTGACGCGCGGCGTCGATGTCCTCGTCGCCACGCCGGGCCGGCTGATCGACCACCTGGAGCGCGGCAACGTCCGCCTCGACGGCGTGAAGTACCTGGTCCTCGACGAGGCGGACCGGATGCTCGATCTGGGCTTCCTGCCGCAGGTCCGGCGCGTCCTCGAGGACGGCCGCGTGCCCAAGGCTGGACGACAGACGCTCCTCTTTTCGGCGACGATGCCGCCGCAGATCGCCGCCCTCGCCAAGGACTATCTCCACAACCCTGAGCGCGTCGAGGTCGATGCCCCGAACACGGCGGTCGATCGGATCGAGCAGCGGCTCTACCCGGTGGCGCAGGACCAGAAGCCGGAGTTGCTGGCACGGCTGCTGCGCGACGAGGAGGTCGAAGCGGCCCTCGTCTTCTGCCGGACCCGCCGGCGTGCCGACAAGCTGTCAAAGGCCTTGAACCAGGCCGGCCTGACGAACGCCGCGATCCACTCCGACGTGGCCCAAAACAAGCGCGAGCAGATTCTGGACGCGTTCCGCTCGGGCAAGTTGCGGCTGATGATCGCCACCGACGTCGCGTCGCGCGGTCTCGACATCCCTCACCTGTCCCACGTGATCAACCTCGACGTGCCGACGATGGCGGAGGACTACGTCCACCGCATCGGCCGCACCGGCCGGGCCGGTCGCGAGGGCATCGCGATGACGCTCTACTCGCACACGGACGAGGCGCTATGGCAGGCCGTCGAGGCCCTGACCGGCCTCAAGCTGCCGCCGATCAAGGTCCCCGACTTCGACTATATGGTCGACGACTCGGAGCCGCTGTTGACCCGTCGCCAGCAAGCCGACCGCAACCGCGTCGCCCGCGCCGCCGGCCAAGGCGCCCCGCGCGCCCGCGGCGAGCGGACGCGCCAGCCGGCCGGCCGCGCACCGGTTGCCGGCACGCCGGTCGCCCGGTCGAACGGCGGTCGATCGACGTCCCAGGCGCCCGCTCGCGCGGCAGCGCCCGTCGGCGGCGGACAACCGAGCCGCGACGGTCGTCGCTCGGACGGTCCCGCCCGCAACGGCGACGGCCGGCGCTCCGACAGCGGTGGGCGCGCGGACAACGGTTCACGCGGCAGCGACGGTCGGCGGGCGGTGGGTGCGCCGCGCACCGGCGCCGGCAACGGGAACGGCGTGTCGCGCCGCGAACCGGCGGCCGCGTTCGGCGGGCGACCGGCGCCGCGCCAGGATGACCGCCGTACCAGCGAACCGCGCCGCGACGACCGCCGGCCGACCGAGCCGCGCCGCGTTGCGCCGGCCGATGGCGGCGGCCGCCCGGTGCCGCCGGACCGGCAGGCCCGCGGCGTCGTGAACATCGGCATCGAGCCGCGACGCCGAATGACGCCCGAGGAGCGGGCCGCGCTCCTGGCGAGCGACGGTCCGACGCGCCGCGACAGCGACCGTTAGACCGGCTGGGTCAGTCCAGATGGCGCGCATCGAGGTCTCACACGCTTCCGTGCTCGACGCCCCGGCGTCGTCGGTGTACGCCGTCATCGCCGACTACGTCGACGGCCACCCGCGCATCCTGCCGCCGCGCGTCTTCCACGACCTCACGGTCGAGGAAGGCGGCGTCGGCGCAGGGACCGTCATCCGCTTCGGCATGCGCGTGCTGGGCGTCGATCGCTGGATCCGCGCCCGGATCACGGAGCCCGAGCCGGGCCGCGTCCTCGTCGAGTCCGGCCTCGATGGGAACGACGTCGTGACGACGTTCACCGTCGATCCGCTGGATGGCGGGCAGCGGGCGGCGGTGCGGTTCGATACCGTCTGGACGGAGCCCGGCCTTGCCGGCTGGGTCCAGCGGCTCGTCGCGCCGCTCGTCCTGCGGCGGCTGTACGCCGAAGAGATGGCCAACCTCGAGCGCGTGACACTGGGGCCGGCGTAGGACCGCGGTCGGACCGGCGTATGGGCCGGTCGCGCCGCGGATGCAGATCATTGGTGTGACGGTCGACTTCGGCAAGAGAGACAGTGGCACGTATTATGCGCCGCTGTCTCATCGCGTCCGTCGCAGTCGCGCGCCAAGGAGGTCTACGTTGCATCCACCGATCTTCGGACCATTGTTCCCTGCCATCGCACTGCTCGACATGGCAGTCCCGATCGCGGTGAAGGCCTTCTCGTTCGGACTGGCGGCCGCCGTGTACCTCGTGGTGATCATCACTGTCGGCGAGGGGGTCGTGCTGCGTTGGCTTGACCGGTCGCAACGTTGGCCGGCCATCTGGAAGGCGGCGGTCGCGATGAACGTCATCTCCACGATTGTCGGCATCGTGTTCAGCCGCTCGGGCAGCGCGCTCGTGGAACGGCTCAGCGGGCTCCAGCCCTTTGCCTCGCCCTACGGGTACGCCGAGAGTCCGTCGGACCCGGGTGCCCTCGTCGCCTGGTTCGGTGCGTTCGCGTTCCTGTGGCTGGTCACGGTGCTCATCGAGGCCGTCGTCCTGCATCTCGTCCGCGGCGACGGGCGCTGGCGGCGATCTCTCGGCCACGCCGCCGTGGTCAACGCTGTCAGCTACGCGCCGCTGGCGCTCGGCCTCCTCGTCGTATTGCAACGAGTCTACGGCGGCGAGTACTAACCGTCTGACCGCCGAATCTGCCTCGAGGAGACGACACCATTTTCGTCGCCCCACCCCCGATCACCGCCAACGCGGCCACTGTCAACCCGGCGCACGCATCGCGCCGAAGGGTGCCGTTCATGCACGCCGCCGCGGTCCCACCGCTCCTCGGCCTCACCCACGCCGTCTCCGATGGCGCCGCCGGCCTCTCCTCCTCGGCGCCGTCGCCGCCGCCGAAGGACCCCAGTCCGCCGTCCTCATCGCTCTCTTCTACAACGCCCTCGCCTTCGCCACCCAGCCGTTTGTCGGCTGGGCCGTCGACCGCGTCGGTCGGCCGCGGGCGGCGGTGCTCGTCGGTATCGCTTGCGGCGCCGCCGCGGTCATCGCGCGGCCGCTCGATGCGCTGACGGCGGTCGTCCTGGCGGGCATCGGATCGTCGCTGTTCCACGTCGGCGGCGGGGCGATGACGTTGGCGGCCGCCGACGGGCGGGCGGCGCAGGCGGGCGTGTTCGCGGCGCCGGGGGTCGTCGGGCTGGCCGTCGGCGGGGCGATGGCGGCGGGCGGGTGGACGGCCGGCGGGCCGTGGCTCGCGCTGTTGGGGGCGCTCGCGACCGTCATCGCGCTGCTGCCGGCGGCGTCCGTCGATCCACGGGACATCTCGCGGCCGGTCGAGAAACGACGCGATGGCGATGCGCCGGGTCAGAGCGCGTCGACGTCGGGCCGCGCTGCGGCGCATCAGCTCGAGCTGCACGACCTCGTCATGGCGCTGCTCCTGATGGCCATCGCGCTGCGGTCGACGGTCTGGACGGCCGTGCAGTTCGTCTGGGCGGGCCAGCACTCGGCGTTGCTGGCGCTCGCGCTGGCGGCCGGCATCGGCAAGGTCGTCGGCGGTTTCGCGAGCGACCGGTTCGGGCGGCGCAATTGGGCGCTCGGGGCGCTGACGACAGCCGCAGCGCTCCTGTCCTTTGCCGACCAGCGACTGGCGCTCCTCCTTCCCGGGGTCGCCCTGCTCCAATCGGCGACGCCGGCGATGTGGCTCGCCGTCGCCGACCGGCTGCCGGGCCGCCCCGCGCTGGCGTCGGGCCTCGTCTTCGGCGGCGCGATCGCGCTGGGCGGGGCGCCGCTTTGGCTCGGCCTGCCGACCGCGCTCGGGGCGGCGGTGGCGCTGGCGGCGGCGGGGGTGTGGTGGCTGAGCGGCGTGTCGCCGCCCGGCGCGGCGCCGCTACCGCGCGAACCGTGACCCCCATGGCAGCAGCGCGCGCCCGTCCCATGCGGGCCTGACCGTCGCTGTCGGCGCGGGGGTCGACGGAGCGGTCAACGTCGGCAGACGATCGGGCTCGGCGCAGACCTGCCGCCACCAATCGCTCTCGCCGTCGACGGGCGGGCAGCGCGCCAGGAAGACCGCCGAGCCCCCGGACACGTCGACCGCGCGCTCCGAGCGCACGAACAGGATGCCCTCGTCGTCGGAAGTCGTCGTCCAACGGTTGGGTTGGGTGCAGGGCATGAAGCACACGACGTGCGTCGCGCGCGGTTCGAGGTCGGTGGCCAGCAGCTCGAGGCGCAGCGGCAGCGTGCCGGAGATCGACAGGTACGCGGTCGCGACCCGCTCGCGTGGCACGCTGGCACTTTGCACCACGGCGCGAACGACGCCGTCACCGTCCTGGACGACGACGTGCGCCGCTCTGGCGCCCGGTCGATCCGTGCGCCCGCGGCTCAAGAACACCGGCAGCGCCGTCCGCCCGGTGTCCGTCACCGTCAGCGCATGGACCAGCAGGTGGTTGCGACCGGCGGTCGACGAACTGCGCGACGCGCTCTCGACGCGCCACATTCCCGGCTCGGCCGGCGTGCCCTCCAAGCCACTTGCCCCCGCGTCGCGGTTCGCGCCGTCGACCCAGTAGCGGTGGCCGGGACCGCCGATGGCCGTGAGGCCCGCGTCCAACGGCGCGAGCGCGTGCATCGTCAGGCGGCCGCCGGTGCCGTTGTCGAACGTAAAGCGGTCGGCATCGGAATGCAGGATACCGTCGTCGACCGTCCCTGTGTCGACGACGGCGTCATCGAGCGCCGGACGCCCGGGCAGGTGCAGCGTGAACCGCGGCGGCGACGTGCCGTCCGTCGTCCGGACGCGGTCGGTGACGACGACGAGGTCGGGGCGGAGGAAGACGATGTCGCGCTGGACGGACTCGACCTTGGCGACGTTGCCGGCGGTCGCGTGGGCCATCGAGTTGTAGGCGGACGTGAGGTCGCTCTCGATGACGGTATAGGCCGGCGCATCGGCGAAGGCGTCGATGCGGCCGGCCTCGAAGTGCAGGCCGGCGCCGACGTTCGCTCGCCACTCCGACACGCTCTGCATGCACTGCGCGCAGCCCCCGCGGGCGTAGGTATGGATGCGCTGGCCGCCGTCGTTGACCTGTTGGGAACCGAGCGACGGATGCTGGTCGAACGTCTCGCCGATCCGCGGGATGAGCAGCGTGTTGTGCGCAACCGTGCGCATGTAATACGCCTCGCGGTGCGGCGTGCCCCAGTTGGCGTACACCCCGGCGTCGACGGTCAACGGCCCCTTGCGCCAGAGGTCGAGGTGGCCCTGGTCCAGGTGCTGGTGCCCGGTGAACCACTTGCCGGCCCGGTAGCCGAGCGTCGTCTCGCCCACGCCCCAGCCGGAGCGGGCGATGACGTAGCCGAGGTCGTCGCGCGCCCAGATGCGGCCGAGGGGCGGCGGGTCGCCTGGGGCGTTCGTGTCGTCGGGCGCATGGGACGGCACGTCGAGCGGCAGGTTGTACGGCAGGCTGTAGCGGTGGATCGGGTGGTACGTCCCGTCGCCGCCCACGAACGACCAGTCGGACTCGAGATCGCGGCCCCACTTCGCCAGCACACCGTCGCCGTACACGCGCGCGATGCTGTCGACGAACGGCCGATACTGTTTGTTGGGCCATGACTGCCCGGTCGGCATGTCGCCCCCGCGCAGCAGCGTGCGCTTGCCGTTCGGACCGTACGCATCGAGCGTGCCGTAGAGCACGTGGTGGCCGAGACCGCGCAGCCAATCGCCTTCATCGACGGCGATCGTCTCGAACAAGCTGGCGTGCGCCGGCGTGTCGCGCTCGACCGACGAGTCCCAGGCCCGCAGCGCGTCCATGACGTACTGGCCGGGCGGGTCGGCCGAGAAGAAGTGGCTCCGCTCGTAGTTGTAGCCCTCGGGCCATGCGCCGCCGACCACGGCGTAGGCCTCGAGGGCTCGGCCGCGGAAGCGCTCGACCGCCGCCTGCAGGAGCGGTCCGCAGCCCGAGTGATCGTCGTCGCAGGCGAGCGCCATCAGCGCGAGCGATGCGGCGAGCGAGGTGTAGCCGTGCCACAGGTGGGGGCCGTTGGAGTCGAGGACGCTCCGGACCGCACCTCCGCAGTCCGCCCACATGCCGTTCATCTGCCGGCGTTCGGCGGCCGACAACGTGTCCCAGATCCAGTCGTACGCCAGCGCGTAGCCGCCCCACGTGCTGTGCTCGACGCCGACGTCGCCCGAACCGCATGTGTTCCACGCCAGGAGCTCGGTCCTGACGCGCCCGGCGGCGGCCACGTCGCCGACGAGAAGGTAGCGCATGGCATCGTCCAGGATGTGCCGGCCGCCGATCAGCTCGCACTGTCCCTTCAGCTCGGGCCGCGCGCAGGCCGCACGCAGCTCGTCCAACGAGACGCCGCGATACCCCCCCACGATCAGGCGCGGATGACCGCCGAAGATCGTCGGCTGTTCCTCTTGCGCCGCGCGTTGATGGCCCACGCGCAGCGCGAGAGGCTGGCCCAGCGAGGCGTGGGCGTCGGCAAGCCCGGCAACGCTGAGGAACGCCAGCGCGACGACCGCTCGACCACTGGGCCAACACCGGGTCATGATCGCCTCCCGACACGCGCGGGGTCGTGTTCGAGGCCAAGGTTACACCCAGACGGCCGCGAGTCAGCCCCAATTGTAATCAAAGTGTAAATTCCGACGCCCGGCGACCGATCGGCTATCCCTGTCTCCGGCCGACAGTGTTCATCCCCAGGGGTTCATCCCCAGGGCGTCATTCGGATGTCGTGACGACGTCCAGCCTTCGATTCATGTCGATCCATGTCTTCCGGACACGCTCCATGGCACCGAGCGGACGGCCGGCGCCGGATCGACGCGCTGAGCACGGGAGGTGAGTCGCATGGTCGGAAGAAGCACGGGGGTGCGATCGAAGTGGGCATCGCTTGGCGCGGCGTTCGTCGCGTTGGTGGCGATTGGTGCGGTGCAGGTTGGGGTGCTCGGCCGAAGCACCCAAGTGTCCAGCGCCAAGCCCGCCGTCCAGGATGTGACGACGTGCAACGCCGAGACGCAGAAGTCGATCGCCCCGGAGACGGTGGCGCTCGGGAGTTCCGTGGACGCCACGCTCGTCGTCAGCGTCACGTGCGGCGCCAAGCGCCTGCCGGTCGACCTGATCATCGTCGGCGACGACTCGTTGTCGATGACGCGTGCGGACGTGGGCGGCGGCGCGGGTGGACGGCCGACGGCTACTCGGCGCGTTCCCCCGCCGGATGAGACGCCGGACCCGCGCGCCACGGAGGACCCGGGCGGCGGGGTCGGTGGTACGCCTGGGAGCGGCAGCAACCGCGACGAGCCGGCCTTCTGCGCCAACGTCGGCGGGGGCTTCCAGCCGACGGCCACGAACACCCCGCGGCGCCCGCCGCGCCGAACCGCGACGCCCGACCCGCAGGCCGGGCGCGAGATCGCGCTCGAGCCGGCCGGCGAGGAAGACCTGCTGCGTGACGAGAAGACGTTCGTCCGCGACCTGCTCGAGCAGCCCGTGATCCAACGCGACATGGCCTCGGACCGGCTGCGGATCGGCTTCGTGTCGTTCGCGGCGCAGGCCAAGGTAAAGATGAACCTGACGAACGATCCGTCCGACGTGTCGAGCGGCGCCAACCGGATGCGCGGATTCGACCTCTCGAACCCGAACGCAGGGTTGAAGGAAGCGGCGAAGTTCCTGAACGGCAACTCGAGCCGCGCCAATCTCGGCGACGACGGTCGGGTGACGATCGTCATCCTCATGAGCGACTTCCAGTTCTGCCTGAAGGATCTGCGCGGTTCGGAGCTCGACCGGACGACGCACGTCATCTCCGTCGGTTTCGGCCGCAATCTCAACCGCAAGAACCACCGGTCGTTCGCCACCCACGGGAGCATGGTGCTCGAACCGGGCGAGGTGAAGGCGATCATCGAGCTCTATGAAGACGTGTTGGCCGCGCCCAAGCCCGTCGCGCTGACCGACCTCAAGGCCAAGGACCAGGTCGCGGCGAACATGACGCTCGACCCGGCTTCCGTGGACCCCGTGACGGCGACGATCACCGGCCAGCTCATCGAATGGCAGCTGCCCACCGGGACGATGCCGCAGACGCTGACGTATCGCGTCGCGCCGCAGGAGCCCGGCGTCTGGCCGATCAGCGACAGCGCCGGCATCGAGTGGACGGACAGCGACGGCTTGAAGGGCATGATGGACTTCCCGGCCGCCCTCGTCGAGGTCATCCCGCAAACCGCAACGCCGACGACGGTCCCGACGAGCACGCCCACCGATACGCCGACACCCCTTCCGACCGCCACCGCCACCGCGACGCCGACGGCAACGCGGGTGCCGAGCGACCTCTACCTGCCCGTCGTGTTCCGCAACTGGCCGGAGTGCCGTCCCGAAGAGCAGACGATCGACGTCGCGCTCGTCATCGACACGTCGATCAGCATGGCGGACCCGACCCATCCGGGCGGCCCGCGGAAGATCGACGCGGCGCTCGCCGCGGCGCTCGAGATCGTCAACCTGCTCAAGCCATCGGACCAAGCGGCCGCCATCGGCTTCAACGCGACGAGCCATATGGCGGCACAGCTCACGAGCGACAAGGCGGCGCTTGCGGCCGCGCTGCAGACGCTGCCGGCCACGCAGGCTGCGGGCACGTTCATCGATACCGGCCTGCAAGCCGGCACCGAGGAACTGCTGAGCGCGCGTCACCGCTCGGAGAACAAGCGCTCGATCATCCTCGTCACGGACGGCGCGCACTCGGGTCCTGACATCCAGCTCGTCCACAACTGGGCGCAGACCGCCAAGAACGCCGGGATCGCCGTGATCACGGTGGGCCTGGGAAGCGACATCGACGAGGCGCTGCTGCGGCAGGTGGCCAGCGACCCGGCCCTGTTCTACCCGGTGCCCGACGCCGCCGACCTGCTGCGCATCTACCGCGAGGTGGCGCGCATCATCCCGTGTCCGTAGTCCTGACCGCCATGGCCTGAGTTCAGTCCGCGTTCGCGTGATGGAGTGATGTGGAACACGATGCCGTACGCCGGTCGCCCTCTGAGGCGACGGGCGTACGGCATCGTCGCGTGATTCGGTGTATCCTGCCGCCGCCGCGCACACCGCCGGCGCGCCGATCCCGCCGTTTCACCTACAGCGCCTGGAGCCGACCGTGCACCCTGCCCATCCGTCCACTCGTCCGGCCGCCGTGTCGTCGTCGAGCCACCGCGCCCGCGCGTTCGCGACGATCGTCGCCACCGGCGCGCTCGGCGTTCTCGCGCTGTCGCTCGGCGCCTGCGAGAATCCCACCGCCACACCCGCCGAGCCGACCGCTCTGCCCGCGACGGCCGAGCCGCCGACGGATGTGCCGCCGCCGACCGCCATCGTGACCCCCACCGCCACGCTGACGCCGACGGCCGTCGCCGCGCCGACGCTCCCGCCGCCTCCCCCGGTCGTTCCGACGACCGCCGCCGTCGCCCAGCCGACGGTCGCCGCACCTGTCGTGGCCCCGACGACCGCACCGGTGCCGACGGCCAACAGCGGTCTGCCGGTCATCGAGTTCTATCCGGACAACGGCCAAGCGAATCTCGGCAAGGATCAGCTTTGCACGGCGGTGAACTGGCGCACGGAAAACGTGACGGATGTCCGGCTGCAGATCGGCGGCGGACCGGCGACGTCCGTGGCCGCAAGCGGGCGGCAGGGCGACATTTGCTTTGGCGAGGACAAGCTGAAGATCAGGCTCATCTACAAGCACACGGACGGCCGCGAGGAGAGCCGGGAAATCGACCTTACCCGCGAGGACGACTGATCGACCCGGACCGTCCGTCCCTCCGAACACGCGTCAGACCGTTCGCACCGCCCGCCAGACGTTCCAGGCAACGGCGGTGAAGATGGCGACGATCACAACGCCGACGACGAGGTTGTAGTCGCGCATCACGCGCGTGAGCGCTTGGACGTTGCCGCCGAGGACGCGGCCGAGTGCGAGCAGGCAGCCGTTCCAGATGAGCGAGCTCACCGTCGACCAGAACAGGACGATGCCGAGCCGGTAGTCCATCATGCCGGCCGCCACGAAGAAGAACGTCCGCACGCCGGCCAGGAATCGGTTCACGACGAGGTACATCGGGCCGTGGCGGTCGAAGCGGTCCAGCAGCATCGTCACGGCCACGCGCGTGCGCGGCGTAAGTCGATCGAGGCCGCGCCGCGCGACCGCCCGCCCGGCCCACCACGAAGCCGCGGACCCGGCCACCGCGCCGGCCGTCACGGTGACGAACACCGGCCACATCGGCCAGCCGAGCGCGGTGAAGAGGGCAGCGCCGGCCACGACGACGGTGTCGCCCGGAAAGGGCGGCAGGATGTACTCGAGGAACGTCCCGGCGAACAGCACGGCGAAGATCACCCACAGCGGCAGGTTGCGCAGTTGATGCAAGAGAGCGTCGATCTCCACGTCGGGTTGCCTGTCGTGCGCTGCCGTATACTTCGGGCGTCGATCGTCCGTCGGTGCCGGGAGGGGGCGATACTGTAGCACGCGCTTCGCCCGGCCCTGTTGCTCATGCGCCAGAGGGATGCGTACCCCAATGATCGAGCCCGGCCTGCCCGTTCCCGAGGTCGCCGAGAAAGGCGGGCCAAGGGATGGTGCGCCGCAAGTGCTGGACCGACGTCTGTACATGCAGTTGCAGGCCTTCGGCGGCTGCCCGGATCCCGGGCCGCTCGTCGCTGCACTGACCGCCGCACCGTTCGGCGCCGTCCTCTACGCCGACGCCGGCGACCCGCGGGGCGTCGCGCTCTTGACCTTCGCCACCGACCCGACGTTCTTCGTCGCCGAGCTGCGCGCCTTCCTGAACACCCCGCCGTTTTCCGAGCTTGCCCACAAGCCCGAGCTGACGATGTTCGGCCGGACGTACAGCCTCGGCTATGAGCCCGACCTAGCCGACACGCTCCTCGATCGCCCGCGCCGCGCCGTGCTGAACCCCGACGAGCGCTGGGCGGTGTGGTACCCGCTGCGGCGCAAGGGCGCCTTCGCCGCCGCACCTCTTTCCGAACAGCGCGAGATGCTCAAAGAGCACGGCACGATCGGCATGGCCTACGGCCGCGCCGGACTGGCGCATGACGTCCGCCTGGCGTGCTTCGGCCTCGACACCCACGACAACGACTTCGTCGTCGCCCTGACGGGCCGCGACCTGCACCCGCTCTCCAAGGTCGTCGAGGAAATGCGAAAGACGCGCCAGACATCGACGTTCATGGACCGGCTCGGGCCGTTCTTTGTCGGGCACGCGGTGTGGCAGCGGGATGGAGTGGGCGGGAACGCGTAGCGTCCCGTGATCTACGGCCCCTTCCTCCGGCGGTAAACCGTCGCACCCCCCGGGACACCCGTCCCGCTCCAGCGCGCCCCGTGTAGACAGGGCCGACGCGAACCCAAGGCCCCTCGCCCTCGTGGCGGGGGGCCTTTCTCGTTGTGCGAATTCTTGTTGGGCTTGTGCGCTTGCTGGTTGAGCTTGAGCGCTTTGATGGGTGTGATCTCTGGGATCCGCAGCGCGCCTGGATGGGCTTGACGATGCCTTGACGATGCCCTCACGCCCGCCTGACGCCCCCCCGGTAGTCTGTCGCCGCAATCAGGCACCGGGGAGGCGCGGACATGTTCGAGGGCAACTAGATCTCTGTCGACCACACCACCATGACGGCCACGGCAACCCCCGCATCGCGCGGCGGACGCCGTCTCGACGGACCCACCGATGACGAACCGCCAGCTGGGCTGGCAAGGCAGGAGCAAGGCGATGATGACGACCGATACCCCGTGGCACGAGAGCTTCATGGTCCGCCTGTGGGCGGAACCGGACGGCGAGCAGCTGGTCCTGCGGGGCAGCGCGCACAACGTGCAGACCGGGCGGACGGTGTACTTCAACACGCTGGACCTGCCGGTCGGGTTGATCCGCGAAGCCGCCGAGCGCCTGAGCGGGGCGCAGGAGCGGATGCTGTCATGAGCACGCGAAGCCCCGGCGCCAACGCGCGCCCTCCCTTGTCGGAACGAACCCCGCGTCCCAACGGCATCGGCAGCCGTAGGACGCCGGCCCATACCGCGGCCACTTCCGGCCGCGCCGCTTCCCTCGTCGCGGCGGAGCTCGCTCCGCCAACCATCTCACTGTCGGAGGTCGAGATGAACACGAAACTCACTGGCAAGCTTCTCCCCCAACTTCTGTTCGCCCTTGCGGCGGTCATGGGCCTGGCCCTTGGCGCCGCCCTTCGCGCTCCGGCGGCGCTGGCGCAGTCGGCGCCGCAGGCCGGGCCGGACACATCGCACGACGTCACCGCCCCAGATGCGCCCGCCCTGACGACGGACGTCGCCTCGGCCGGCATGGCGCCGCAGGCCGGGCCGGGGATCCCCGGGCCGAACCCGCCCGCACTGCCGGCCATCCTGCAGCCCGAGTCCGCCGCGTCCGAGGCGTTCCTGCCGATCCTCGGCTACCTCGGCAACGACGAGGTCTGCGACACCTGGGTCACCGCCCAGAACGTCGGCGCCGGCTTCACGGCCGTGTCGCTCGTCCTGTTCGGCGCGCCGGGCTTCTGCACGCCGCAGGCGGCCGGTCCGCTGAAGATCGAGTGCTCCGGCATCCTCAAGCCCGGCAGCAGCTGGAACTTCCTCGGCGCCCAGATCCCGGCCGGCGCCAAGAGCGCGCAGGCGTTTGGGCTGTCCACCAAGATGTTCAGCGATCTCGGCCTGCTCGGCTTGGTCGGCGGCGAGGACGACATCATCGCCGCCTACTTCTGCGAGACGCTGTTCTTCAACATCGTCGGCGACGCGGACGACTACCGCCGCTTCAAGTTGGCCTACGACACCGGCGGCGTGTTCGGCGGCATCCCGATGGACCTTGCCGTCGGCCAGCCGATCGCCGTCGAGGTCTACCGCCGCTGCGTCGGGCCGGACAGCCCGGGCACGATCACGAGCAAGTACGGCGCGATCGGCGGGCGGCGGCTGGGCGTGTACGACCCCGTCTACGGCGGCTACACCACGTACGTGCCGCTGCTCTACGCCGGCGCCTCGGGCTACGAGAGCTGGATGTACATGCAGAACGTCGGCTACGAGTGCAGCACGGTCGAGATCTGGTTCCAGCAGCAGGACACGTGCCTGCGCGCCACGATCTGCGAGGTCTTCACGCTCTCGCCGGGCGAGACGTACCAGTGGGCCGCCAGCGACTGCGTCGGGCCGGGCTGGGTCGGATCGGCCTGGATCCGCACGAGCCAGCCGATGGCGATCGCGATCGACCACATCGCCCCGAGCCTGTTGATGACGTACGTGGCCGGCTACGGCTACCTGCGCTACACCTTCGACGGCGAGTACACGTTCAACCCGGCCAGCCAGATGGCGTACGGCCCGCTCGTGTTCAGCGAGTACAACGGCTGGGACACCGGGATCGTCGTGCAGAACCTCTCCCACGTCGTGAACGCCAAGGTGAAGGTCTACTTCCTCGACCGCTCGGGCGACATCGTGACGACGCTGGTGGACTGGGTCTGCCCGCGCGGCAGCCAGAGCTTCTTCCTGCCGGCGATCGCCGACCTGCCGGGCAGCTGGGTGGGCAGCGTGCGCGTCGAGAGCCAGAAGTGGGCGACGCCGGGCGGCCCGGTGGTCGAGGCGCCGCCGGTGCAGGGGGTCGTGCAGCTCGTGCAGTACCCGGACATCCAGCGGCTATCGACGAACGAGGGGATCGCCTACAACATGCTCCAGGAGTACGACGCGTACGACTGGCAGCTGGGCAACCACCGCGGCGGCAGCGCTTCGGGCACGACGGTGCTGGCGATGCCGCACCTCGTGAAGGACCTGTCCAACACGGGTGTGACGGATGAGATGGCGATCACGAACTTCATCCCGGTGCCCGGCTTCACGGACTTCGCGATCTACATCTACGACAGCAACGGGCTGATGGACTACGTCTGCCAGAAGCTGAACGAGAAGCAGGTGGAGTACATCGACCTGGCGACGTGGGGCTACGTGAACAACGGGTTCAAGGGCAGCGCGATCGTGAGCGCGACGTACTGGCACCACCCGCTGTTCGACGGCAAGGGCGAGTTCCTGCGGCACGTCGTGGGCCTCGGCGCGGTGACGATCACGCGCAACGGGGCGGTGCTCTCCGCCGAGGACATGCCCGGCGACGAGGCTTCGGGCACGCTGGCCTTCCCGATCCACAACAGCTTCATGTTCATGGGCCTCGAGCCGCCGGACTGCCCGGGCCTCGACCCGGCGCCCGGCCCGGCGGACTGCCCGCTGGAGATCGAGATGGCGAGCGGCAACCTGGAGCTCGACATCCTCGACGGGCAGACGACCGAGCACACGATCAAGGTGCAGCACGGGCTGGCGGACGTGTTCCAGATGTGCGAGGTGACCGACGTGGACGTCCAGCTGAGCGTCCTGCACTCCGACGACAGCGACCTCGACGTCGACCTCATCCACACCGTCGACCCGACCGGCGTGCCGGTCTCCACGACGGCGGACCTGTTCAGCGGGATCTGCCCCGGCGGCAGCGGGATCGTGGCTGAGATCGACGACGACGCCGCCACGCTGATCGGCAGCGTCTGCGCCCCGATCGGCGGCAAGTACAAGACCGCCGGCAACACCCTCAGCCTCTTCGAAGGCGAGTTCCCCGGCGACGACTGGACCCTCCGCATCACCGACAACGGCGCCGGCGACCAGGGCAAGCTCCTCAACTGGACCATCCAGCTGCGGACGCGGACGAACTACTAGGGACGAGCACGAACCGGTAGGTTTCCACGAGCCGGTGCCGCCACCGCCGCCGAACGGGAACGGCACCCCCAGTCGCACGGACCCCACGACGACACGACATCGCACGGTTTGACCGATCGACCTCCGACAAGGTCCGACACGGGATCACCACCGCGGCCCCCTCGCCAACAACGAGGGGGCCGCGGTGCGTTTGCGGCCGACGCCCGCCATCCCCGGCCCATGTCGTCATGCCGCCGCCCCAGCACGCGGATCATTGTCTTGTCCGGCTCGGCCCGGCATCATGATCGCCCCTGTCCGACCCACAGACCCGGAGATCCCCCGATGCCACGCGCCCACCGCGGCCCGCCCCCCCGTTCACGCGCCGCCGCCCTCGTCGTCTGCGCAGCGGCCCTCGCCCTCGCCGCGTGCGACGGCGCGATGTCGCCCAACGAAGCGGATGTACATGCCCCCGCGACGCTGCCGTCCGCACCCGCCCCGACGCTGTCGCCGCCCGACGCGGAGCGCGGTCCGACATCGACGCCCGATGCGGGGGCGGCGTTCGTCGGCGGTGACAATGCAACGTTCCAGGGCGTGACGATCGTTTGGCCGGAGGGCCTGGCAAACGGCGCCGGGGTGAAGGCCGAGCCGGCGACGGCGTCCAGCCCCGACGCGGCGCCGCCGGCGACGACGTTCGTGCTGGACGGCTACGCCGACGCCGAAGCGCAGTTCCCGGCGACCGTCAAGGTCTACGCGCTCGGGCAAGGCGGGCCTGACCTGGCGGACGCCGTCGCGTCGCTCAAGTCGATTCTCGCCGAACAGCCGGCCGAGCCAAAGGTTCCGATGCCGGCGACGCCTGCCAGTCGCGTGTTCATGACCCACATCCATTATGTCGACGGCGCCGGTTACCGCGGGGTGCGGTTCGTCACACAGCTTGCCCAGGACATCCAGCCCATCAACAACGCCTCGCTCGTCTACGCCTTCGAAGGCTTGACCGACGACGGAACACGCTGGATCCAGGGCCGCCTGCCGATCGACGCCCGCAGCGATGCCGTGCTGCCGAACGCGAACATCGACGACTATGCCGGCTTTGCGCAGCGCTTCGACAGCTATCTCGTCGCCACGACCGCCGCCGTCAACGCCCTCGCGCCGTCGGACTTCACGCCGACGTTGGACGCGCTGGACGCGCTCGTCGGGGGGCTGCTGCTGCGCTGATCTCCGCCAACGGTACCCGCACCCCCTCCGACGCCACCGCCCCGGTCGCCTGCGACGGCACTGCCCCGCGCCGTCCGACCTCGACCTACGCCGTCCGACCCGCCCATGGGAAGTACTGCCGTCTGCTCGCTCCCCCCGGCACCGGCGTCGCCGGCGCGTCCGGCGCATCCGCGCGCGCGCGCACGACGCCGTGCAGCGTCGGCGTGAAGCCGGGGAAGACGCTCGGCAGCGCGGCGTTCGCCAGGCGCTTGAGGACGATCTCGCCCAAGACGTCGCGATAGTCGATCGTCACCGCCAGGTCCTCGCCGCCGGACAGCGCATCCGGCTCGAGGCCGGGCCAGATCGTGTGGACGCCCTTCACGACACCGCCGCCGAGGACGAACATGCAGTTGCCGTGGCCGTGGTCCGTGCCGTTGCCGCCGTTCTGGGCGACGCGTCGGCCGAACTCGCTCATCGTGACGACGGTCACGCCCGGATCGTCCAGCCGGCGGCCCAAGTCCGCGGCGAAGGCGGCGAGGGCCGCGTCGAATGAGGCGAGCAGGCGGGACATCAGGCCCTCGGTCGGGTCGCTCGAGCCTTGCCAGACCTGTATCGCGTGCGTGTCCCACTCGCCGATGTCGACGCACGCCACCTCGAGGCCGACGTCGGCCTTGATCAACTGCGCGATCTGCGCCAGCGACCGGCCGAACGACGTCTCGGGGTAGGCGGCGCCGTTCTCGGGCCGGTACTGCTGCGGGTCGGCGCGCTCGAGGATCGCCAGCGCCTCGAATGCCCCGAGCGCGTTCTCATCGAACCAGTCGCCCGAGCCGTAGAGCGAACGCAGGCGGGACTGGAAGGCGGCCAGGTCGAGGTCGGCGTCCAGGTGGAAGTCGGCGATGCTGCGCAGCGCGGCGGCCGAGACCGGACCGTAGAGGCTGAGCGGCAGCATGTCGCCCATCCCGACCGCCCGGAACGGCGATCCGTTGCGCGCCGCGGTGGCCTCGAGGTGGCGGCCGATCCAGCCGGTGTTCACGCTCCGCTCGCCCGGCGTGCCGCGCTCCATGTAATCCATCGCGTCGAAGTGGCTGCGCGAGTCGTCCGGCGAGCCGACGGCGTGGACGACCGCCAGCCGCCCATCATCCCACAACCGCCCGAGCCCGGGCATGGCAGGGTTCAGCGCGAAGCGGTCGTCCAGCCGCCGGCCGCTCTTGGCGTCGCCCGTCCGTGGCGCCTTGATCGCCAGCGCAGGGCGGAGGTCGTAGTACCGGCGCTCCTCGTACGGGATCACCGCCGAAAGCCCGTCCATCCCGCCTCGCTGGAACACGCACACCAGGACGTCGCCGCGCGGTGGCGCGTCCGCGGCACGGAAGGCCAGGCGGGGCATCCAAGCGGGCAGGGCGCGGGCGGCGGCGGCGGCGCTGGATGCGATCATCGAACGACGGGTTCGCAGAGCGGTCATCGTGTGCACTCCGTCATCGCCACATGAAATACGGGCTGTCGAACATCAACCCCACCACCATCGGCACCCGCTGCGCCGCGTCGTCCGCCGTGACGCGCCCCGACCCGCCGTCCGCGACGATCTCGACGAGCATCGCCCGGTCGTCGGCCAGGAGCGGCCGTGGCAAGAGACGGTCGGCCCAGTAGTCGACGATCGCCCCCGCGTCGCCGGCAACGCCGTCGGCCGCCATCTGCTCGACGAGGTCGATGTCGATGCCGCCCAAGCGGTTCTCGGCGGCGGCGAGGCCGAAGTTCCAGCGGGAGAGCATGATGTGCGCCCCCTTCCAGCGCGTACCGACGTCCGGGTAGCCGTCCGGCGAGCGCCAGCGGAAGGGCATGTGGGCCATCAGCTGGAGGTAGCGTTCAGGGCGGCCGGTGTAGTCGCCGTCCTTGGGGATCGTGAGCACGCACGACGCGTCGGCGCCGAGGGCGCGCAGCACGGCCGCCCAGTACTCCATCGGCCGCCGGATCTTGGCCGGCCCGCCGCCGCTCGGTTCGGCGACGGCGGCAGCGAACTCGGGCGATGTGAACACGGCGCGAACCATCGCCCGGATGTCGCCGTCCGCGCCGAACGCCGCCGCGACGCGCTCGACGAGGGCCACCGGCGGCTCGTCGGCGACGAGGCGGGCGCAGAAGCGGCGGGCAACGTGCCGGCGGCAGCTCGGATAGTCGACGAGCCGGTCGAGGATCTCGTGGCCCGCATCGACGCCGGTCGCGCGAATGGGCAAGCCGAGGACGGTCTTCGCGCCGCTGTCATGGTCGGCGGCACGGAATTCGAAGCGCCACGTCGCGTCGGCCCGGTTCCAGCCGGTGAAGCAGCGCGCGACCGCCTTGACGTCCGCCTCATCGTAGCCGCCGCCGACGCCCAGCGTATGGAGCTCCATCACCTCGCGCGCGTAGTTCTCGTTCGGTCCACGGCGCGTGTTCGTCAGCGTGCTCAGGTACTGCATCATCGCCACGTCGGCGGCGTCGGCATGCAGGAGGCCGCGGAAGGTGAGCAGCGCATGACGGCGCAGGACGTCGCGGTCGGCGACGGTCTGCATCATCATGTGGTAGTCGTCCATGTAGACGCTGAAGTGGTTCGCCCAGTGGTCGACGAGCACCTCGAGCAGCTGGTGGCGGCCGTGCACCGCGCGGTACAACGTCGCGGCGACGAGCTCATCGCGGATCCGGGCGCGCTGGACGAGGTCGGCCGAGGCGTCGTGGATCTTCTCGGCCGTCCAGCCGAGCGTCTCGAGCGGCCCGAGCGCGGCCTCGACCGCCGCGTCGCTCCCCGCTGCGCCGACGTCGGCGGCGAGCTGCGCGTCCAGCCAGCCGCGCGTGCCCATCGCCTCGACGCGCGCGACATCGCCCCTGCCCTGTCCGAACGTGGCACGCGACAGGAGGTGCCGCGCGGCGCCGGGCGGCGGCATCGCCCGCGTCCGCCCCGCGGCGAAAGCGACGCTCGGGCGGCGCAGCCAGTCGGCGACGTCGTCGCCGCGGAACGCGGGGCCGAGCGCGGCGGCGGCGGCAGCGGCGGAGCTGCCGGCGATCAGGCGGCGACGGGTGATGGGCATGGCTGGGCTCCTGGTGGTCTACTGCCTTCCATGGGCCCGAGGCCGACTTACGTCACCACCGCTTCGCTCACTGCGCGCCGTCGAACTTCCACTGCCCGTCTTCCTTCACGAACAGCTCCTGCCAGTCCTTGCCGTCCTTCGTGATCGTCAGCGTCGCCCGGTCGCCGTCGATCGTCTCGGACTTCACCTCGGTCCCCTCCCAGATCGCCAGGAACGACTCCGGGCCGATGCCCTCCAGCGACTGCGCGCCGAGGTCGGCCATCGTCTTCTCCATGCCCGCGATGAACTTCTCGCGCGGCGAGAGCGACGGGTCGAGGTCCGCGTGCGCCGGGTCGGCGGCGTCCGCCGCGCGCATCGTCGGACCCATCGCATCGTAGAACGCGCCCCAATCCCTGGCCCCGACGGCAGCGCGGAGGCGGTTGTAGGCCTCCGTCGGCGAGCCACGCTTGGCAGCGGATGCCGGATCGGCGGCCGACGGTTCCGAGCCCGTGCCGGGCGGTGCGACGGCCGTGCCCCCGGCAGTGGACACGTCGTCGCCGGCCTTCGGCGCCTGCGCCGGCTGCTTGCCGCAGCCGGCGGCCAGCCCGGCGGTGAAGACGAGGGCGAGTGCGAGCATGAGGGCTCTGGGCGAGGACATCAACGCATCTCCTATGTACGAGCCGACAGCTGGAAGAGCCGTAAGCTGTAGGCTGGACGCTGGAAGAGGCGGACTATGCCCGGGGACGATCCGAGCGAGCGCCGCGCGTCGCACGGCTCTGGACGAGCGCCAGCACGCCCGTCGCGAGGCCGATCGCCAAGACCGCGGCCTGCAGGATCGTCTGCATGGGGTGCCGCGTACTGCCCATGAGGATCGCCTGCACGGCGATCCAGATGAGGATGCCACCGGCACTCATGCCCGCCCAGAACCACGCGCGCGGCCGGCGCTTGAGCTCCGTGAACGCTGCGTACCCGTGCAGGAGCCCGAGCCCGAAGAGAATTGCGCCCGGAACGCGGTAATCTGCGAACGGCGTTCCGTCCAGCCAGTCCTGCGGGATGCCGAGGCCGGTGCCGTCGGGCGTCCGGATAAAGCTGTAGCCGGCCGCCACCGCATTCAGGCTGATCAGGACGAGCAGGACGATCAGCACGACACGTGTCCATCCGCTCGGTCGGATCGCGGTTGCGTCGGGCGCGCGGCTCGTCATGGCGCGATGAAACCATCGACCCGACGGTCTGTCAACCGCCCCAGCGGCACGTGCGCTTGTTGGGCCACAATGATGCGGCACCATCGCGGTGGGGTGCGGATCATCCGGAGGAAGGGCATGACGCACCTGTGTCCGGGTGATCAACCGCTGTGACCGACAGGTGGACGTGCTGCCGGGACGATTGACACGCCGTCGGGTCGATGGTTTCATCACCCCATCCTCCAGGGAGTGGCCGATGAACGACCGGAAGCGCGAGCAACAGGCGATCGCACCGGACGCCGACGCGGGGATCAGCGCATGACGGACAACGACGCCCGCACATCCGCCAACCGCCTCGGCCTCTGGGGCGCCGGGATCACGCTGCCCGGCATCGTCTTCTCCAGCCCGATTGCCGTTGTGCTCATCAGCCGGCTCTACCCGCAGCCGACGTGGCAGGACGCGCGCCACCGCCCGCGCACGTTCGTCGCCGTTGCGTTCACAACGGTGTTCGCGATGCTCATTTGCATCAACCACATCGTTCAGGCGACGTTCGTCCCGGCGCTCGTGCGGGACGGCCAGGCCATATACGCCTCGACATCGTCAGCGAGCTGACGATGACGCACCCGATCGCGCTCAGCTGGGCGATCGAGATGTGCGGCATCGGCATGCTCGGCGTGGCGACGTGGCCTTTGCCGGACGACGCGGCCCAATCGGCCGCGTCGGGATGAGGCTCGCCGCTCGGACAGCGCTGTTCGTCGCGGCCGTCACGATGCACACGCTGCCGGCGACGGGCATGGCGGCCGCTTCCCCGGGGGGGGGGGGGGGGGGGGGGGGGGGGGGGGGGGGGGTTTAGGGTGGGGGGATTAGGGGGGGGGGGGGCGGGCGCGGCGGTGGGGTTCTGCCCAGAGATAGCGAGGGCTCAATGTGCGGGAAGGCTGAAGCAGATCTCGCAGGAGCTCGGGGGGGAGGGGGGGGGGGGGGGGCGGAGCTTCCTCATCCCCACCGTCATCCTCGTCGTCGTGTTCAGCCAGCTCCGGCACTTCTTCGGCGATCGGATCAACTGGACGACGCAGGTCGTCCAAATGTGGCGCGTGCTGCCCGATGTGGGCATGCTGATGATCGTCGGATCCGTGCCGGACTACGCGCAGGGGCTGATCAAGCTGTCGTGGCTGATGCGTGGCAAGGCGGACGCCGACGAGAGCCTGGGTCGGCCACGATCGGCAGGGAGGCACTGATGCGACACCCCGTCCTCACCAACGTTTCGCCCCACCGCGCCCGGCGCGCCGCCGTGCTGGCGATCGGCCTGGCGGCGCTGATCGTCGCCGGCCCGTGGCTCGTCCGCCGCAGCGCCGACGGCCGTCCGGCAGCCGTGGCATCGGCCGCACCCGCCGTCGTCACGGTCTTCACCGTCACGCTCGCCACCGACGCCCCCGACGCCCAGCCCGGCGACGGCGCGTGCGCGACGGCGGACGGCGGCTGCACGATCCGCGCGGCGGTGCAGGAGGCGAACGCGCGACCGGAAGCCGGACCCTATCGCCTCATGTTGCCGTCCGGCGCGTACACGCTCTCGATCCCCGGCGACAGCGAGGACGCGGCGGCCGGCGGCGACGTCGACATCCGCGCGTCGCTCGAGCTGCGCGGGGACGGCGCCGGCCGGACCGTCATCCACGGCCCGAACGAGCCGCTCGACCACGCCTTCGAGGTCTTCCCGCCGGCCGTCGTCACGTTCCGCGGCCTCACGATCCGCGACAGCGCCGGCGGCGGGATCAAGAACCGCCGCGGGCAGGTCGCGATCACGGACAGCACGATCCGCGAGAACCGCGCGCACTTCGGCGGCGGGATCGCCAACGACGGCGTGATGACGATCACGTTCAGCACCGTCGTCTCGAACACGGCCGGCCAGGGCGGCGGCATCGTCCACTTCGGCGACGGGCGGCTGACGATGTACCGCACGACGGTGCAGGGCAACGGCGACGCGCAGGGCGGCGGCCTCAAGGTGCACGGCGCGCTGGACATGGCCGAGTGCACCATCGTCGACAACCTGGGCGGCCACGGCGGCGGCCTGAACCTCGCCGGCGCCGAGCCCAAGGTGATCCGCGACACGACGATCGCCCGCAACCTCGCCGGCGGCCACGTCGAGCCGCCGTGGCACGGCTACGGCGGCGGCATCTGGAGCCAGGCCGACGACGTCCGGCTGATCAACGTCACGCTGAGCGACAACTGGGGCCAGGGCGGCGGGATCTTCAACCTCGGCCGGATCACGATGACGAACAGCACGCTGGCCTTCAACGGCACGTACAGCTGGGGGGCGGCGATCAGCAACCTCGGTGCGCTGTGGCTGGTGAACAGCGTGATCGGTCCGTCGCCGCAAGGCGCGGCGTGCGACGCATCCCGCGTGCGGCTGACCTCGGGCGGCCACAACCTCGACAGCGACGGAACGTGCATGCTCTTCGAGCCCACCGACCTGCGATCCGTCGACCCGCGCGTCGGCCCGCTGGCCGACAACGGCGGCAGCACGTGGACGCACGCCCTTCTTCCGGGCAGCCCGGCGATCGACGCCGGCGACGACGATCTCGCGCCGCCGTTCGACCAGCGCGGCGGGCGGCGGGCGGTGGGCGCGGCCAGCGACATCGGCGCGTTCGAGTACGGTGCGACGCCCGGCGCGCCGACGGCAACGCCGACCGCGACGGCCCCGTCACCCGGGCCGACGCTCCGGGTCTTCCTGCCGCTTGCGATGCGGGACGCCGACCGCGGTTCACCGTAGTCCATCGCCCCCTCCGCGTCGATGTCGTTGTCTGGGATCGGGCATCTGCCGCCGCCCCCGCGGGCGCGCGGTGACCTGCGAGCCGCGCGAGCACTTCCCGGCCCACGCGATCGTGCCGGCATTGCGCCTCGCCGATTGGGTCGTCCCGCCGCTCTGAGCGCGACGCAAGCCAAGAACAAGGGGGACAACAACCGTGTTGACGATCTCCGGGCTTTCAAAAACCTACGCGGGCGGCGTGCGCGCGCTGGACTCCGTCACGCTCGACATACCGAAAGGCATGTTCGGCCTGCTCGGCCCGAACGGCGCCGGCAAGTCGACGCTGATGCGCACGATCGCGACGCTGCAGGACGCAGACTCGGGCTCGATCCGCTTCGACGGAATCGACGCGGGCAGCGCGAAGCTCGAGCTGCGCAAGCGGCTCGGCTATTTGCCGCAGGAGTTCGGCGCCTATCCGCGCACGTCGCCCGAAGTGATGCTCGGGCACTTCGCGGCGCTGAAGGGGATTCACGGCGCCGAGCGCCAACGTGTGGTTCGCGACTTGCTCGTGCGCACCAACCTGTGGGACGTGCGCAAGCGCAGCATCGACAAGTTCTCGGGTGGCATGCGGCAGCGTTTCGGCGTTGCGCAGGCGCTGATCGGTAACCCGAGCCTGCTCATCGTCGACGAGCCGACGGCCGGGCTCGACCCCGTCGAGCGCCGCCGATTCCAGAACCTCCTGTCCGAGGTCGGCCAGGACGTCGTCGTGATCCTGTCGACGCACATCGTCGACGACGTCGCGGCACTGTGCACGCGCGTCGCGATCATGGCGGAGGGGCGGATCCTTCGTGTCGGCGAGCCGCGGGCGCTGACGGCCGAACTCGACGGGCGGCTCTGGTCGGCGGCCGTCGACAAGGCCGAAACCGAGCGGCTGCGCGCGACGCTGAAGATCATCTCGACGCGCATCGCGGCCGGTCGCACGGAAGTGCGCGTGCTCGCGGACTCGGCGCCCGCCGGCATGCAAGCCGCGCAGCCGACCCTCGAAGACGTCTACTTCGCGACGCTGCAGGAACACGGCATCGACACGAGCGCGGCGTAAGCGCGATGCGTGCGTTCCTGGAGATCTTCCGCTTCGAGTGCCGGTTCCAGGCGAAGTCGCCGCTCTACATTGCGGCGGCCGTGCTTTTCTTCGCCATGCACTTCCTCACCGCGCGCAAGCTCGGCATCGACATCGGGTTCGGCGCGGCGGCGGACGCCGCGACGATTCCCCTCAACGCGGCGGTGGCGATCATCCAGAACGAGCTCGTGCTGAGCCTGTTCGCGATCTTTCCGGCGGTCGCGATCGTCGCGGCCGCCATCACGCGCGATCACGAGCGCTCGACGGCCGAACTCTTTTTCGTACGGCCGATCCGCGAGCCGAGCTACGTGCTCGGCCGGTTCGCCGGCGGGCTCGCGTTCGCGCTGCTCGCGTCGGTCGCGGGCGTGCTGGGAGGGCTGGTGTCGCTTTCCGCTCCGGGCATCGACCCGGAGAGCCTCCAGCCGTTCGCCGCGGCCCCGTGGTGGTTCGTGCTCGGCGCGGTGGCGGTGCCGAACACGGTCATCGTGGCGGCGCTCGCGTTCAGCGCCGCCGCTGCGGCGCGGTCGATCGCCGCCGCATTCTGCGTCGCGATCGTGCTGCCGCTCGTGCCGGTCGTCGCTCAGGGCTACGTCGGTCCGGACGGCCCCGGCTGGCTCGCGCTCGTGGACCCGTTCGGGCTGCTCGCCATCGTCGACGTCACGCGTTTTTGGACGGGCGCCGAGCTCGCGGCCGATCTGCCGGGCGGCGTGCTTTGGACGAACCGAGCGCTGTGGCTCGGCCTGTCGGCCCTGTCGCTGCTCGTGGTGCTCGCTCGCTATCGATTCGTCGTGCAGCGCACGCAGCCGCGGCTATGGCGCCGCCGCGCGCCGTCCGTGGCGCCGGCGCCCCCGCTGTCCGGTGCCCATGTTGCACCGCGCTTCGGGTACCGCGGCGCCCTCGCACAGCTTGGGTCGCAGCTGCGCATGGAGCTGCGGGGGATTCTGCGCAGCCCGCCGTTCTACTTCGTGGTTGCCGTCGTCGTGGTGAGTTGCGCCCAGCATTTCGCCGCGCAGTCCGCGGCCGAGCCATTCTACCTGGCTCCGAGAGAGCCTCTCACGAGCCTCATGATCGGCTTTCTCGACATCGGTCTCTCGTTGCAGCTGCTGCTGTTCATCGCCTGGTACTCGGGCGTGCTCGTACACCGTGCGCGCGAGGCACGCGTCGCGGAGATCGCGGATGCATCGCCGGCATCGAGCGCCGTCGGCGTGCTCGGCAAGATCGGCGCGCTGTGGGTCGCGCTCACGCTGCTGCTTTGCGCGGGCATCGTCACGTTCATCGTGCTGCAGGCGGCGACCGGCCACACGCGCTTCGAGTTCGGCCTCTACCTCGAGGGGCTGATTGTCTACGGCTTCAACCACTACATGCTCGTCGTGCCCGCGGTGCTCATCCACCTGCTGCTCCGGAACCGCTGGATCGGTACGCTCGTGTTCCTCGCGGCGTTCGGGGCCGTGATGTCGCTCTTCTCGCTCGGGTTCGAAGATCTGCTGTACACGTTTCGCTTGCCGACGTTCCTGCACTCGGACATGAACGGCTTCGGCCATTTCGCCGTGAGGCAGGCCTCGCTCATGGCGTATTGGTCCGCCTTCCTCGTGCTCGCAACCGTCGCTGCGTGCTTGGTCGCGCCGCGCGGCTATGACGACCGGCTCGCCCACCGCGTTGCCGATGCGCGGTCGCGCGTGACGCGCGCCACGGCGGCCGTCGCGGGAGCGGCGGCCGTCGCGTTCGCCGTGTTCGGCACCTGGATCTTCTACAACACGCACGTGCTGAACGACTACGTGACCACGCGCGATCTCGAAGCGCGCGCGGCCGATTACGAGATGCGGTACCGCGGTTACGCCGGCCTGTCGGCGCCGTGGCCGAAGGTCATCGACATGCGCGTGGACTTCTTTCCGGCGGAACGGCGCGTCGAGTCGAGCGGCACGGTGCAGCTCCGCAACGATTCGGGCGGCCCGATCGAGCTCGTCCTCGTGACGCTGAATCCCGAGCTCACCGTGAACGCGCTCGAGATCGGCACCGCCGTGCTCGTCGAGGAGGGCGCGGGCGGGCGCGTGTACCGATTCGCCGAGCCGCTGCAAGCTGGAGCGGCCGTCACGGGGGCGTGGAGTTTCTCCTGGCGTAACGATGGCTTCGCCAATTCGATGGCGAACGGCGCCGTGGCCGAGAACGGCACCTACCTCGACGGCCCCACCGTGGTGCCGGATCTCCGCTACGACGCCGAGCGTGAGCTTACGGACCCCGCGGCGCGCCGGCGGCAGGGCTTGCCGCCCGCCAGCCGACTGCCGGACCTCGACGATCCCGAGGCGCGTCTCGATACCCGCCTCCGTTTCGGGCCCGCGGACGTTCGCGTCGTGCTCGGCACCGCGGACGACCAGACCGCGGTCGGCGCCGGGGTGCTGCAACGGGAGTGGAGCGAGGGCGGTCGGCGGTATTTCGAGTACCGTACCGGGACCCCCGTTGCGCTGGCCTTCGCGTCCGCGCGCTACGTCGTGGCGCGCGATTCGGTGAACGGGATTCCGATCGAGATCTTTCACGACCCGAAGCATGCGGGTGCCGTCCCGACGATCATGAACACGGTGAAGCGCGGCTTGGCATACTACGCACAGGCGTTCGGGCCCTATCCGTTCGAGTCGTTCCGTATCTTCGAGGTTCCGCGCTACAGCACGGCGGTGGATGCACGCGCCGGCGTCCTGGCGTATAACGAAGGGGCGGGGTTCTTCTCGAAGTTCGGCGATCGTGAGATCGATTTCGTCACGGCGCATGAGCTCGGGCACATGTGGTGGGGCGGGCAGGTGCGCAGTCCGGTCCTGCAAGGCATGTACGTGCTGAATGAGACCCTCTCCAGCTATGCGGCGATCATGCTGACCGAGCACGTCGAGGGCAGAGCGACCGCTTACGCGCAGGCCGCCGCGCTGGGAACCCAATACCTCGACCTTCGCAGCCGCCAGCGCATTGAGGAGTTGCCGATCGTGCGCTCCGAAACGGCCATTGCCGGGACCAAGGGTGTGCACGCGATGGTCGCGCTGCGCGACGTGCTCGGAGCCGAGCGCGTGAACCTCGCGCTGCGGCGCTTCATCGAGACGTACGGCAACCGGCCGCCGCCGGACCCGACGACGCGCGAGCTCATCGCGGAGCTCCGGGCCGTCGCAGACGAAGCGCATCAGGCGTTGATCACCGACTGGTTCGAGCGAATCACGTTGTACGACGTGGCCGTCACGGGCGCCCAGAGTCGCGCGGCGGGCGACGCCTACGAGGTGACGATCGAAGTCGCGGCGCGGCAGCTCGAGGCCGACGGCGCCGGCGTCGAGACCGAGGTGCCGCTGTCGGCGCCTTTCGACGTCGCTGTGTTCGCTGCGGATGCGGACGACGACGCCGAGCCGATCTATCTCAGGAAGCACTGGCTCACGTCCGGCCCGCAGCGAATCGTCGTGCGCGTGCCGGCGCGGCCGGGGCGGGTCAGCGTCGATCCGTATGGCTTGAGGCTCGACCGGCGAGCTGCGGACAATGCCCGCGACTTGTAGCTCAGCCGTGGCAAGGACCGGCGAGGATAGGAGACGATAGGAATGGGGGGTGCGCATGCGAAGTCTCACACGTGACGGCGCTTCGACGCGTCGCGGCGTCGCAACCATCACAACCGTCGCAACCGTCGCAACCGTCGCAACCGTCGCGGTCCTGACGGCGATCCTGATCGCCGGCGCCACCACGTGGCCCGCCACCGCCCAGGATCGCGACGCCGCACCGACATCGCGCATCCACCTCCCCCTCGTCGCCCGCGCCGTCGACCGCCGCGACCTGCCGCCGGCCGTCGAGGCTCCACCCACCGCCCCCGCCACGACGACGTCCAGCGCCGCCCCGTCGCCCACGGCGCAGGCGGAACCGACGCCGACCGGCCCACCGCCGTCGCCCACGGTGCGCGCGTGCGCCGGCACGTCGCTGCCGGAGCGCGTGACGATCACCCGCTCGCCCATCGACAGCCCCGTGCGCGCCAGCGACGAGTACTTCCCGCTGCCCGTCGCCCCACGCGCGGACGGCAGCGCGCTCGTCGCGTGGCGGGAGCAACGATCGGCCACCGTTCGCGTCGGGACGTTCGCCGCGCACGGCGGCTTCGTGCCGCCGGCGCTCTCGTTTTCGGCCGAGGAAGTGCACGCCCTCGTGGCGCACGACGGCGGCGGCGGGGCGCTGGCGGTCGTCGACGGCGATCCCGACATCTACAGTCCGAAGTATTGCCGCGGCGCGTCGACGCCCGACAAGGCGCTGTGCGGCAAGATGGACGTCTGGCGCTTCGACGCGGCCGGCAAGACGGCCTGGCGACGGACCGTCACCGGCAAGACGAACGTCGACCGCGACGGCGCGGAGTTCGTGTGGTGGTACCAGCACACGGCGCGGCTGATCTGGACGGGCGACATGTACGGCCTCTACTACCGCAACGCCAGCTCGTCGCCCCGCCCCGGTGTGGCGGGCGAGATCGACATCCACGCTGCCGACGCGTTCCGCGTCCTATCGCCCCAAGGCAACGTCCTGACGCACGCCTGGCGCTGGGGCTGCTCGCACAGCTGGGCGGTGCGGCTGGCCTTCAACGGCGCGTTCGGCACCGCGTGCCACGGCGACGGCTACCCGAACGCCTTCCACGTCGTCGTCGCCGACCGGACGGCGCAGCTCGGCGAGGCGACGCTGCAAGCGAACGTGGACCCGACGCAGCGCGCGCTCGGCGGCCTCGTGGCCGATGCCGACGGGTTCTGGCTGCTGTACCAGGCGGCGGACCGCGGACCTTCGGGCAGTTCGCCGGGCAGCGGGGCGATGCGGCTGCACCTGGCGCGGATCGACAGTGCGGGCGTCATCGCTTCGGACGACGTTCTCGCCGCGGCCACCGACCTGCCGACGCAGTACCCGTTCCGACCCTACCTGGCCGCGTACGGCAGCGGGCAACTCCTAGCGGGTTGGCACAGCGGCGGCCGACTGCAGCTCGCCGTCCTCGACGGCCGGACGGGCGCGCTCGTCGACGGTCCTGCAGCCGCGGACGCGAAGATCGACGCGTGGAACGAGTTCATGGCCTTCCCGGACGGGGACGTCGGCTGGGCGTTCGCGGCGGATCGGGCGGCGGCGATCGACTTCGTGCGCGTCGAGGGTTGTCGTTGAGGGGACGCTACCGCACGACCTTGAAGTTGAACATCGGCGTCCCCATCGCCCCCATCAGCCGTAGCCACAGCGGCAGCAACATCTCGGTCCCGCGCGCCGCCGTGATGTCGCCGACGTCGACGACGTCCTGCCAGCCGAAACCGCGGGCCAGTTCGGCCACGATGGCCTTGGCGTCGGCGTCGTTGCCGCAGATGAACAGGCTATGGTCGCCGCCGCCGACGGATGCCGGACTCACCATGACGGCGGCGGTCACGGTGTTGAAGGCCTTCACGACAAGTGCCGCCGGGACGGCCCGCTGAATCTGCTCGGCCAGCGAGTCCGTGTCCTTGACGAACAGCGTCGGCGGGAAGCCGGCCGAGAAGTCGAGCGGGTTCGTGACGTCGATGAGCGGCTTGCCCGCCAGGGTGTCCGCGCCGGCCTGCTCAACCGCCGCCAGCGCCGCCTGCCCGCTCGTCGCCAGCGCGACGACCTCGCCGTGCGCGGCGGCCCGCGCGAGCGTGTCGAGGCGGACGGCCGGGTGCGCCGCCAGCCAATCGGCCAGCGGGCCGTTGCCCATCCGATCCGTCTCGCGGTTGGCGAGCGAGCGCGACACGTCGCGCGTGCCCATGACGACGTCGTGGCCGTGGTCCGCGAAGCCGGCGGCCAACGTGCGGCCGACGATGCCTGTGCCGAGGATGCCGATGCGCATGGTCGTGCTCCTGCGGGTAGGGGGCTCGCCGCCCGTGACACAGGATGTCGGCGAGTCGGTCTTTCGGACGCCAATCATACGGACTTGACGATGAACCGGCGCGCTGACAATATTTAGCCCTGCCTAAAATTCGGACCCGAGCCTTCGGTTCCATGCCTGTCCGCACGGGCGAAGGTCGTCAGCCACGACGACGCTGAGCCCGTACCTCAACGGAGCGATTCCCATGCGCCACCTCACCCGTCGCGCCTTCGTCCGCGAGTCCGCCATCGGCGCCGCCGCCGTCGCCGGCGGCGCGCTGGCCCTCGGCGCGGCGCCCAGGCCCGTGGCCGACGCCCATTCCGGTGCGGCGTCCGACGTTCGGCCCGACACCGCCACCGACGCCAACGTCGACGCTGCGGCCGAAGCCCACGGCGGCCACACGGTCCAGTCCACCGTCGGCGACGTCGGCCCGGACGCGATCGGCATCGACCCGACGCGGTTCCTCGAGACGTTCGACACCGGCACGGTCAGCAAGCTGCCGGACGGGCGGACGCTGCGCGAGTGGGACATCCTGGCCTTCGACAAGCAGATCGAGGTCGCACCGGGCGTGTTCTTCCCGGCCTGGACGTACAACGGCCAGGTGCCGGGTCCGACGCTGAGGTGCACGGAGGGCGATCTGCTGCGGATCCGCTTCAAGAACGCCGGCACCCACCCGCACACGATCCACTTCCACGGCTTCCACCCGCCGAGCATGGACGGCTTCGCGCCGGTCGTGGAGCAGGGCGAGAGCTTCACGTACGAGTTCACCGCCCGGCCGTTCGGCCTCCACCCGTATCACTGCCACGCCGTGCCGCTGAAGAAGCACCTCCACAAGGGGCTGTACGGCGCGCTGATCATCGACCCGCCCGGCGGCCGCCCGCCGGCGCGCGAGATGGTCATGGTCATGAACGGCTTCGACACGAACTTCGACGGCGCGAACGAGATCTACGCCGTGAACTCGGTGGCCTTCCACTACCAACGCCACCCGATCCGCGTCCGCCGCGGCGATCCGCTGCGGGTGTACCTGCTGAACCTGACGGAGTTCGATCCGATCAACTCGTTCCACCTCCACGCCGGCATGTTCAAGCTCTTCAAGACCGGCACGCGGCTGGACTTCCACGAGTTCACGGACATCGTCATGCTGTGCCAGGGCGAGCGCGCCGTGCTCGATTTCACGCTCGACGATCCGGGGCTCTACATGTTCCACGCCCACCAGAGCGAGCTGGCGGAGCTGGGGTGGATGGGGTTCTTCGAGAGCGTGGACGAGGCGGTGTGGGAGGCGGAGGCGGGCGCCGTCGTCGCCAGGACCGACGTCAACGCGACAATCGCGAGCAGCACGTTCGCGCCGGCCGCCGAACGAACAGCGTTCTGCAACGTCGGAGGCGCCTCATGAACACCGCCGTCGATACCGTCGATTCCGTCGCGACGAACCTACCGCACGGACGATCTCTCGGCCGTGCCGGCCTCGTCGCGCTCGCCGCGCTGCCCGTCCTCCTCCTGGCCGCGTTCATCGCCTATCTGCTCTTCGACCGCACGGGCCTGCCCGCCTCGAGCGCGCCGCCCCTGGAGGACCTCACCGTCCAGCGCGTCGACCTGCCGCAGCCCGGCCGGATGGAGGTCCGGGTGATGAACGGCGGCCCGTCGCCGGTGACCGTGGCGCAGGTGGCGGTGGACGACGCGTTCTGGGCATTCGAGATCACGCCGGCCGCGACGATCCCGCGGCTCGGCAGCGCGGTCATCGAGATCCCGTACCCGTGGGTGCGCGACGAGCCGCACGAGGTGATGCTCGTCACGAGCACGGGCGTGACGTTCGGTGGGGCCGTCGACGTCTCGCTGCCGCGACCGGCGCGGGATTGGGGGGCCTTCTGGCGCTTCCTGCTCCTCGGCTTCTACGTCGGCGTCGTGCCGGTGGCGCTCGGGATGCTCTGGTTCCCGGTCGTGAAGCGCATGGGCACGCGCGGTATGGCGTTCGTGCTGAGCCTGACGGTCGGGCTGCTTGTGTTCCTGTTCATCGACACGCTGCTCGAGGCGCTCGAAGTCGCGGCGCGGCTGCCCGAGGGCCTGCACGGCCGGCCGCTCGTCTGGCTGGCGGCGCTGTTGACGATCGGTTTGATCGAGGCCATCGGGTCGGGCCGGCGCGGCACGCGGTCGCCGCTGGCCGTCGCCGCGCTCATCGCACTCGGCATCGGGCTGCACAACTTCGGCGAGGGCCTCGCGATCGGCGCGGCCTACACGCTCGGCGAGGTCGCGCTCGGCGCGTTCCTGATCATCGGCTTCACGCTCCACAACATCACGGAGGGCCTGGCCGTCGCCACACCGCTGACGAAGGCCGCGCCGCGGGCGGTGCACTTCATCGCCCTGACGCTCCTGGCCGGCGCCCCGGCGATGCTCGGCACGCTCGTCGGCGCATACGCCTACTCGGATCTCGGCGCAACGCTCTTCATGGCCGTCGGCGCAGGCGCGATCGCCCAGGTGGTGTACGCGGTCTCGAAGTACTTGCTCGGGCTGATGAAGAAGGACGAGCTGCCGGGGCTCAGCCCGATCACGGTGGGCGGGTTCGCGGCGGGGGTGGCGATCATGTATGTGACGGCGTTGGTGGTGGCGGCGTGAGGGGGGGCTAGCAGGAACGGTCGTATTCCGCGCAGTCGTGCGGCCTGCGGCCCTCACCCCCCGACCCCCTCCCCCAAGTCTGGGGGAGGGGGGAGGATCACGGGTCGGGGGAAGGGACAGGGTTCCGTGCGCTGTTCGGCGCACCTGCTTATCGCCAGACGTCGTCCAGCGGTAGCACGAATCCCGGCAGCTCCGAATCCCCCGCCATGCGATCTACCCCGATCAGCAGCTCGACTTCGCGATCCGGTCGGTACACATGCACCGTCCGCTCGATCGGGTCGATCAGCCATCCCAGCCGCGCGCCGTTGGCGATGTACTCGTCCATTTTGGCCTGCACTGCGGCGAGGCGATCGGACGACGAGCGCAGCTCGATGACGAAGTCCGGGCACAGCGGAGTGAAGCCTTTCGTGGCGCCGGGCGGCAACGCGGCCAAGCGGTCGTTCGTCACCCATGCGGCGTCGGGCGAGCGAATGGCGCCGTTGGGGAGCGTGAAGCCGGCCGACGAGTCGTAGCTCGTGCCGGTGCCGTCGGCGCGTGCCCACATGTAGAGCGTGGCGCCGATCGCCTGATTACGACGGCCCGCATCGCCTCCAGCAGGTGCCATGATGATGACTGCTCCTTCGGACGTCCGCTCGATGCGCAAGTCCGGGTTCTGGCGACAGAGGTCCGCGAACGAAGCGTCGTCGACGGCCAGCGCGGGGCTCAGTTGGAGATGGATGGCGGAGCCGGGTTCGGCTAGGCGGGGTTCGATCATGGAGGACTCCCGTTCGAGTGGATTCTAGCGGTCCGCCGGCGCGCGATCCACGAATCCGTCCAGCGCCACGGTCCACACACCTTCTCGCCCCGCCGTCCGCCGCCGACCCGCACCGACGACCACGCCGTCCGGCGCCACGGCCAGCGGCACCGCTTCCGGTTCATCCGCCACCCACCGCTCCTGCCAGGTCATTCCACCGTCGCGGGAAAGCAGCGCGCTCGAGCGGTACGTGCTCGCCCGGAGAACCAACGTGCCGCCGGTCTCTCCCAGCAGGTCTGCATCGCCCAGGGAATTGTCCATTCCGTCCCAGTGGCGGTCCGGTGACCAGGCGAGGCTCCACGTGATGCCGTCGTCGATCGATCGAAACAGCCGGATGCCCCATTCCGGCCAGTGCGAACCGCCACCGTAACCGGTCCCGGTCGTCCCCATGGCCAGGAGGATGCGTGGACCACCTGCCGCGGCCGGGATGATCCAGCTCTCGTCGGCGAAGAGCCCCTCGTAACGGTAGTCGTCCACGTTGCCGCCCTTGGATCCCAACGCACCGCCGGCGCTCCAATGGTCGCCGCCGTCCGTTGAGATGAAGCACTGCGCTCCGAGATGCTCGAACGCGATCACCGTCCGGTCGCGCGCGAACTCGGGCGAGATGGCCAGCGCGGCGTAGCGCCCGATCGGCTCCCAACGCGCGCCGCCGTCCCGCGAGCGCCACGCGGATGCCGAGGGGTCGTTGTCCGCGTCGGCGTCGGGCGGCATGTCCGTGTGGCTCGTGGCGAACAGCGTCCGGTCGTGCGCGTAGTCAGGCGAGACGTCGATGTCGCGGATGTTTACCGCATCGATACCGGCGCTGGCGGGCTGCCAGGAGCGGCCGAGGTCGGTGCTGCGGAATACGCCGACGCCGGTGATCAGGCCGAACAGCAACGCGCCGCCATCCGCGCTGGCCGAGGCGGCCGGCGCGGCGACCACGGCGTCCGGCCAGGCGGGCACGCCGGCAGGATGGTTCAGCCGCCACGTCGGGTCGCCGGCACGACGGATGACCGGGTGGAACTCAGGGTTGCCGAACATGGGCGTCGGCGTCCCGTCGCGCGATGTCGTCGTGACGATGCCCGTGTAGGCCAGCGGCGTACCGCTCTCGCCGGCCGCCGGGAGAACGGCGGAGAGCGCACGCACGGTCTGGCGCGGTGCGGGCTCGTCGGCGGGCGCCGCGTCGGGCGCGATGTCGGCCGCGGCGGCTCGGTTCAGCTGGCGGTTGCGGCTCCGTCCGAAGGGCTGGTCCGTGACATCGTCATAGACGCTCAGCGGTGGACTGTCCGAGTCCCACGAGTATGCAAACGGCGGGCCGAGGCGGACGGGCGACATGTACGCGAGATCCAGAGTCGTCGGATCCGCCACCGTGTGCCACAGGGCAGCCGAATAGGTCGGTTCGTGGGAGTTGAGCGACCCGACCAGGCGTCCGCGCTGGGCGTCGAACGCCGACCAGTGCCAAGTCCACTCCGCCCCGACCAAGCGCCGACGCTCGTGTCCGCCCACCCACAGGATGTGCCACAAGCCGGCGAGCTTGTCCACCGTCCCCTCGATCAACAGACTGTCCCCCCACGCCAGCCACCCCGTGATTGTGGCGCGCAGGTTGCGCCGCTCGATCACGCGGCGCGTGTCCATTTCGAGCGCAACGATGATCGCGCCCGCATTGCCGTCCCATGGCGCGAGGTCGGTATCAGCCACGGCAACGTAGAGCACCCGGCCGTCGGCGCTGAACGACGCGTTCTTGATCGGCCCGGCCTCGCCCTCCAACGGCACGTCGAACGCATCGACCTCGACGCCCGACGCACCGTCGTGCAGCCGGACCGTCATGCCGTCGAACGTGACCAGTTGGTGCGTGACCGGACGGACCAGCGGCCATTGCCGCAACCGTGGCCACGGGGTGAAGCCGATCGCCGCCTCATCCGCCGGGTCCGGTGTTGGCAGCGCCACCCACCCCACCTCTCGCAACGTGTCCGCATCCAGCAGCCGAACGCCCTCCGCCGGCCGGTACACGTACAACCGCCGCCCCTCGCGGTCGATATCCAGCAGCCGTTCGTCCCGTGCGATGGGCACCGTCTCCAGCAGACGGCCGTCCCCCGTGGCGTACACCGCGAGCTGCGCCGTGCCGGACATCGGGCCGCTGGCGTAGATGCGGCCGGCGGGGCCGTCGACGAAGAGGGGGCTGGTGGGGATTGGCGGGGTGTGGGTCAGCTGCGGACTGGGCGGTAGGTACGCGTCGGTCGTGGCTCGGCGCGCTGGCATCGGCGCCAGCGGCGTCGCCACTCCTGACGCCATGGACATCGGCATCGGCGTCGACGTGCGCGCTTGCGGGGTCGGCGTTGCGCCGTCAGGCGCCCGCGTGCAGCCGGCGGCGAAGGCGGAGGAGAGGACGACGGCCGCGAGAACTGCGCGAAGCGAGCGCTCGACCTTCGCCGTTGATGCTACTTCGAGCCGCGTCACGACGCCCCCTGGCCGCTACCGCTCCGCCCGCTTCAACACCGGCAAGTAGATCTTCCCCCCACCCGTCCCCGGCGTCCCCGTCCCCGGCGTCGGCGTCGGATCCCCCGGCCCCCCGCCCGGCGCCCGCTCGTACGCGCCGATGTCGCACCGTGCCACGCCGTCGCGGTTGCCGTCGGCCGGGCGTGGGAGGCCGCGCTGGTCGATCGTCAGCGGCGTGCCCGACAGGCCGGGACAGCCGGTCGGGGCGCCGGCGTCGATGGCGGGGCTGCTGTCCAGGAGGGCGTGCGTTTCGGACGACCCGCCGTTCAAGGCCAGCGCGGCCAGCAGCGGCTGGGTGGACGGCTGGTCGCCGGCGGCGGTGAGCGCGCAGCTGGCGTCGCTGCCGATGTTGCGGCCATCGGACGTCGTCGCGCCCGTGCAGGCGGGCGCCTGCTCGCCGGCGGCGACGATCGTGTGACCGAGGCGCGTCGTCGCGCCGGCGGCGGTCAGGATCGCGCCGCCGCCCTCGGCCTCGGGGTCGGTGTCGTTGGCGGCGAACGTGACGGAGCGCAGCGTGACGGTGCCGAGCGCGTTGTGGATGCCGCCGCCGCCGACGTGCGCTTCGTTGGCCGAGAGCGTCACGTTCTGGAGGCCGAACGTCCCCTTGTTGGCCACACCGCCGCCGTGCAGCGCCTCGTTGTCCGCGATCAGCGACTCCGACGCCGTCCCGGTGCCCTCGTTGAGCAGCCCGCCGCCGTCGCCGCCGACGATCGGCAGCGGCTCCTCGTCCTCGCCGACCTCGGGTTCGGTGCCGGTGGCCTGGTTGCCGGTGATCCGCAGCGCCACGACCGTCAGCGCGCCGAGGTTGCGCCCGCCGCCGCCGGAGGAGGCCGTGTTGTTCGCCAGGGCCGCGTCGCGCATCTGGCCCGTGACGCCCGTCTGGACGAACAGCCCGCCGCCGTCGCGCACCGCCGTGTTCTCCGTGACTGACGTGCCGTTCAGCCCGAGTTCGCCCTTGCCGGCGAACACGCCGCCCCCGTCGCCGTACGAGGCGTTGGCGGCGATCCGGCCGCCGTGCGTCGTCAGACGGCCGTCGAACACGTAGACCCCGCCGCCGGACGACGCCTCGTTGCTCGTGTTCGCGACGTCCGTGACCGTGCCCGTCCCGCGGAGGTAGAGACCGCCGCCGAGCGCAGCCTGGTTGTCCGTCAGGGCGCCGCGGATCATCGTCAGCGTGCCCTCGTTGACCATGACGCCGCCGCCGTAGCCGTACTCGCCGAAGGCGAAGTTCGAGAAGATCTGGGCACCGGTCAGGTTCAGTTCGCCGGCGGCGTAGACCCCGCCGCCCAGGTCACCCTGGTTGCCGGAGATGACGACGTCCGTCAGCGTGGCCTTGCCCCGGCTGAACACCCCGGCGCCGTACGTGCCGAAGTTGTCGGCCACCGTACCGCCCGTCATGACGAGCGGCACGGTGCTGGCGATGCCACCGCCGTTCGCCGCCTCGTTGCCGCTGACCGTGACGCTCTCGAGCGTCAGCCCGGTGCCGCCGCGGGCCACGATGCCGCCGCCATAATCCCCGGCCGTATTGCCCTCGATGACGCTGTTCCGAATCGTCGCCTGACCGCCGTCGACGGCGATGCCGCCGCCCGACGTCAGGCTGACGTTGTCTGAAATCCGGCTGTTCTCGACGACGAGCGTGCCCGCCGACGACTGGATCGCGCCGCGTTCCGCGCTGTTCTGGTGGATGATCGTGCTTCGCCGCAGCGTCAGGCGCCCCTGGCGGTTCAGGATGCCCTGCCCCCGCACGAAGCCGACGTCCGTCACCGTCACTGCCACGTCGCCGACAATCGTCAGAACCGGGCCGCCGGCGGACCCTTCGATGAGGCTGACGGCCGAACCGGCGCCCTTGAGCGTCATCGGCTTGTCGATCGTCAGACGCTCCGCGAACGTCGCGGCGCAGACGCCCACCGTCCCGCCCGATTGAACGGCGGCGATGGCGGCGGCGATCGTCGTATGCGTTCCGCCGGTTGGGCACGCAGTGACGTCGGCGCCCGTGATCGGGCCGGCGGTCGGCGTGGCGCCGCCGACGCCCGGATCGGCCGGATCGTATTCGAACGCTCCGACGTCGCACCGGATGTCGCCGTCCTTGTTGCCGTCGATATCGCGGACGTAGCCGCGCTGGTCCGTCGTGAGGTAGTAACCGACGTAGTCGATGCACCCGACGAGGTCGCCCATGTCGACGGCGGGGCTGTCGGACGGCAGGGCGTGCGTCAGCGTGAAGCCGCCGTTGGACGCCAACGGCTTGAGGCGCACATCCGTGCTCGACTGGTCGCCCGGCGCGACGAACGAGCACGTGACCCCGCTGTCGATGTTCGCGCCCTCGCTGCGCAGTTCGCCGAAACAGTTCGACCCGTTCTGCGCGACGATCGTGTTCAGGATCGAGAGCCGCGCATCGACCTGCACGTTGAGCGCCCCGCCGACGCTGCCCTTGTTGCCGGTCAGCGTGCTCGACGTGATCGCGCTCTCGCCTTGGAACAGGTAGACGGCCCCGCCGCCGTACACGCCCTCGTTCCCCGAGAACGTCGTGTTCGTGACGTAGACGCCGCCGGTGTCCCCGAACACGGCGCCGCCGAACTCGGCCGAACGGTTGTCGGCAATCGTGGAGTTCGCGATCGCCATCGCCGAAGCGTTGAAGAACGCCCCGCCGCCACGCGTCGCCGTGGTGTTGCCCATGACGATCGAGTTGTTGACGATCACCGTACCGGCGTAGTTGAAGATGGCCCCGCCGCCCTTTCGGGCGCGGTTGTCGCGCAGCGTCGAGCGGCTGATGACGAGCGTGCCCGCGTTGAGGATCGCCCCGCCGTACGCGGCCTCATTGTCCGAGATCGTCGCCCCGCGGACACTCAGCGAGCCGCCGTAGTTGTAGATGGCGCCGCCGAACGACTCGATGTCGGCCGGCGCGGCGTTGCCGCGGATCGCGACGTCGCGGAGGCTCAGCGCGCCCTGGTTCAGAATCCCCGCTCCGGCATCGCGCCTGCCCCCGGTGACGGCCAGATCGCTGACCGTGGCCACGGTTCCGGCAGTCACCCAGATGACGGCGCCCGCCCGCCCGCCATCGATGATCGTCGCCTCGCTGTTGACGCCGCGCAGCCGGACGGCGCGGTCGAGGATGAGCGTCTCGGTGTACGTGCCGGCACCGACGAGGACGGTATCGCCGTCGGCGCTCGCCGCAAGGGCGGCAGCGACGGTGGTGTGGTCGCAGCCCCTGGCGCAGACCGTGAGGGTGGCGGCCCTGGCGACGGTCCCGCTGAACAGTGCGACGAGCACCGCGCACAGCGTGGCGCACGCCACCGGACTCTGGACAACGCGACTCTGGACAACGCGTCGGTGCATCTTTGAACGACTCCTCGATCGGCTGCGGCGGCACACGAGTGTAACAAACCGGATGACCGACCACAAGCACGCCCCGGACCGGCTGACATTGCTGACGACTGAGTCAGTGTTGGCAGGTTCTTTGCCTGTTGACTCGGCGTTGACCGGCGATTACCATCGACGCCACATATCCGGTCGGATTCCATCGTTTTTTGCGCCGATGTGTCCTCTTTGGCACATTCCGGTGTTTAAACGCCGATACGGACCAGTGCAGCTGCGTGCAGCCTTGGCGCAGGCGACGCGTGGCGCGAGACGTGCTCTTAACAGGAGGGGTGTTAGTGAACCGATCCAAATGGCGACGACCGATCGCCGCCCTCGTCCCCATCCTCATCGCGCTGTTGGCCTTCGGTGCCTTGCCCGCGATGCGGTTGGCGGCCCAGGGTGGTCCAAACCCGAACACAAGCGACTGCGATCCCAACCTGCTCTCGAGCGTCAACCCTGAGGCGTTCAGCCTCGGCCAGACGGCGCAGGTGCAGCTCACGATGAACATGAGCTGCCCCGACTACCGGCTGCCGATCGACCTCGTCTTCCTGGTCGACGTCTCGAACTCGATGACGCGCGGCAAGGCGGGCCTTGGCTCGGCACTGCCGACGACGAGCGCGCCCGGCGTGCCCGGGCCTGGGACGACGGCCAAGCCACCGGTTGAGCCACCGGTCGAGCCGCCGGTCGAACCACCGATCGAGCCGCCGGTTCAGCCTCTGCAGGCAGGCCCGATCCAGACCGGCGAGCCGGCCGAGCCACCCGGCGTGCCCGTCCCGGGCGGCGCGAACGCCGGTCGCGGCAACGGTGACCCGCCCGGTTGTGAGCAGGCAGGCGGATCGACCCCCGGCGGTGCGGGCGGAGGTGGGTCGACGCTGCCGAAGCTGCCGACCGTCGAAGGGCCGAAGACGGCCATACCCGAGAAGACGGCAGTCCAGAAGACGGCCGTTCCGGGCGAAGGAACGAGGCCCCCGGGGAGTTCGGCGACGCCCGGCGGTCCCGGCGGCGCCGGCAATGACCAAGGCGGACAAGCCGCCGAGCCGGCCGGCACCGAGGATCTGATCCGGGAGGCCAAGGAGTTCATCCGCGACTTCGTCGATCAGCCGCAGATCCAGCAGGACCTGAGCGACGGCACGCTGCGCCTCGGCCTCGTCGCCTTCAGCGATCGCGGCCGGAGGCTCATGAGCCTTACGAACGAGGGCAATCGCGTCACGGGCCGCCTGAGCCTGCTGCGCGGTAGCGGCCGGACGCGCATCGATCTCGGCATGCGCACGGCGGAGGCCGTCCTGCTCGATCGAAACAACGTGCGCCGCGCGGACAACGACGCCGACCGCACGAAGGTCGTGATCGTGCTCAGCGACGGTGCGTTCTGCGCCCGTGACCTGCGCGTCAAAGTCGACAAGCGCATCGAGGTCATGACGCTCGGCGCGGGACGCGGTCCGTACACGAAGAACCTGCGGGCGATGGCCACCGACTTGGCGTACGCGCTCAAGTTGCAGGGTGGCCGGGCGCTCAAGGACACGCAGTACATCTACACCAAGGACTTCGTCCGGACGCGCCCGGTGACGGTCGCGTCGCTCGACATGACGGCCGAACTCGAGCCGTCCATGCAGATCGTCGACGGATCCGTCAACCCGGCGGGGACGGTCGACATGCAGATCATCAAGTGGACCGCGCCGGCCATCGACTGGACGAAGCCGGTGACGCTGACCTATGGCATCCGCCCGCAGTCCGGCGGCCTCCAGAACGTCAACCACTGGGCGCACGTCACGTGGAAGGACTCGGAGAAGCGCGACGGACAAGGCGTTTTCCCGGCGCTGTACGTCGACGTGGCCGGACCGACCGCCACGGCCACGCCGGAAATCGTGCCGACGGCCACGCCTGAGCTGCCGCCAGAGCTGCGCTGACGCGCGCACGGTCCCGGCGGAGCTTCTTCGCCGGGACCGTGGCCGACAACCGTTCCGCGTGGCAGTCGCGCTGGGCGTGCTTCCTCGGAAGCACGCCCAGCGCGCGTCAGCCTATCCCCCGCACTTCAAGCTGGTGTTTGGGTCGTAGCAGATCTGTCTGCTCGCGCCCCGCGTTCTGGAGGTTCTTCATGTCGCATCCCGCTTTCCGGCGCACCCGGATGGCCGCCCTCACCTGCAGCCTCATCGGCGCCCTTGTGGTCCTTCACGGCGCGTCAGCACCGCGAGTGGTGCACGCCCAAACCGTGATCTACATCAACGACACCGATGACCCGACGAACGCAATCGGTGAGTGCGAGACCCCCAGCGACAAGTGCTCGCTGCGCGGCGCGCTCGCCCAGGCCGCACAGCTCAGCGGGGGCTTGATCATCCGGGCGTGCTTCGATGCCGCCGTCGTGCCCGGGGCGGACCCGTGCCCGACGGGCATCCGCCCGCTCTCCGCAACGACGCGCGGGTTCAACGCCGCCAAGGGCACGTGGACGATCCGCCTGACCCGCGATCGCGAGCTCCTGCTGGCGCAGGGCGGCACGTTCGTCGACTTCCACATCGGGTTCCCGTGGCGGGGGCCGCAGGACAACCGGATCGTTATCGAGTCCAGCGGGCCGAACATGGAGTCGGCGTTTCGGATCGGCAGCCAGCGCAACGTGTTGGCCGGCTTCGAGCTGCGTGGGGCGTTCAAGGAGGCGGCGATCTACATTCCGGGCGGGGTCATCGGCGATCCGGCACGTCTGAACCAGATCGGGCCGGGGCTCATCTTCGCCGGCATGCCGAACGGCGCCGGCATCAAGCTGTCGAGCGAGCTGGCGTTCGGCAACACGGTCGTCGGCAACTGGTGCGGCATCAACGGCGACGGAACGGTCGTCGATCCGGTGTTCGACGATTGCGTGATCATCGATCAGGGTGCGCACGGCAACATCATCGGCGACCTCGATCCATCGAACCGCAACGTGTTCGCCGCCAGCGTCAACGGCGGCGGCGTGATCGTCGAAGGCCCCGACGCGTATGAGAACGCGATTCAGGGCAACTGGTTCGGCATGCTGGCGACCGGGCAGGACACGCCGACGACGAAGCTGAACACCGGCGTGCAGCTCATCCTGGCTCCGCAGCGGACGAAGATCCAGCGCAACGTCATCAGCGGCAACGCGCTAGCCGGGATCTACATCTCGGACGAGGGCAGCGGCACCGAGATCGACGACAACTGGATCGGCACCGACCCCTCAGGCGTGCGATGTGTGGGCAACAAGGGCTACGGCATTCAGCTGCAGGGCGGCCCGATCGGTACGAAGATCCGCCGCAACACGATCCGCTGCAACCTCTCGGGCGGCATCCTCATGAGCGGAGCCAGCACGCGCGACAACCAGGCCAGCCAGAACAGCATCGCGGCCAACGGCGGCCCGAGGGCGATCAGCGTGATCCAGGGCGCGAACCGCGGCATCGCAGCGCCGCGGATCACCGAGGCGTTGCGAACGCGCGTGACCGGCACGGCCTGCCCGAACTGCACGATCGAGGTCTTCTCCGATCCCGACGGCGAGGCGGAGACGTACGAAGGCAGCGTCGTGTCCGGTGATGACGGCGCCTGGACGTTCGAGAAGCCGGAGGGTGTCAAGGGACCAACCGTCACGGCGACGGCCACCGACGCGGACAACACGTCGAGCACGGCGGACACCAAGTTCGTCACCGGCGACGCCCCGACACCGCCGACCACGCCGTCCATCGATCCGACGCCGACCGAGACGGCGGCAACGCCGGAGCCGACGACTCCGACCCCGGCGCCGACGACGCCCGGCACGGACGGCGGGCGCATCTACCTGCCGTGGAACGGGCGCGCGGCAACTCGGCCCTGAGGGGCGCGTGTCTGCCGCGCGGACCTAGTACTCTGTCACTGCAGAGTCTACGGACAACCACCTCAGTCGGATATCCGAAGCGTGTCCAGTGACAGAGTACTAGAAGCCTAGCGCAGCTTGCCGCCGACCGGGAGCACCTGGTAGCCCTTGGCGACGAGGCGATCGACATCGCCCAACATCCGGCGACCGTCGATGATGAGATAGGGCGGCGCGACGGTGCGGGTGATGACGTCGCCGAGGCCGCGGAACTCCTCCCAGTCCGTGGAGATGAACAGGGCGTCCGTGCCCTGGATCGCATCCACGGCCGATGGCCAATAGGAGATTCGCTCGAACAGGTGGTTGCGCGCCGGGTCGAACCAGCGCGCCGCCTCCGTGTTGGCCAGCGGATCATAGGCACGGACCTCGCGCACCCCGCGCGCCAGCAAGCCTTCGACAACCTTCAGCGCGGAGCTGTCGCGCATGTCGTTCGTGTGCTTCTTGAAGGCAAGGCCGAGCAACGCGACGCTGCGGTTGTTGAAGTTGAACCCCGCCTCGTGCGCCGCGCGGTCGAGCAGGTAGGACTTTTGGAACTCGTTGATGTCGTATACCGCCTGCAACAGGTGGTAGGGCTGGCCGTGGCTGCGGAACTGGTACATCAGCGACTGGATGTCCTTGCCGAAACAGCTCCCGCCGGCGCCGTTGGAGACGTACGATCCCCAGGTGCTGATCCGATCGTCGGCCGTCACACCCCGCTTCAGGTCCTCCATGTCGATGTCGCCAAACGTCTCGCCGAGCCGCGCGCCAATGCCGTTCCAGAACGAGATGTAGGTCAACAACAGCGTGTTGGCGACGTACTTGATCGCCTCGGCCGTCTCGGGCGTGGTCTCGATATAGCCGATGCGGACGTGGTGGTGGAACTGCGGGTATACGCGGCGCAGGACCTCGAAGTCAGCCACGTCGCCGGCGCCGACGACGATCCGGTCGGGCCGTCTCGACTTCTCGACCGCGTTGCCTTCCGGCAGGAACTCGGGGTTCGACGCAGCGCCGACATTCGCCGCGCCGTGCTCAGCGAGGATGCCCTGCAGCATGCGGACCGTGCCGATCGGAACGGTGCTCTTGTTCACGATGACGACACGCCGACTCGGATCCGCCCGCCGCGCCAGGCGCTCGGCCAGAAACGCCGCGACCGCGCGGTAGGCGGTCATGTCCGTCGAGCCGTCGAGGTTGGGCGGCGTCGGTGGCGCCATGAAGATCGCCTCGACGCCCTCGAGCGCCGCATCCACGGCGTCGGGGCCGACGAAGAACAGGTACCGCCCGAGCGTCTCGCCGATGACCTCGACGAGACCCGGCTCGTTCACGTAGTGCTCGATGCGCTCCCGATCGCCGGACGCATACGCGTCGATCTTGGCCAAGTCGATGTCATAGGCATGGACCTCGTGGCCATTCTCCGCCAGCACAGCGGCATGAGTCAGGCCGACGAAGCCCGTTCCGGCCACAACGATCTTCATCGCTAGATCCTTCTCGACGCGGGGCTGCCCAGCGGGCGGCGCAGTATATCACGGGGTCGACGCCCGGTGGTTACCGTTTCAATCATCGACGATGTTGCATATAGTGCGCAGTGCAGCTGATATTTGCACCCGTAGAAATTACCGGGCCGAGCGATGGATGGCCTATCATGCATGAGATTCATGTATCGACTACTATGTTACCGCAATTTCAGACCAAGCTACCCAAGCTGACCTACTTGATTCGATCTGGAATTTCGTATACGCTATCGCCTGTTGTTGAGCGCTCCCCATCGCGCAGATCACGAACAGGTGACCCTCTCATGGTTCGAGCGGTTCGTGCGGTTCGTGCGATGGTGATGGTGGGCGCCGTCGTCGCGCTCGGGGTGACGCACGGCGGTCGCGTCGTCGCCGGAGCGCCCGCGGCGGCCTCGCTGCCGTCGGCGGTCGAGACGCACCTTGTCATCGGTTATCGTCCGGGCGCAAGCGCCGCCGAGCTCATCCCCGTTCATGCCCGGCTCGGCGCGCGCGTGGTCCGGAACATTGTGGCCGTGCACGCCGCGGTGGTGGCCCTGCCCCTTGACACCGCCGCGGCGGCTGGCCCGCTACACACGACTCTCTTCGGCGACGAGGCGGCGGCCGCCGTGACGCCCGGGATCAGGACAGCGCATTCCACGTTGTCCCCCGGCGTCGCGGCGGCCGCACATCTCTACGCCGCGCAGCCCGAGGTGGCCTACGTCGAATCCGACGTGCCGGCCGCAATCGCCGCACCGTCGGCGCCGAGCCGCCGCCCGGCGGCGCCAACCGGCGGCTCGACCCTCGCCCGCAGCGACCCCTTCGCCGCCGACCAATGGCACCTCGACGCCACACGCCTGCCCGAGGCGTGGTCGCAGTCCGCCGCAGACGGCATCCGGATCGCCATCGTCGACACGGGCGTCCAGGTAGATCACCCGGACCTCGGCTCGGCACTGCAACCCGGCTGGAATGTCCGCGACGGCTCGAACGACACGAGCGACGACCACGGGCACGGCACCGCTGTGGCGGGCGTCGTCGCCGCCGGCGTCGGCAACGGCGTCGGCGTGGCCGGCGCCGCGCCGGGTGGACGGATCGTGCCCGTGAAGGCGCTCGGGGCCGACGGCACGGGCTGGATGTCGGACGTCGCCGCCGGGATCGTCTGGGCGGCCGACCATGACGTCAAGGTGATCGTCGTCGCCGCCGGCAGCCGTCAGCCGCTGCGCCTGCTCGCCGACGCCGTCGCGTACGCCGGTCGGCGCGGCGCGCTCGTCGTCGCCGCCGCCGGTAACGCCGGCGCGCAGTCCCTCGATCACCCGGCCGCCGATGTCGGCGCGCTGGCCGTCGGCGCCGTCGACGTCCATGGCGCGCTGACGGCGTGGTCGAACCGGGGGAACGGTCTGCGGTTGGTGGCGCCGGGCGACGACATCCTCACGACGGTCCGCGACGGGTACGCGACCGCCAGCGGCACGAGCCTGTCGGCGGCGATCGTCGGCGGCGTGGCGGCGCTCATGATCGCCCAGCGGCCGGATGCCGGACCGGACGAGATCGCACGCCGGTTGATCGCGACCGCCAACGACGATGCGCTGGCGCCGGGCATCGTCGACGCCCGCGCCGCAACGGCGGGGGATGACGACGACCGGTCACCCTCGGCCCGGCTACCCGGGTTCTGGCAAAAGATGCCGCCCGCCTACCTGCCGGCCGTGCATCGGTAGCGCGAACCGGCCGTCCGCCCCCACGGCATGGGGTCAGCCGACCATCCGCGCCAGCAGCGCCCGCGCCAACGCATCGTCCCGGTTGCCGCCGTCGCGGGCACACCACGTCTCGTAGACGGCCAGCCCCTCGGCCCCCAGCCGCTCGGCGCCAAGCACGAGGTCGGTCAGGATGACGTGGAGGCGGGCATCGACGGGGCTGGCGGTGCGCAGGTAGCCCCACCAGCGGAGAACGGGCGCCACGCTGTGCGGCCCGGCGAACACCAGTCGGGCGTCGAAGCGCGTTCGCGCGGGCGCGCTGAGGAGCGCGAGGCCGGGCCAGGCGTCGGCCGGATCCGGCACCGGTCCGACGAGCACGACCCGCTTGCCGTTGGGTGCGGCCAGAGCGGCGGCGGCGCAAGCCTCGGCAAGGATCGCTGCCTGCTCGGCAACGCTGTGGCGGTCGGTGCTGAACAACAACGTGCAGTGCGCCAGCCGCCTCGCGAACGTGGCGCGGTGGCGGTCGGCCAGCGGCCCGGATGCCGGGCCGGCCAGCAGCACGAGGGTCTCGGATGATGTCTCGACGGCGCGCACGAGCTGGTCGATCACATCGGCCTCGCCGTCGAGGAGCAGCGGCAGCGCGACCGTGATATCGGCCGGGATCGCCGCGCCGTCGGCCACGAACCGTTCCATGTGGCCGCGCTCGAGAGCGCGCGCGGCCGGCAGATCGAGACGCCGCAGCAGCCGGAGCGCCTGCGCCCGTTGCTCCGGCCGCGGGCTGAGCAGCGCCGCCTCGACCCCGTCCGACGCATTCCGCTGGTCGAGCGCCAGCAGCGCGACATGCGCGGCGATCCGCACCGTCGGGTCGAGGTCCTTCGCGGCCTCCCGCAGCACGCGCACGGCAAACGGGTCGCGTGTTTCCCCCAGCACCTCGAGCAGACGGGCGCGGTGGCTCGGCCCAAGGCTGTGATCCAGGACCTCACGCGCCACGACCGCCGTCAGTTGGTGTCCGAACGCGCGGGCGGCGTCGAGCAGGACGTCGTCGCCGTACCGGACGAAGGCGCGCACGAGCGCCGGCGCGACATCGGCCGGGCGCAACGCCGCCACGAGCAGCGCGGCCGACCGACGCACGTCCGGCGACGGGTCGAGCAGCTGACGGCCGAGGGCGTGGAACGCGATCGCCGGGCCTTCGTCCGACTGTGTGCGCAAGGGGACTGGGAACATGGGACTGGTCATCGCTCCTCGGCCGTCGATGCAAGCCGCCGCATCGGTCGGGCGGTGGTGCCGGCCCGGTGGGATTGGGCGCTCGACAGGCTACCATTCTGGCGCATCCGATCCGCGTCGACCACTCGGTCGACCCCTCCGCCGATCACAGGACAGCGTCGATATGTCACCGTTGGCCGATTCGGGATCGCCCGGACCAGAAACCGCCGACCCGCTCGCCCCGACGAACGGGGCGGACGCACCCCCGCACCCGTATGACGCGGTCGTCGTTGTCTCGTTCGGTGGCCCCGAGGGGATGGCGGACGTGATGCCGTTTCTGGAGAACGTCACGCGCGGCCGCAACATCCCACGCGAGCGACTCGAGGACGTGGCGCACCACTACGCGCTGTTCGACGGCGTGAGTCCGATCAACGCCCAGAACCGGGCGCTCGTCGCCGCCCTCGAGCGTTTGCTCGCGGCCGAGGGCCCGCGCGTGCCGGTGTATTGGGGCAATCGAAACTGGCAGCCGTTCCTGACGGACACCTGGCGGCAGATGGCCGCGAACGGGGTCCGCCACGCGGCGGCCTTCGTCACCTCGGCCTACAGCTCGTACTCCGGCTGCCGACAGTACCGCGCCGACATCGCTGCGGCGCAGGCCGCCGTCGGCCCGGGCGCGCCGACCGTCCACAAGCTGCGCGCGTTCTTCAACCACCCGGGCTTCGTCGAGCCGCAAGCCGCGCGCCTGCGCACAGCGCTCAACGGCCTGGACGAAGCGCGTCGGGCGGCAGCGGTCGTCGTCTTCTCGGCCCACAGCATCCCGCGGGCGATGGCGCAGTCCAGCCGCTACGTCGAACAACTCGGCGAGGCCAGCCGCCTGGTTGCCGCCGCCGCCGGCCTCGAAGGGCCGACGCGCGTCGTCTTCCAGAGCCGGAGCGGCCCGCCCCACCAGCCGTGGCTCGAACCCGACGTCGGCGATGTCGCCGCCGAACTGGCAGCACGCGGCGTCACGGATCTCGTCGTCGTGCCGATCGGCTTCATCTCGGACCATATCGAGGTCGTCTTCGACCTTGACACCGAGCTGGCCGAGCGGTGCCGGACGCTTGGCGTTCGATTGACCCGTGTGCCCACCGTCGGCACCGATCCGGCCTTCGTCCGCATGATCCGCGACCTCGTCGTCGAACGACAGACGCCCGGCGCACCGCGGCCGGCGCTGGGCGATCTCGGCGCAAGCCACGACGTGTGCCCGGCCTATTGTTGTTGGTACGAGCCGGCGGCCGGACGGCCGACATCCGCGAGCGACGTTGCGTCGTCGTAACGTCCTGCCAACCGCGCCGCAAAGGCGGTCGGGTATACCAGCTGTCGGCGTTCCGCCCGCGAAGCTTGCCAACGCATTCCACCCGGAGGACCTACATGCAGCACTTCTTCCGCCGCACGCCGCGCGCCGGCGCGCTCGCCGCCGCGCTCGGCGCGCTCGTGCTCCTCGCCGGACCCCGCCCGCCCACCGCCGCACAGACCACACCGCCGCTGAGGCTCGAGGCGGACCTCTGGGCGGCCTGGGTCTCGGTGCCGGCCCTGCCCGGCCAGTTCGTCGAGGCCGAGATCCGACGCCCGAACGGCAGCCGGCTGATCGGCGTCGGCAGCGGGGACGCCGACGGGCGGGCGGTGCTCGACCTCTTCAACGTCGAGGGCGGTCAGGGCGGTCCGGCGGCCGTTCAGCCGGGCGACACCGTGCGGATCGCCCAGAGCGGCCGTCGCCCGCTCGAGATCATCGTGCCGGCGCTCTCGGCCACGGTCGACGCGGTCGCCGATCGCCTGTCGGGCACGGCGCCGGCGGGCGCGAACGTGTCGATCCTGGCGCAGCTCGAACTGACCGGTCCGGACGGCGCCGTGCTGTGGCGCGACGTACCGACCCAAGCCGTGGCCGGCCCGGACGGCACCTGGAGCGCCGACCTCCGCGCCGAGGGTGTCGATCTGCCGGCCGGACGGACGCGCGGCCGCGCCTGGATCGAGACGGTCGACCACGATCGGTTCTTCGCGCGCTTCAACGACACCCGCTTGGACGCCACGCTTGGCGCGTACGAGGTCCGGGGGCTGGCGACCCCTGGCCACCGCGTGCGCGGCACCATCGCCCACACGGACGGTTCAACGACGACGCTGCCCGAGCGCGCCGTCATCGGCGACGGCGCTTTCAGCCTCGGCGCGGCGGGCTTCGGCCGCTTCGCCTCGCCCCCGCCCGACGCCCGGCCGCTGCGCGTCGGCGACCGCATCGAGCTGAAGGTGAGCGGAACCGACGGCGGTGAAGTGGCGACCCTCGCCCTTGTCCTGCCCGGAATCGCGGTGTCGATCGACACTTCGGCCGACCTCGTCCGCGGCACGGCGCCGGCCGACACGAACGTGCGCGTCGAAGCCACGTCGCTCGATGGCGTGCAGTCCGTTCGCGTCGCCCGCACCGGCGCCGACGGGGCGTTCGCGGCGGACTTCCGCGGAACGGTGGACCTCGGGCCGGGCTGGTTGGCCAAGGCCAGCGTCGAGCCGTCGCCCAGCACTTCGGCCGGCGCCGTTGCCGTCGTGCCGCAGGCACGCGTCGGCGTCGGGCTGACGTCCGTGCGCGGCTTGGCCGAACCGGGGACGCCCATCACCGTTACGCTGCGCGGTCCGAACGGGGCGCAGCGGCGGATGGAGCCGGGGCTTGCCGGCGCAACCGGGAGTTGGACGGTGAACCTGGCCGACTTCGTGCCCGGTGGCGGCGACGAGGTCGAGGTTCGTGCCGGCGACCGCATCGAGATCACCTCCATCGACGGGGACCCGGTGGTGGCCAACGTTCCGACGCTCACCGCGCTGGCGGATGCCGATACGGACAGCGTCGGCGGGACGGCGCCGCCCGGCGCGCGGCTGCGCGTCGTCGCGGCGGGCCGGAGCGTGACCGCAACGGCCGACGGGTCGGGTCGCTGGACGGCCTCATTCGCCGGCTCGCTCGACGTGGCGGCGCCCATGGGCGGCGAGGTCTGGCTGGCGGACGGCGCATTCGCGTTCTACACCACGTGGTCGGTCGTGCGGCTCAACGTTGAGCTCGGCGGCAACTTCGTCACCGGCAACGGCCCGCGCGGCCGGGCGATCGACGCCGTGCTGCGCGACGCCGACGGCAAGGTCGTGGCCACGGCGCACGGCCGCGTCTTCGACCGGCTCGCGTTCGGCGGGGCCGAGGTGATCATCATCGGCGCCGAGCAAGACAGCTTCTACCTCGACTTCCTCGACCTGACCGGCGCATCGGTACCGATCGAAGCTGGCGACGTCCTGCAGGTGACGGCGGGTGATCAGACCGTCTCGTTCGTCGTTCCGGCGCTGGACGGCGCGGTGTTCGTGGCCGACGACGTGATCAGCGGCCGCACGCGCGCCGGCGCCACCGTCCGCATCCGCGTCCAGCGCGACGACGCGCCGGCCGCCGAGGCGACGACGACGGCCGGTGCCGACGGGACGTTCAGCCACCGCTTCGCGCCCGGCGTCGACCTCCTCTACAACGACTTCGTCCAGCTCGAAGCCGATGTAAGCGGCCACCGCGTCTCGCGCTACGTCGGCAGCCCGGGCATCCAGGTCGACCTCGACCGGAACACCGTCCAGGGTCAGATCGCGCCCGACGCCCGCGTCCGCATCGAGGTCAAGCGTGGCGGCGCCGTCTTGGCCGGCGTCGAGTCACAGACCGGTCCGCTCGGGTTCTACTTCGAGATGCTGAGCGGCGCCGCGGGACGCCCGCTCTCGCTGCGGCAAGGCGACGTCGTGACCGTCACCGCGATCGAACCGTCCGGCACGGCGCTGACGATGACGCTGCCCGAGCTGACGGTGGATGCGGACGAGGCCGCGAACACCGTCGGGGGCCGTGCGACGCCCGGCGGCTCGCTGGCCGTCCTGGCGAACGACCAGGTCGGCGACTCCGCGCTCGGGTTCGGACAGGCGTGGCCCGAGATCGTCCCGTCCGGCACGTGGCAGGCCGACTTCGTTCCGGCGCTGCGCGTAAGGCCCGGGCTTGCGGTGAACGCGCAGTACCGGACACCCGAGGGGCACATCGCACTTCGCACCCGCATCGTGCCGCTCCTCAGCGCTGAGCACGGCGGCGCGAACGTCTGCGGCTGGTCCGCGCCGTCCGGCGCCGTCCGCGCCGAGCTGCGCGACGTCGCGGGGCGGGTGAAGGGCAACGGCACGACGGAGGGCGCATGGTGGGACGGCGCGTTCCACGCCGTACTGCGCGACGGCGCGGGCGCCGCGGTCACATCCGCGACGAGCGAGACCGTCTCTGCCGATCTGAGCGGCACGGCCGTCCAGGTCGCGCTGCCCGGACTCGACGTCGCAATGGACTGGACGACGCGCCGGCTGACAGGCACCGTCCCGCGCGGCGTCGCGCCCGAGATCCAGTTCCCGGCGCTGCGCTGCGGCGGCAACCTGGACGTGAACGGCTCCAGCATCCGCGTCGGCTTTCGCCTCCGCTTCGGCGCCTCGCCCGACGGCCGGGTCGACTCCGAGATCCCGCTGCCGATCGAGGCCGGCCAGGGCTTCGAGATCGCGCTCCGCACCGCCGGCGGCCATCGCGTCTTCAAGCAGTTCTGGCGAAGTCAGGTCGAGGCCTATCTGGCGACACCGCGCGCCGCCGGGACGACGAACAGCCAGGCGGCGGTCACGCTCACGCTGAAGGGCGCGGACGGCACCGTGAAAGGCACCGCCATCGGTGCCGCCGACCCGTCCGGCCGCTTCGACCTGATGCTCCGCGATGCCGCCGGCGAGCCGGTCGCGATCGCCGCTGGCGACACGCTGACTGCCGTGGGCGGTGGTGACAGCGCGATCGTGCCGATCGACGCGCTCAGCTTCGACTGGAGTCCGGGCGGCGCGGTTTCGGGCCTCGCGCCCGCCGGCCGGGACCTCCGCCTCACGCTGCGCCTGGCGGACGGTCGCCGCCTGTCGGTGCCGCGCACCGCCGACGCGAACGGCCGCTGGGCCTTCACCGCCGACGAGGTGCCGGTGCGCGGCGGGTGGACGCTCGACGACGTGACGGCCGTGCGCGTGGCGCTGCGGACGGCCGGCGGGCACAACATCATCGACCAGTCGAGCGGGTTCGAGGCGCCGGACGAGCCGCCGGCGGAGCGGGGAGGGGTGATCTACTTGCCGGCGTTGCTGGCGAAGGCGTCGCTCGGCGGGACACGGGCGGTCGCCGGCAACCCGGCGGCAGCCCTTCGATCGTCCGTTCTTCGGCCGAGGCCCCCGTGGGCAGACGAGCCGCAGTCCCGACCCGACGTCGTCGCGGACACGCAACTCGTGGTTGACGAGGCCGGCGGCCAAGCCGATCGACCGGATCGTCTGCTCATCGACGATCGTCGCCCCCGCGCGCGGCGGGGCGTATCATCTTCGCCTCAACTTGCGAGGCGGCCGACGCTCGAACGTCGGGATTCCTCACCAGCGCGCCCGTGACGGCCGACGCAGGAGAGCTTCATGACGACGTCGGTGCGAGGGCAGGGTCGCGGGTTGCCGTGGCTCGGCATCTTCCATCTGCTCGTGTTGTACGTCGTCTGGAGCACGACCTATTTGGCGATCAAGGTGGCCGTCGAGCCGGGCAGCGGCTTCCCGCCGTGGTCGATGGCCGGCTCGCGTCTCGTCTGCGCCGGGCTCATGCTCCTGGTCATCGCCAAGGTCCGCCGCCACTCTTTGCGGCTGACGCGGCGCGACGTCGCGATCCTGGCGGCGACGGGGCTCCTGTTGTGGATCGGCGGCAACGGGATGGTCACGTGGTCGGAGCAGTACGCGGACTCCAGCTACGCCGCCTTGCTCGTCGGCGCGATGCCGATCTGGGGCGCGGTGATGGAGGGCGTGCTCGACCGGCGGCGGCCGTCGTTCGCCCTCGCCACGGCGTTGCTCGTCGGCTTCGCCGGCGTGGCGGTGCTGACGGTGCCGAAGCTGCTGTCGTCTCACGGCGCCGACCTCGTGGCCGTAGTCGCGCTCCTGTTCGCCCCGCTGCTGTGGGGCAGCGGCGCCCTGCTCCAGAGCCGGCGTTCGGTGTCCGTGTCGTCGCTCGTCAGCGCGGGCTGGCAGCAGGTCTTCGGCGGCCTGATGTTCGTCGTGCTCTCGCTGGCGGCACGCGAGCCGCTGCCCCACCCGACGCCGACCGCGCTGGCCGGCTGGGCGTACCTCGTGGTCGTCGGCGGCCTGGCGTTCTTCTCGTTCGTCCTGGCGCTGCAGCTCCTGCCGGCGCGGCTCGTGTTCACGTACGCCTACGTGAACCCGGTCGGGGCGGCGCTGCTGGGGTGGTGGCTGCTCGGTGAGCCGATCACGTGGTGGACGGTGCTCGGCGCGGCGCTCGTGATCCTGGGGGTGGCGGGTGTTTTTCGGGAGCGCTACCGGGCGCGCAAGGCGAACGGGGCAGCGGATGTCGATGTCGTCGTCGCCGCGGAGCCGATACCAGTGTCGATGCCATTAACGAGCACCGCCGAGGCCCTTGCGGACCTCGGCGGCGTGGCAGGCGGGACAGGAATCGAACCTGCAACCTCCGGTGTTGGAGACCAGCGCTCTGCCAATTGAGCTACCCGCCTACATGTCGGGCTGGACCGACAGGGTCATGAATTGTATCACCGCGCGCCCGTCAAACGAACTCGCGCCGAAGCCCGATCGCCCTCAGCGCACATACCCGAACTCCGCCAGCCGCCGCCCGCCCTCATCGAACGCCGACAGCTCGCGCGGCGTCCACGTGCCGAGGCCGTCGACGTAACGGGTGAACATGCTGAACGCGGCGGCGACGAGGACGGTGTCGTGGATCGCCTTGTCGTCCGCCCCCTCGGCCCGCGCGGCGTCGATGTCGGCCGGCGCGACGGTCGTCGGGTCGCTGCGGACCTTGTCGGCGATCGCGAGGAGCGCGCGCAGGCGGGGCGTGAGCGGCGCGGTTTCCCAATCGTTGTTCACGAGATCGACGATCCCGCTGTCCGCGCCGAGCAGGTGCTTGGCGGCGGAGCCGTGTGACGCCATTCAGAAGAAGCAGTTCTGCCGCGACGAGACGAAGCTGGCGATCAGCTCGCGCTCGCCCGGGCTGAGAGAGCTCGGACCGCGCAGCAGCGCCTGGACGAACGCGCTGAGCGGGCCGCCGGTTTCGGGGTGGGCGGCCAGGAGGCCCGAGATGCCGGGCAGGCCGTCGGGGACGGGGATGTAGGCCATTGCAGGTTTCCTCGTTCGCGCGCGGTTGGGAAGGCCGATGGGCAGAACGGGCGGCGGCGTCGGGTCGATACGGGCGGCCGCGCGGAACGGCGGGAACACCTCATCGGCGCTGGGGTGATGTCGCCGCGCGATCGCGCAACCGGCGAACGTCGGGTCACGGGCGCGGCCGGCCCGTCGTATACTGACCCGGCACTCTGTCGACATCGGTGCCCTTGCTCCCTCCGAACAGCCATGAGAAGGATCTTGCGATGTCAGCTCCCCGCAGTTCGTCCGGCCGCGTCACGACCATTGCGACCGCCTCGCGCCCCACCCTCACGCTCGCACTGACGACGGCGATGGCGATGGCGATGACCGCCTGCACCGCCACGCCGACAAGCGTCGTCGAGCTGCCGCCGCCGGCGACCTTCGCCGCCGACGCGATCGCGCCGACCATGCCGGCGATGCCGGCGATGCCGACGGCGGACGCCCCGGCAGCCGGCGGAGATGCGGCCGCCAGCGTGGCTGCCCTCCAATCGGCCCTCGCGGCGCGCGACTACGATGCCCTGCAGGCGATGATGGGCGATGCGTTCGTCCTCGGCTTGTACCGTTCCGAGGGGATGACGCTCGACCCGGCCGCCGCACGCACCGCGCTCGAGACGCAGCACCTGCCGCCGGCCGACCACGCCGTCGACGCCACGGACGACCGCACCGCGTTCCCGGCGATCGACCCGCCGCTCGAGGCGATGTTCGACCCGGCGCTGATCGTCAACGCATTGCTGTTCAGCCGCGGCTGGGGCGCCGACGGGCGCGGCGAGGCGGTGCTCGTGCTGGCGGAGCGGGCGGACGGAACCGTGTATTGGCACGGGATGGTGCTGGCGCCGTCGGGGTTCGGCGGCGCGACGGGCGACGCGGCGGGCAGCGGGAGCGGCGATGGCCGCGATGTCTCCGCGGCTGCCGGCGGCCCCGTGAGCGGCGATGGCTTCGCCGTCGATGCACCGGCCGGCTGGACCGCCACGGAGAGCGGCGGCGGCGTGATCCTGACGTCGTTCGCGATGGACACGGCCGGGCACGGCGGGCTCGGGGCGGGGCAGACGAAGATCGACGTCCTCGAGCTCGTCGCCGACCCGGCGCCGGCGACGCTGGCTGCGGCAATCGCGGAAGCCACTCGTGGTATCGAGGTCGAAGAGGGTGGCATCGACTCGCCGGTGGCGCCGTTCCGCACGGCCTCGGGCCTTTCGGGCCTGTGGTATCACCACGACCTGGCGGTGATCGACCTCGGCGTCGCCTTCGTCGTCGCGAGCTGTTACGGCGAGGACTGCGGCGCGGGCGGGGTGTTTGACGCGGTGGTCGCGTCGGTTCGGGCGGAGTGACGCCCGCACAACCATCGCGAAGGTCCGTCGCCGCCGTCTGCGCTGTCGCCCTCGCCGTCCGCCTGTACGCCCTCGGCCGCCCCTCCCTCTGGTTCGACGAGCTCCTTGAGGTCGAGCGCGCCACCGGTCCGTGGCGCGCGCTCCTCTTCGGCCGCCCCATCGACCACGACCCCCCGCTCTTCGCCCTGGCGCTCCGTGGTTGGATCGCCGTCGGGCGGCTCTTCGGCTGGCCGTGGATCGGCGACGCGGTCGACGTCGCCGCTCAGCCCGGCTGGGCCGAGGCCTGGCTGCGCCTGCCGTCCGTCGCGCTCGGCGTCGCCGCGGTCGCGCTGACCGCAGTTTGGGCGGCGCGCTGGTTCGGACGACGTGTCGGACTGCTCGCGGCACTGCTCCTGGCGCTCTCGCCGCTGGCGATCTACCACAGCCAGGAGGTGAACCAGTACGCGGCGATGATCGCGGCGACGCCGCTGCTGCTGCTCCTGCAGGACCGCCTGAACGCCGGCGCACGGCGGCGCGACTGGCTGGCCTACGGCGCGCTCTCGGCCACGGCCCTCGCGACGCACTACGGCATGGTCTTCCCGCTGCTCGCCCTCGGCAGCCACCTGGCCTGGCGGTCGTGGCGCGATCCGACGCATCGCGCCGACCGCGGCCGCGTGGCCGCGTACGCGGCCACGATGGCCGCCGTCGTGGCCGCGCTCTTCGCGCTCGGCCTCGGCGCGCGGATGGCGGTGCCGCACGTCCAGCCGCGGCTGTGGGGGACGCACCTCGCCAAGGAGCTGGCGTACATCGGCGACGTCGGGTGGCGTGAGATCGTCGTCTACTTCCCGTTCCCGTTCGCAGGCGGGCCGGCGGTCGTGATCGCGAACGCGCTCGGCGTCCTCGCGCTCCTCGGGGCGGTGCGGCTGTGGCGACGCGGCGGCGGCGGGCGGCTGCTCGTGGGCGGCTATGTCGGGGGGACGTTGGCGATGACGTATGGGACGAGCTTGGTGGGGTGGTATCCGTTGGGGTATCGGTATGGGGTGTTCAATCTGGTGCCGTACCTGGCGCTCGTCGCCGCCGGCCTCGAGGGCCTCGGCGATGGGGCGAATCGGATGCGGCGCGAGCTCGGCGGGCCGGTGCGCGTCGCCCTCGTCGGCGTCACGGGCGCCGCCTTTGTATTCTTCTGGCCGCACGCCCCGTGGACGGATGTCAACCCGAGCATCCACGTGCCCCGCGAGGACATGCGGCGCGTGCTACGGCATGTACAAGAGGCGTGGCAGCCCGGTGATCGACTGTGGATCTACGACGGGGCGGCACCCGCCGTGCGGTTCTACTGGCACGGCGATCGAAGAGGTGACGTCGTCCTGCCGGGCTTCGCCCTGGATCGACCGGCCGAGATGCGGCGCATCCGCGACACGCTGGCCGCGGAGATCGCCCGACTCGGCGGCGCGCCGGGCGAGCCCGCCGGTCGGGCGTGGCTCCTCCTGAGCCACTTCGACGATGGGGACAACGTCGCGCTTTACGACATTTTGGTTGACCTGCATGCCGCGCCGGCGGACATTGTCGGCCTTTACATCGACATGTTCTGGGGGGCGTACACGATGCGCGTCGACAGCGCCCGAAGCCCTGCTAGCCCCCCATACCCCCCGGATGCCCCCGATGCCACTCCCACGCCGACCCCACGATCGCCTCGAGCCCCGCAAACCGCGGCGCCCACCCAAGGTCCCGCCGCAGCGCCTCAGATGACGCGATGAGCGTCGCCGGGTCGCCGGGCCGCCGCGGGGCGACGGTGTGCGGGATGGCGTGGCCGGTGACGCGGCGGGCGGTCTCGATCACCTCGAGGACGCTGAAGCCTTGGCCGTTGCCGAGGTTGTAGGTCAGGACGGGGTGATCGGCGAGGGCTTCGAGAGCCAGGATGTGCGCCTGGGCCAGGTCGACGACGTGGATGTAGTCGCGGACGCACGTGCCGTCGGGCGTCGGGTAGTCGTCACCGAAGACGGCGATGGACGGGCGCTGGCCGAGGGCCACCTGCAGGACGAGCGGGATCAGGTGGGTCTCGGGGTCGTGGTCCTCGCCGCGCTCGGGCGTGCAGCCGGCCGCGTTGAAGTAGCGCAGGCAGGCGTAGCGCAGGCCGTGCGTGATGTTCAGCCAGTGCAGCATCCGCTCGATGGTGTGCTTGCTCTCGCCGTACGGCGAGCCGGGCACGATCGCCTCGGTCTCGGCGATCGGGATCCGCTCGGGCCGGTCGAACAGGTTGGCGGTCGAAGAGAGGATGAACCGCCCGACGCCGCGCGCCACAGCCGCCTCGAGCACGTTGGCCGCGAGGACGACGTTGTCGCGCAGGTACTTGAGCGGCTGCTGCATGCTCTCGCCCACCAGCGTGTAGCTGGCGAAATGGAGGATGCCGTCGATGCCCGGGTGCGCGTCGAACAGCGCGCCGACGGCCGCCCGGTCCGCCAGATCGCCCTCGACGAAGGCGGCTGCCGGGTGGACGGCCGCGCGGTGGCCCTGGTAGAGGTTGTCGAACACGACGACGTCGTGGCCGGCCGCGATGAGCTCGGCCGTCGTGACGCTGCCGATGTAGCCGGCGCCGCCGGTGACGAGAACCTTCATGGGGCGGGCTCCTGGGTCGGTCGGATCGACGACGATGGCCGATCATCGCACGGCGCTGCCGTGCCGCAAAGAAAAACCCGGGGTCCGTCGCTCCGCCCCAGTCGCGACAGTCCCCAGGTTTTGTTCGGCTCAGGTGTTATCCGTCTGCCGTGACCCCAGGATAGGGTTGTCGGATGAGGGCCGCGTGAACGGCGGACGAACGGTCGATGAGGGCGCGCGGCCCACCGTCGGTCCGTCGGAATGATCGCTGGTACTTCTGTCACTGGACACGCTTCGGATATCCGACAGAGGTGGTCATTCGCAGACCCTGCAGTGACCGAGTACTAGGCAGTGACGACCCGGGCCCGCGCCACCCCATGCCCCGCCACGGCCGTCACGACGATCCGCAACCCGCGCCATTCGACGACATCGCCGACGACCGGCGGCCGGTTGAGGCGGGCCAGGACCAAGCCGCTGACCGTGTCGACCTCGTCGTCATCGAGGCTGCGCTCCAGGGCCTCGCCGACCTCGTCGAGGCGCAAGGTGCCCGCCACGTCCAGGCTGCCGTCATCGGACCGCACGACGTCCAGCGGCTCGTCAGCGCCCTCGGACACCTCGCCGACGGCCTCCTCGCACAGGTCCTCGATCGTCACGATGCCATCCGTGCCGCCGTGCTCGTCCATGACGACGACGAGCTGTGTGCGGGCCGCGCGCATGGCGGCGAGGACCTCATCGAGTTCGCTTTGGGCGCTGAGGAAGACCGTCGGCCGCACGGCGGTGCGGGTCAGCGCGCGGTCGTCGCGCACCAGCCGGAGCACGTCCTTGATGTGCACAATGCCGACGATGTGGTCGAGGTCGCGTTCGTACACGGGGTAGCGCGTATGCGTGTCGTCGGCCAGGAAGCGCCGCAGGGCATCGGGCGAAGCGCCGAGCGGAAGGCCGTCAACGCGGACGCGCGGAACCATGATCTCCTCGGCCATGCGCTCGCCGAAGCTGAAGAGGTCGCGCAGCATCTGGCCGGCCTCGGCCCGCAGCAGGCCGCCGGCCTCGCTCTCCTCCACGAGGTACTGCAGGTCGCCCGGCGAATAGAAGTGGCCCGTCGATCGCTCCCGGCGGATGCCGAGCAAGTACAGCACGCCGTTGCCCAGCCGGTTCAGCCCGATGACGAGCGGCAGGCAGACGGTTTGGATCAGCAGCATCGGCCGGGTGACCCACAGCACCGTCTGCTCCGCTTGGATCAGCGCCAGGCTCTTGGGGACCATCTCGCCGATGACGATGTGCAGGTAGGTCAGGATCGCCACCGCCACCACCACGGCCACGGCATGGGCCGTGATCGATGCCGGCAGCCACGTCAGATCATGGAACACGGGCTCCAGCCGCTCGGCGAGCTGGTGTTCGCCGTACATCCCCAGGCCGAGGCTCGCAACCGTGATGCCGAGCTGCGCCGTGGCGATGTACCGGTCCTGGCGCACGGGATCGCGCAGGATGCCCTCGACCAGCCGGGCCACCCTGTGCCCCTGCGCCGCGCGGCGCTCGATCGCGGCGCGCGGTGCGCCGATGATCGCGAACTCGGCGGCCACGAACAGCGCGTTCAGCAGCAACAGCAGCGCGACGATCGCGATCGGGCCGAAGCTCATGCGGAACCCTCAGCACCTGGCCACGGCCGGACGATGAGGGACCGAATCGCCGGCCCGTCCATCCGCTCGACCTCGACCTCGACACCGTCGATCGTCAGCCGTTCGCCCCCGTCCGGCACCGTGCCGAGCGCGACGAGGACGCGGCCGCCCACGGTGTCGGCCTTGTCGTCGGCCCACTCGACGCCCAACCACTCGGCAGCCTCGTCGAGCCGCAGCGTGCCGGGCAGGCGAACCCGGCCATCGGGCAGCGGCTCGGGGCGCGCCTCATCCGCCTTGAACTCGTCGGCGACGCCGCCCACGAGCTCGGAGAGGATGTCCTCCAGCGTGACGAGCCCGTCGACGCCACCGTACTCGTCCAGCACGATCGCCAGGCGCGCCCGACGCGCCCGGAGCTCGGCCACGATGCGGTCAGCGGTGAGCGTGGACGGAACGATCGTGATCGGCTTGATGAGGTCCTGCCAGCCGTCGGCGTTGCCTTGTCCAACAAAGCGCGCCGCGACATCCTTCGTCTGGATGAAGCCGATGCACTCGTCGATCTGGCCGCGGTACACCGGCGCACGCGTGAACGGGCTGTCGATCGCCCATGCCAGGATCGCCGCGCCGTCGCTTGAAGCCTCGATCGCATGGATGAAGCGGCGTGGGACCATCAGCTGCTTGGCCGTCCGGCGGCCCAGCTGCAGCGCTTGGCTCAGGCGGTGCTCCTCCTCGGCGTCGAGCAGGCCACCGTCCTTGCTCTCGGCGATGAGCATCGAGATCTCGTCCGGCGAGTGGATGTGCCGGTGGCCGTCGGCGGACTGCACGCCGAGCAGGCGCAGGATGATGAGCCCGCTGCCGTTCAACAACCCGATGAACCACCGGAAGACGGCCAGCGATGCCGTCATCGGCCAGTACAGCCAAAGCGACACCTGCGTCGGGAACTGCAATGCCAACGACTTGGGCACGAGCTCGCCGAACACGACGTTGAACGCCGTCAGCGCCAGCAGCGTCACCACCGTGCCCGTCGATGCCGCTGCCGCGGCCGTCCACCCGGTCCTCTCCAGCAGCGCGCCCAGCCCGTCGCCCAACCGCGATTGGCCGTACGCGCCCAGGATCAGGCCCGATAGCGTGATGCCGATCTGGCTGGCGGCGATGTAGCGATCGAGTCGGTGGCTGTCGGAGATGATCGGCAGCAGCCGGCGCGCCACCGGGTGACCCTCATCGGCCAGCTGTGCGACGCGGCTCTGGCGGACGCCGACGGTGGCGAACTCGGCGGCCACGTAAAGTGCCGTGAAAGCGGTGAGGACGACGACCACGACGAGCGCGATGGCAACGCTCACGCGCCCGCCCCGAAGCGCCGCGCACGATCAGCGCGGGCAGGCGGCGTACGTGGGCCGGCAGGCTCAACGGCGTGCATGGGCCAGAGTTTGCCGTCGGCGAGCGGCAGAGGCAAGATCGGCCCCCATTCGCCCTCCCGCCCGCACTGGCCGTGCCTCACTGGCCGATTCCCTTCGGAGCACCCGATGCCCCTCCCTCCCGTTTCCGTCCGCCAAGGCGCCATCCAGGATGCCGCCGCCGACGCCGTAGTCGTGAACCTGTTCGCCGGCGTCGCCGAGCCCGGCGGGGCAACGGGCGCCGTCGACGCGGCACTCGGCGGGGCGATCCGCGACCTCATCCGGACCGGCGACCTCACCGGCGCCGCCGGCGAGGTGAAGGTGCTCTACCCTCGCGGCGCGATCCCGGCCCGCCGCGTCCTCGTCGCCGGCCTCGGTCCGGCCGACGGCTTCGACGTACACGCCGCCCGCCGCACCGCCGCCGCAGCGGCCCGCGCCGCGCGCGACCTCGGCGCCGCCTCGCTGGCGACGATCGTCCACGGCGCCGGGATCGGCGGCCTCGATGCCGAGCGCGCGGCGCAGGCGACGGTCGAGGGGATGCTGGCGGCGCTCTATCGCTACGACGCGCCCAAGCAGAAGAAGGACGAGAAGGCGGTCAAGACGATCGAAGTCATCACGCTTGACGGTGCGCAGCTGCCGTCCGTCGAAGCCGGTGCGGCCACCGGCGCGGCCGTCGCCGACGGCGTGGCGCTGGCACGCGATCTGGCGAACGGACCGCCGAACATTTGCACGCCCGGCCACATGGCCGACACCGCACGCCGCGTCGCCGCCGACGTCGGACTCGACGTCGAGGTCGGCGACCGGGCGTGGGCGGCGGGGCACGGCATGGGCGCGTTCCTGGCCGTTGCGCAAGGCGCCGGACATGCGCCGGCGTTCATCGTGCTCAGCCACAACGCGGCCCGCACGGACGTGCCGACGCTCGTCCTCGTCGGCAAGGGCGTGACGTTCGACACCGGCGGGATCTCGATCAAGCCATCCGAGGGCATGGAGGCGATGCGCGGCGACATGGCCGGCGCGGCGGCGGTGCTCGGCGCGATGCAGGCGATCGGGCGGCTGAAGCTGCCGCTGCGCGTGATCGGCATCACGCCGTGCACGGAGAACATGCCCGACGCCAACGCCTACCGCCCGGCCGACGTGATCACGGCCTCCAACGGCAAGACGATCGAGATCATCAGCACGGACGCCGAGGGCCGGATGATCCTGGCCGACGCGCTCGTCTACGCCGCCCGCTTCCAACCGGCCGCCGTCGTCGACCTGGCGACGCTGACCGGCGCGTGCGTCGTTGCGCTCGGCCAGAACATCGCCGCCGGGCTGTTCAGCAACGACGATGCGCTGGCCGGTCGGCTGTTGGCCGCCGGGGACGCCAGCCGCGAGCGCCTCTGGCGGCTGCCGCTGTGGCCCGAATACCACGAGGCGATCGAAACGGAGCGCGCGGACATGAAGAACTCGGGCGGGCGGCAGGGCGGTGTCGCGACGTCGGCCGTGTTCCTTCAGGAGTTCACAAGCTATCCCTGGGCGCACCTCGACATCGCCGGGATGATGGAGCAGAAGAAGGGTTGGGATCTCGGGCCGGCGGGGGCCACGGGGTACGGGGTGCGGTTGCTGGTTGAGTTCGTGCGCGGGTGGGCGGTCGCATAGCGCGCGCGGCGGCGATCATCCTGACCCGGCTGGTCGGGCCATGATCTATCGCATCCTCCGCGCCTACTTTCGACTCGCGCTCAAGGTCTTCTACCGCTCGATCGAGGTCGAAGGACTGGCGAGCGTCCCGGCGACGGGGCCGGTGATCTTCGCGCCGAACCACGCGAACGGCCTGCTCGACCCGATGTTCATCGCGCTGGCCGTCGAGCGGCCGGTCTGGCTGACGGCCAAGAGCACGCTGGCCCAACACCCGCTCGTCGGCTGGCTCATGCGCGCCGGCAACGTCGTCGCGCTCCATCGCACCCAGGATGCGGGCCAGGGCGCCGACCCGCGGGCCAACCTCGCGGCGCTGGCGACGCTGGGTGAGCGGCTGAAGGCCGGCCGGGCGGTCATCATCTTCCCGGAAGGCCAGAGCCACAACGACCCCGGCCTCCGCCCGTTCAAGCGCGGCGTCGCCCGCCTGGCCTATGACCACGTGGCCGACGGCAATGCCGGGGGGCTGCGGATCGTGCCCGTCGGGATGTGGTTCGAGGACAAGGACGGCTTCCGCTCGCGCGCGCTCGTCCGCTTCGGCCCGCCGATCGACGTCGGCGCCTGGCGGGCGGCGCGTCCGGACGCGCCGGCGCAGGCGCTGACGGCCGACCTCCAGGCGGCTGTCGACGGCGCCGCGGTGACGTTCGCCGATCGACGGGAGGCGCTCATGCTGGCCTACGCCGCCGAGATCGCCGAGACGCGCGGCCGCAAGCCGGCACCACTCGGCGCCGCCGGACCGCGCCTTGGCGATCGCGCACAGCTCGTCGAGCGGCTGCGCCGCGGCTACCGCCTCCTGTCGGCGGCCGCCGCGCATGAGCTCGATCCGCTCGTCGACCGCGTCGCCGACTATCGCCGTCAGCTGCGGCGCATGGGGATCACGCCGGCGGAGGTCTATCTGCCGCTCGATCGGCCGCTGGCGGCGCGGTTCGTCGTGCGCGAGGCCGTCGTCGGGCTGGCCGGGCTGCCGTTCGCGCTGTGGGGAATCGTCACACATGCGCTGCCGGCCGCCCTCGTCTGGCTCGCAGCCCGCCTGCTGGCGCGCAAGAACGATCAGGTGGCGACGAGCGCCGTCTTCAGCGCGCTGGTCGTGTTCCCGCTGTGGTACGTCGTCACGACGCTCTTCTACTGGCTGCGCTGGTCGTGGCCGCCGGCGCTCGCCGCCACCGTCCTGACGCCGCTCTGCGGGATCGCGGCGCTCCTGTGGCTCGATCGCCTGCAGGCGATGGCCCGGCGCGCCGGGACGTACCTGCGGTTCGTGCGGCAGCCCGAGCTGCAGCGGGCGCTGGCGGACGAGGGGCAGGAGATCCTGGAGACGCTGCGGGCGTTCGAGGCGCGGCTGAGTCGCTAGTACTCTGTCACTGGACACGCTTCGGATATCCGACAGAGGTAGTTGTCCGCAGACTCTGCAGTGACAGAGTACTAGTTTGGGCCGGCGAGCCAAAGCGGCGGCGATGCCCGCGCGGCCGTCGACTCGGGGTCGGGCCGCGCGTCGGGGTCGGGCCGCGACAATCGACGTCGGCACCCGGCGTCATGGGTCCGGCGTCGGCTCGCACTCCGTGCGGATGCACTGCGCGCGCATCTCGGCCGCCAGCCGCTGACAGTCCTCGACGCTGCCCCCACGGCCGACGCAGTCGCGGTACGCCCCGTTCGACTTCCGCGTGCACGCTTCCTCGCAGTCGCCCGCCCGCGGCGGTTCCTGGGGCGTCGCGGTCACCGTCGGCTCCGCGTGCGGCGTCGCGGTTGGCGGGCGGCCCTCGGTTGGCGGCGGCGTGGGCGACGGTTCCGTCGACGGCTTGGGCCGGTCGGTCGGCGGGGGTGGTTCGGTGGGCGGCGGCGTCGAGGACGGCCGCAGCGTGTCCGTCGGAGGCGGGGGCGACGTGCGCGTCGCGGTGGCGGTGCGGCGCCGGGTCGTCGGCGTCGCCGCGGCCGTCGGGGCGAGCGTTCGCGGCGGCGGCGGGGTCGCGATCGGCGTCGCCACGAGGGTCCCCGCGGCGCGGCCGGCGAGCGCCGGGTTCGACGCGGCGGTCGGTGTCGCGCTCGGTGTGGGCGTGGCGGTGGCCGAGGGCGTGACCGTGGCGCTGCGCGCCGGCGACGTCGCACTGGCCGTCGCTGCCGCCGTCGGTGTCGTCTCCGCCACGGGCGGCGTGGTGGGCGGCCGGAAGATGCTGGCGATCAGGCCGTAGACGAGCGTGAGCGACAGGATGCCGACGGCCACCTTGGCCCACAGCGGTGGCTGCGGGGTGGTGCCGCCGAGGTCGTCGGGCGCGGCCAAGCGTGCATTGCCGGCCGGACCGTCGGGCGCGGCGGCGCCGGCGGACGAGCGGAGCTCACTCGCCAGCCGCCGGGCGAACGCTGCACGCGGCACGTAGCCCTGCGCGTCGGCGACGAGGCGGCGGGCGATGTCGGCCATCTCGGGGTCGATGCCCTCGAGCACCGGCTCGCCGTCCGGGCGGCGCGTCACGTCGTCAGCGGCGCTCATTCGAACCTCCGGGCGACACGTCGCCCAAGCCGTCGCGCAGCTTTCGCAGCCCGCGGTGCAGGATCATCTTCACCGCGCTCTCGTCCTTGCCGAGGATCGCGCCGATCTCGAGGACCCGGAGCCCGCCGTAGAACCGCAGCGTGATCGCCTCCTGCTGGTCGGCCGACAGTGTCGCAAGCGCGATCCGGATGGCATCGCGCGCCTCGACGTGCGATGCGTCGGGCTCGGCTTCCGGCGCGGGCACGGCGTGCGCATCGCCATCGTCGAGGGCTTCCGGCACGCCGTGCGCGTTCGCGCGGCGGTGGGCGATGATCTGACGGCGGGCGATCGTGAACAGCCACGCCGCGAACAATCCCCGTTCCTCATATCGTCCGATGGACTGCAGCGCGCTCAGGAAGGCCACCGAGGTGATGTCCTCCGCGTCGTCGCCGGTGGCCACCCGCGCGCGGACATAGCGGTACACGGTCGGCAAGTACCGGCGGTAGAGCGAATCGAACGCCGTCGGATCGCTGCGCGCAGCCGCGGCGAGCTCGGCGTCAGTCGGCTCGGTCACGGATGACGGCTCGGTCAAGGACGGCGGCACGGCCACGGCACGTGGCGCGCGCGGCGGAGCGGCAGGGAGCGGGATCGCTGGCCATGGCGGCAGGGTAGCATACATCACCGTATCGAATCGCGTCGGACCGCCAATCCGTCACGGTCGGCCGACGAACTGCGCCACGGCCGCCGCCGCCGCGCGCGCCGCGTCCGATGCCCACACCGCTTCGACTGCCGACCGCTCGGTCGGCGTGAGCTGCCACGACAGCGGCAGCGTGCCCGCCGCGTCGACGTGAAACACGGCATCGTCGATGTCGATCCGCACACCCTCTCCCGCCCAGCGCGCCTGCAGCAGCGAGAGCGCTTGCGCGTTCCGCAGGCCCTGAACGCTGCCGCGCGCGTTCAGCAGCGCCTCGATCGGGCCGGTCAGCGCGAAGGGCCAGCCGCGCCGAGGGATGGTCGCTCCGTTCGCACCCGCCGGCAATGCGCCATCGGACGGCGTCGCCGCTGCATCGAACGCCACCCGGATCTGCACGACCAGCACGTCCCGCCCGCCCGCCGCGTGGAAGGCGGGCAGCGCCTCATCGAGGAACGCGGTGAGGCCGGCGATGCCGTCATTGTCGAAGTAACCGCCGTCGGCGATGTGCCAGGCCGGCTCGCAGGCGCAGTCCGGGCGCGGCTGCGGGCTGATCCACGGGAACGCGGCCGAGAGGCGGGCGGCGGTGACGGCGCGCACATCGCGCTCGGGGTACGTCCCGAAGAACGTGTCGAACGGCGCCCCGTCGCCCGCCGCGGCCAGGTCGAGCGGCGTGAGGAGCATCTGGCGGCCGGTCTCGACGGCCATCGCGTTGAAGATCGGCGCCGGCATCGCGCCCCGCCGCACCGCCGCGCGCCACGACCGCAGCGTGACGGCGGCGTCATCGCGCGCCAGCGTCCGCCGCCAGACATCGCCCCATGCCTGCTCGGCGGCCCAGCCGCGGTCGTCCGCGCGCGGCAGCCACGGACCGACCGCCGGCGCCAGCACCACCCGCCAGAGGTCCGGATAGGCCAGGCCCCACGCCACCGGCCGAAGCGTCGGCTGGGCGGCCGCGGCGCGGATGGCGGCCAGCATCGCGGGCGGCCGCGGCCGCCCATCGGCCACGGGCGCCAGGTAGACGAGCGATCCGAAGCTGCCGCCCGACACCGAGCTGACCGCCCCGAGCGCGCGCGTGAAAGCCCAACCGTTCGCCTCCTCGAGCCGCGTCAGCACCGTGGCCGTCCAGAGCGCCGCCGCGCTCCCACCTCCGCTGGCCGCCACGACGACCAACCGCGGCCGCCCGGATTGCCGGGCCACCACCGCCGCCACGACATCGGCCGCCGTCACCGCGGGCGACGGCGGCGCGGTTGCCGACGTCGCCGCCGTGGCCGTCGTCGCCGCGGTCCGACGGATCTCGGCCGCCTCATCCGCCGCGGTCGACCCGTCCGTCCGATATACGTGATCCGCATCCGTCCAGGGGAGCGGCGCCAGCGCGATGAGCACCACCACGAGCAGCGTCGGCACGCCGTAGCGATCGAGCCAGAAGGCAGCGCCCGCCAGCGTCCAGCCGCACAGCGCGGCGACGATGAGCACGTAGCCGAGCGCCGGGAAGCACAGACCGCCGTCCACGATTCGAACGGCCGTGAGACAACCGTCGGGCGAACGCGCCGGGTGAAACGCGAAGCCGACGACGCCGTAGCCGAAGCCGAACACGAGCGCGCTGCCGAGCGCCCCCCGGTGGCTGCCGACCCAGCGCTCGCCGACGAAGACCGCGGCGGCGGCCACGATCGCGCCGAGCGCGAGCGCGACGACGTGCGCCGCCAGCCGTGAGGCGGCAACGGGCGGGTCGATCGACGATCGGGCCAGCGCCGTGACGACGATCGGGACCGAGAGCGCGGCGACGAGAGAGGCCGATCCGAGGGCCGGCCGCCGCGCCGGCCACGGCCACGGCGGGACGCCGCTGCGTGCCGGCGCCTTCGCCAGCACGAGGCGCGCGGTGCGGACCGCGGTCCAGGCAGCCAACGGCGTGAGGAGGCCGACGACGGCCAGCTCGGGCGTGCCGAGGACGAAGAGGTTGCCGAGGAACAGTCGCGCGGCGGGGGCGTCCGCGACGGCGGGGAGGGTGAGGAGCGTGGCGCCGAGGGCCACGGGATAGCGGAGCGGGATCAGCCAGCGCAGGGCGCGGGCCAGGGGGGCGCGTGGGTGGAGCCGGGAACGAGCGACGTCGCCGCCCGGCGGTGGGCTCACTCGCTCGATCGGAGCACCGCACGTACGTCGTGGGCGATGTCGCGCGGCGACGCCTCCGCCCCGAGCACGACGCGCAGCCGGCCGGCCGGGTCGATGAGGAACACCGTGCTGGAGTGGGCGAGCTCGGGCGTGGCGTCGGCCGCCAGTGTGGCCGTCGACCCGGCCGTGGCGGGCCAAGCTGACGACGCGTCGTGATCGCCATGCCCGTCCGATGCGCCCGGCGGCATCAGCCCGGGCGCCGGCGTCGGCGCCGGTCCGTACGCCACGTCGTACGACGCGGCCAGCGACGCGATCTCCGCCTCGGCACCGACGAGCCCGACGATCCGCGGGTCGTGGTCGGTCAGATAGCGGCGGACGACGTCGGCGGTGTCGTGGGACGGGTCGACGGTCACGAAGACCGTCGTCACGTCCTCCGCCCCATCGCCCAGTTCCGCCAGCGCCGCGCTCAGCTTGGCCAGCGTCTGCGGGCACACATCCGGACAGCGGGTGTAACCGAAGAAGATCAGGACCGCCTTGCCGCGGGCATCGGCAAGCTGGAAGCGGCCACCGTCGGCCGTGGCAAGGTCGATCGGTGCGGCGGCGAAGGGCTCGGGCAGCGCGAAACCGCTGAACTGGGAGCTCGAGGGGTCGAACAGGCGCACGCGCGGCGTGCCGTCCGTCCGGAGTCGAGCGACCATCAGCACGACCGCGGTGAAGACGACGGTCACGGCGACGCCGAGCACGACGATCCAGCGCGCCTCCGCCGGCCGCCGGCTGGTCGGCGGGAGAGCGCCGGCGGGTGGCGGCAAGTCGGTGGTCATGACAGCTCCATGGGCAGGTTCGACGATCGATCGTTCGTCGCGCATTCTAAACCACACGCGCTTCCTCGCCCCTCCTCCCGCTGGGCAGCTTCTGACACCGACGACCCCCGTCGTCCTTGCCCGTCCCGGTTGCACCGCGCCCCCAACTCCGCGGCCGTGCACCGGCTGGCCCGTATAATGCGCACCATGAACACCGAACGCCGCGGCCTGCGCCGCCTCATCCAGCGCCGCCGCATGTCGGCACCTGCTCCGCCCATCCTGAAGACCCCCGCCGAGATCGAGTCCCTCCGGCGCTCCGGCCGTCTGGTGGCCGAGGCCTTCACCCTCCTCGGCGAGGCGATCGCGCCGGGCGTGCGTCTGATCGACCTCGACGCGCGGGTCCGCGACTTCATCGTCGGCCGCGGCGCCGAGCCGCTGTACCTCGGTTACCGCGGCTCGCCGCCGACCCACCCGCCGTTCCCGGGCGTCATCTGCGCCTCGGTGAACGACGAGATCTGTCACGGCATCCCGGACGAGCGCGTCCTCGCGGATGGCGACATCGTCGGGATCGACATCGGCCTCAAGCTGGACGGGTGGTGCGGCGACAGTTGCGTCACGTTCCCGGTCGGAACGATCACAGCGCGTGCGCAGCAACTGCTCGACGTGGCCAAGACGTGCCTTGAACTCGGCATCCGCGCCGCGCAGCCGGGCAAGCACCTTGGCGATATCGGCCATGCCGTCCAGCGCCATGCCGAGCGGCACGGCTACAGCGTCGTGACGGAGTGGGGCGGCCACGGCTTGGGCCGGAGCCTGCACGAGCCGCCGTCCGTCGGGCACACCGGACAACCGGGGGCCGGGCTGCAGCTCGTCGAGGGGATGGTCTTCACGATCGAGCCGATGATCAACGAGGGCAGTCCGACGTGCGTCCTGACGCCTGACGGCTGGACCGTCGTGACGGAGGATGGCGGGCTGTCCGCGCAGTTCGAGCACACCGTGGCGATCACGGCGCACGGGCCGCGCATCCTCTCCGCCTGATCGGCGCCGATGCCAGCCGCACCGACGATCCACCTCCGCGGCCTCACCGTCCGGGCGCTGCCCGACGGTGTCGGTTACCCGTTCGACGTCCCGGCGGTCCGCACCCTCGACGCGCTGACGTTCGACGCGCCCGTCACGTGCTTCGTCGGGGAGAACGGCTCGGGCAAGTCGACGCTGCTCGAGGCGATCGCGTGCGCGGCCGGCATGATCGCCGTCGGCAGCGCAGGCGTCGGCGAGGACGGGACGCTCGGGCCGGCGCGGGCGCTGGCCAAGCATCTCAAGCTGGTCTGGAACGCGCGGACGCACCGCGGCTTCTTCCTGCGCGCCGAGGACTTCTTCGGCTACGCCAAGCGGATGAGCGCGATCAAGCAGGAACTGCTCGACGACCTCGACGGGCTCGATTCGTCGCTGCCCGGGGCATCCGACTACGCCAAGAGCCTGGCGCGCGTCCCGTATCGCCGCGAGCTGGCCGACCTCGAGCGCCGCTACGGTGAGGGGCTCGACCATCGCTCGCATGGCGAGAGCTTCCTCGCGCTCTTCCAGTCCCGTTTCGTCCCCGACGGCCTCTATCTGCTCGACGAGCCCGAGGCGCCGCTCTCACCGGTCCGTCAGCTGGCGCTGATCAGCGCGATCAAGGCGATGGTCGAGCAGCGCGGCCAATTCATCATCGCCACGCACTCGCCGATCCTGCTGGCGTACCCCGGCGCGACGATCCTCGACTTCGACCAACTACCCATCGCGCGGGTGGCCTATGACGACCTGGCCCACGTGACGCTGACGCGGGACTTCCTCAGCAATCCAGGCGCGTTCCTCAAACACCTGTAGCGCCGTCGTCCTGAAACTGCTTGACGATAAAGCGGAACAGATCGCTCTCCGTGATGATGCCTGCGATCCGGCCGTCGTCGACGACCGGCAGGGCACCGATCTTGTGGTTGACCATCAGCTGCGCGGCGCGGCCGAGCGTGTCGGTGGGCCCGATCATATACGGGTCATCCGTCATGACCTCCTTGATCTCGGGGATCTCCTCGGCCGCGCCCATGAAGCTCGCGCCGCGCGGCATCGCGGCCTCGGCATCGGCCAGCGTGATGATGCCGATCACGCGGTCGCCGACCCGGCTGACGACGGGCAGGCGCCGCACGTTCCTGCTGCGCATCGTCTCGATGGCGACGTCCACCTTGAGGTCGGCGGTGATCGTCGTGACGTCGCGGGTCATGTACTCGCCGACGGTGGTCTTGTTCATGGCCACGGGGAGGCTCCTTGCAGGTGGGTGAGAGGCGGATGGGTTAGCGGGTTGAGGGCACCGACGAACCGAGCATACCGCGTACCGCCAGCGGTAGGTAGATGGCGCCCTCGCGGGTCCCCGGCGTCTCGGATGGGGTCGTCGGGGTGGCTTCGGGCGGCGCATCGAACCCGACGCCCAGATGCGCCAGCGCACGCTTGACGAGGTCGGCGCGCATCGCTTCGTCCTTCACCATCTCGAGGCCGAAGCCGAACGTGATCGACTTCCCGGCCACGACGATCGCGCCGTCGACATCGAGCGGCAGCGCTTCGCGGCCGGCCACGGTGAACTGGACGCTCGGGTCGCTTGGGGGAACCGGCGTCGCGGCGGCCCAATCGCCGCCGGCCGGCAGGCCGGAGTACGCCCAGCCACCGTCGCCGTCCTCGAACGTCGTCGTGCTCAGCGTCTGGCCGTCCGCTGAAACGACGATGTCATCCAGGACGATGTACGTGTTGTTCTGCTGGCGCCGCGACCGCACGTAGGTAATCGCCACCTCGACCTGCTTACCGGCCCACGGCGCCAGGTCGACCGTGACCGGCTGCCAGCGGTTCGACGTGCCGCCGATCGCGTTCCAGCGGCCCGTCGTGCCCTGCGGCTCGCACGTGGCCGTGTTGCCCTCCCCGACGCGCTTCATGTAGTGGGGCAGGTGCGGGAAGAGGCCCCACCACGCCGCGCTGTTGCACGAGAGCGCCGTGCGCTCCGACGTCCGGCCGCCCGTGTCGGGCAGCGTCGTCCAGTCGTCCATGCCGACGGTGTGGGCCTCGACGATCAGCGCCTCGAAGTTCGCGCGCAGTTGATGGGCTTCCCAGAAGCTCAGCTCGGCCGTGCTCTTGCCGGTCAGGTCGATCGTTCGCTGGACGCGCTGCCATTCGTAGTCCCGGGCGTTGCCCGATTCGTCCTGCGGCAGGCCGGAGAACGCCATCTTCTCGCCGCCGTGCGGACCGAGGCCGACGCCGTCGTAGTGCGCGGCGCTTTGCGCGGCGAACTGCGGGTAGTCGGCCGGCGGGTGGCGGGCGCTCGTCAGGTCGAAGTCCGTGACGCCGTTGACGCTGAGGCTTTCGTTGAGTTCGATCGTGAGCCCGGTGAACGGCGCGACGTTGGCGATGACCTGTCCCGCGGCCGCCGGTTCGACGAAGCTGCCGCTGTCGATGCCGAGCCAGTACTGGGCGAAGTCGTTCTGGAGCGCCTCGCAGTTCGGGTTCTGCTGGCCGCACGGCTGGTCGGGCTGGACCGCGTTGTAGCGCTGGTTGGTCAGGAACGGCCGCGCCGCGTACGGACCGAGGTAGATCAACTTGCCGCCCTCGTTCATGAAGTCGCGCATGGCCAGCATCAAGTCGCGCTGCGCCGCGGACGACTCCCCGTCCGGCCAGTCGCTCGGATGCATCGCGCGGTCGTCCCCGGTGTACCAAACCACACCCTCGTAGTGGCCGAGGACACCGAGGAACGATGGGCTCGTCCGGGCGTGGGCGTCGAAGTCGTACACGTCGAATGCGACGTCGATGCGGGTCAGCGCATCCGTGTAGGCCGCGAGGTGGCGCGGGCCATCCGTCGCCGGGTAGACCGGATCGCCGCCGGTGTAGTCCTCGGCGGCGACGATGAGGACCGGACGGCCGGTGTCGTGTTCGAGCGTGTAGGTGAAGGATTCCGTCTGCTCGCCGCCGGCTTCGAACCAGACCGTCACCTTGTCGCCGGGCGCAGCGCCGCTGACCGAGCCGCGGACGCGGCGGTAGTAGACGTCGCCGGTCGCGCCGTAGCGCTCGCCGCCGTCCCACTCGACCGCCGGCGCCGCCTGCGGGGCGCCCTCGTTGATCCGGAAGCGCATCGTCACATCGCCCAAGCGGCGTTGCACGGTGGCCTGCACGGGCTGCGGGTCGCCGTAGCTCGTGGCGAACGTGTCGACGGAAATCGGCGCGGCGGTGTTGTCGAGGTGGCTGATCACGTGCGTCGGATCGAGCGCCGTCCGGGCGACGTCGAGGGCGAAGGGCAGGTTCTTCTCGAACTCGGCCTGGATGAGCGCCTCGTCATCCGGGAAGTCGAACGTGCCGCCCCCCGGCGGCGTCGACAGCTCGGGCGTGATGCAGAGCGCGTTCGTCACGGCGTGCGCGTAGTCGCATGTCTCGCCGTTCGTGATGTACAGGCCCGACGAGAGGATCGGATCGAAGCCGGGCACGGCGGGGTTCGCGCGGGTGCCGGTCAGGGCGCGGTAGATCGGGTCGTCGGCGGTCGGCGTCAGGTCCTGCCAGCCGTCCGGGAAGAGCAGGAGTTCGGCGGCCGAGTGGTAGTTCACGATGAGCTTGAACGGGATTCGCTGCATCAGGTCCTGCGCCGCCGCGATCTCCGGTTCCGATGCCGGGCCGGTTCCGCGGTACGTGTCGCTGGCCGGATTGCCGCTCGATCCGTCGTTGTCGTAGTTCCAGTGGCCCCCGAAGTTGCGGTTCGGGTCGACACCGTCGCCCTGGCTGATCTGGCCGTCGCCGTTGTTGTCGCGCACGTTCTTGCGCCACAGACGATTGCCCTCTGTGAACGTTTGCTGATAGCCGTCGGGGTTCGCGGCCACGACGAACCAAACCTCGGTCGTCTCAAGGATGCCGGTGACGGTCGGATCCTTGCCGTACTGCTCGATGAAGTGGTGCATGAGCCGCCGGTTCGTCTCGATCGCGATCCACTCGCGCGCATGCTGCAGCGAGTTGAACCACACCGCCGTCCGCGAGCCCTGCGGCACCGTCGCGCCGCCCTTCGTCACCCGCAGCGCGACGAGCTCCCGCCCCTGCACGGAGTGGCCGATGACGACCTTCTCGACGATGTCGGGGTGAGCCGCCGCGAGCGCGTCGAGCTCCTCCTTGATCCCGCCCGGCTGGTCCCACGAACGGTAGACCTTGTAGCCCTGCTGCTCCTGATAGGCGCTGAACATCCCGGCAGCCGTCTGGCCCGCGTCGTTGCGCCACAGCACGGGCTCGAAGCCGGCGGCGCGCAGTTCGTCGCGCTCGAAGAGCGACAAGCCGAGCGCCACGTGGATGTGATCGCCTTGGCGGCGGATGTCGAGCACGCCGTAGCGGCCGAGGTTCAGGTCGCCCAGCTCCGTCGTGTCGACCTCCAACGTGTAGGCGTCGACGATGCCGGTGTGTCCGGCGCGGAAACCGGAGGCGCCGCGTACGCCGACGGCGTTCGCCAGCGCGAGGGCGGCCAGGGCCGTCGTGACGAGGATGGCGCGCATGCCACGCCCTTCGGCCGCTCGGCCACGCAACACCATCGTCACCCGCCGAGCTCGTTCAGCAAGACCCATCATCGTGCTCCACCCTCCGCTGCATGGCTGCAAGCCGCCTTGTAACCCCACCGTTATCCTACAGCGTCGCCGATCGTGCAACCGTGACCGTACATGCGTGCCGGGCGGGCGGTCGTCCGATCCGTCGGCAAGCGCCGCGACGGACGTCCTACCCGATCGTCGCCACGAGCACCGCCTTGATCGTGTGCAGTCGGTTCTCAGCCTGGTCGAAGACGATCGAGGCGGCCGACTCGAAGACCTCGTCCGTGACCTCCATCTCGGCGACCTCGAAGGTATGGAAGATGTCGCGGCCGACCTTGGTGCCCTGGTCGTGGAATGCCGGCAGGCAATGCATGAACTTGGCGCGCGGGTTGTGCGTGGCCGCCATGAGCGCCGCGTCCACGCGATACGGCTCGAGCAGCGCGATCCGCTCCGCCCAGACGCTCTCGGCCTCGCCCATCGACACCCAGACATCCGTGTGTACGAAGTCGGCGCCGTCGACGGCGACGTGCGGGTCTTCGGTCAGCGTGAGCCGGGCGCCTGACGCAGCCGCACGGGCCTGGGCGGCGGCGACGATGTCCTCCCGCGGCCAGCACGCTTTCGGCGCGGCGATCCGAACGTCCATGCCCATGATGCACCCGCCCACCATGAGCGAGTGGCCCATGTTGTTGCGCGCGTCGCCCACGTACGCATACCGGACGTGCCGCAGCGGCTTGTCGGCGTGCTCCTCCATCGTCAGCAGGTCGGCCAGGATCTGCGTCGGGTGGAACTCGGCCGTCAGCCCGTTGTAGACCGGGACGCCCGCCCACCGGGCCAGCTCCTCCACCACCGCCTGCTCCGCGCCGCGGTACTCGATCGCGTCGTACATCCGCCCCAGCACCCGCGCCGTGTCCTTGATCGATTCCTTGTGGCCGATCTGCGAGCTGGCCGGGTCAAGGTACGTGACGTGCGCCCCCTGGTCGAAGCACGCGACCTCGAACGCGCAGCGGGTCCGGGTCGAGGTCTTTTCGAAGATCAGACAGATCGCCTTGCCCTGCAGCGCCCGGGCCTCGGTGCCCGCTCGCTTCGCCGCTTTCAGCGTGTGGGCAAGGTCGAGCACGTACCGAATCTCGGACTCTTCGAAGTCGAGCAGCTTGAGGAAGTGGCGGTGGCGCAGGTTGAATCCCACGGTCATTCTCCATCGGCGGGTTTCGGCGCACGCGGCCGCGCAGACGACGCGGGACGGATTGTACGCGCCTGCCGTCGGGAGGCCGTGCGATCCGCGCCGCACCGGTTTCACCGTCACGTTGACGGCTGCGTCTGCGTCTGGCATAGTGACGGTGCGCGATTCTGAACCACCCGAATCCATCGCGGGTGCAGCTCGCCGCAGCCGTCGGCTGCCGCGGCCATCGCGCACGGCGCATCTTCCGAGCGCCAAGCCTTCTCCGGATTGAGAAACATCCCCCGCCTCGGATCCGTCTTGACGCCCGTGGCGCGTCGCTTGCGGCGCGTCAAGGACTCCTTGAACCGAGCGAGCAACCGCGGCTGCGCCGCCACCGGCGCGTCCGCGCCTTGGCGCCGACGCGCCTCCCCGCCGCGCACCCTTTCGGTCGCGGCATTCCACCGCACGTGGCATCACACAGGATGACCCTACGCGAGATGAGGAAGCATGACCTCGACAACTGACGCGGACGACGCACCGCGCCCGCGGCGGCGGACCGCCGCCGCGCCGGCCCCCGACGCCGCCCCGCCATCCACAACCGACGCCGCTCCGCCCGTACGCAAGCGGCGCACCGTCGCCAAAGCGACCGAGCCGACGGCTCCCAGCGCCCCGGCGGCCAGCCCGGAGCCGACTCCGGCGCCCCGTGTCCGCCGCACGCGTGCCAAGGCTGACGAGACGTCGCCGGCCGCAACGCCGACGGCGATGCCGGCTTCGATCCCGGCTTCGATCCCGGCAGCGGCAGCCTCGGCGCCCTCCGCCGCCGCGACGGCCGCATCCGAACCGACCACCGCCCGTCGCCCGCGCACCCGCACGGCCAAGGCCGCCGACGACACGGCGAGCGCCGTGCCCGCCGCACCACCCATTGCGGCCGCCGCGCCCCCGGCCGGCGCGCCACCGCGGGTCGAGGGGATGGACGCTCGCGGGGCGGGCGACCGCTCGAACGACGCGCCGAGCGACCGCCCCGTCGATGGCGACCGCCCGGTCGGCCCTGTCGACGGCAATGGTGACGGCCGGCGAGAGGGCTACCGCACCAACCGTCGGCGCCGCCGTGGGCGCGGCGACGGCACCCGCGAGCCCGGCGGCTATGCCCGCGGCCCGGTGCCCCCGACCGGCGACGTCATCCGGCCGCGCGAGACGACGAACGAGCCGCGCGCCCGCGACCCACAGCAGCCGGGCGGCTGGCGGCGCGACGACGCGATCCGCGACACGCGCCGCACGGACGCCGGACGCGTCGGACCACGGGACGGCGGCACGCGCTACGGCAACACGGCGCGGGACGACCGGCGAACCGGCGGTCAGCAACAGGGCGGACAACAACAAGGCGGTCAGTCACAAGGCGGTCAGCAACAGGGCGGACAGCAACAAGGCGGTCAGTCACAGGGCGGACAGCGGCAGGGCGGGCAGTCCCAGAGCGACAGCCGCTACGGCGGGGGTCGCAGCGGCCAGCAGGGCGGCGGCCAGCAGGGCACGGGGCAAGCCGGCGGCGGGCGCCATGACGGCGGCCGCACCGGCGGACGGCAGGACAGCGCGCGTGGCGGCGGGCGAGTCGAAGGGCGGGGGCGGCACACCGGCCCGTTCCGCGAACGCGACGCACAGCGCCCGCCGGCCGGTCCGCCCGAGGACTGGGACGCACCGGCTCCGGGCGGCCTCGAGGTCGGGGGACATGCCGGAGCGGACTGGGTGTCCTATGAAGACCGGATCGCTGCCGAGGAGGCGCGCCGGCCTGCCGGGCAGCAGGTGACCGGCTACATCGAGCTTTCCAAGAACGGCAACGGCATCCTGCGCGCCGGCGGCTTGGCCGGTCGCACGGATCCGGTCATGCCGATGCGGCTCCTGCGCCAGTATGGCTTGCGCAGCGGCGATCTCGTCGACGGTCTGGCGCGAGGCACGCAGGTCGTCGAGGTGAACCAGGTGAACGGCCATGATCCGGTCGATCTGGCCAAGCGGCCGCACTTCGATACGCTGACGGCCGTGCACCCGGACAAGGCGCTGCTCCTGGGCGCGACCGCCGACAACCTGACCGGGCGGCTGCTCGACCTCGTTGCGCCGGTCGGGCGCGGCCAGCGCGGGCTGATCGTCGCGCCGCCGAAGGCCGGCAAGACGACGCTCCTCAAGGACATGGCCAACGGGCTCGCGCACGACCCCAAGCTGACGCTGCTCATCTGCCTCGTCGGCGAGCGGCCGGAAGAGGTCACGGACATGCGGCGCAGCACGAACTGCACCGTCCTGGCGGCCGACATGGACCTGCCGACCGAGGACCACACGCGCGTGGCCGAGATCTGCGTGGAGCACGCCAAGCGGCTCGTCGAGGAGGGCAAGCACGTCGTCATCCTGATGGACAGCCTGACGCGTCTCGCGCGGGCCTACAACCTCTCGATCAAGGGCGGCGGCAGCCGAACGCTCTCCGGCGGCATGGACGCCGGGGCGCTGCAGCCCGTCCGCAAGTTCTTCGGCGCCGCCCGCTGCGCCGAGGGCGGCGGCAGCCTGACGATTCTCGCCACGTGCCTCGTCGACACCGGCAGCCGGCTGGACGACCTGGTGTACGAGGAGTTCAAGGGCACGGGCAACATGGAGGTCCACCTGGACCGCAAGCTATCCGAGCTGCGCCTGTTCCCGGCCGTCGACATCCGACGTTCCGGCACGCGCCGCGAGGAGCTCCTGTTCGACGCCAAGATGCTCGAGCAGGTCCACACGCTGCGCCGGCAGCTCGCCCCGCTCGAACCCGCCGCGGCGCTGACGGCCATGCTGGACGCGCTGCGCAAGCAGGCGATGCCGGACGGGTCGTTGGCCGGCCGGTGAGGCCGGGTCGAGGCGCGGCGGCGCGACGTCCGGGCACGGGCAGGGTGCAGCGGATCGCGCGCTGGCTGTTCGGCGCGGCCATCGCCTACGCGATCGTGCGGGGCGCCGAGGGGGCGCTGCGGCCGTTGCCGCCGGGCATGAACGTCGACATCGCGCCGATGTCCGCCGACGATGTCGTGTTCCTGGCCGACACGACCGGCGTCAGCGCATCAGGGGACGGGCCCGCTACCGGCGCCCCCCTGCCCACCGATGTCGCCGGCGCCGATCGCGCGCGCGTCGTGGACCAGCACATTTTCGACGCCGTGTTCGAACTCATCACCGGCGCGCGCGAAGGCGTGTTGATCGACATGTTCCTCTACAACCGCTGGCAGGGCGCACAGCCGGAGCGCACGCGACCGCTGGCGAGCGAGCTGACCCAGACGGTCCTGGCGCAGAAGGCCGCGCTGCCCGACCTCGACGTCATCCTCATCACCGACCCGATCAACACGGTGTACGGCAGCGTCCCGTCGCGCGACCTCGACGCGCTGCGCGCAGCCGGCGTCACCGTCGTCGTCACCGACCTGACGCGCCTCCCGGACAGCAACCCGCTCTGGAGCGGTCCGTGGCGGGCGTTCATCCAGCCGTTCGGGCGGCGCGGCACCGGCTGGCTGCCCAACCCGTTCGATCCGAGCGGACCGCGCGTGACGGCGCGCGGCTGGTTCGAGCTGCTCAACTTCAAGGCGAACCACCGCAAGGTCGTCGTCGCCGACACGCCAGAAGGGCCGGCGGCCATCGTCACGAGCGCGAACCCGCACGACGGGTCGAGCGCCCACGGCAATGTCGCGCTGCGCGTCCGCGGCCCGGTCGTCGGCGCGATCGTCGAGAGCGAGCGAGCCGTGGCGGACATGTCGGGCATGACGTTGCCGGCCATGGACTGGGCCGCGAGCGGGGCGACATCGGCGGGGTCGACGCCATCGTCGCCGGCCCCTTCCGGCGACGGCGTGCGCGTCGGATTGATCACCGAGCGGGCGATTCGGAAAGCCGTCGTCTTGGCGCTCGATGCGGCTACGGAAGGCGACCGCGTCGACATCGCCATGTTCTACCTGTCGGACCGCCTGGTCATCCGAGCGATCCAGGGTGCGGCTGGCCGCGGTGCGGCCGTTCGCGTCCTGCTCGACCCCAACAAGGACGCCTTCGGCCGCACGAAGAACGGCGTCCCGAACCGCCCCGTGGCCGCCGAGCTGCGCCGCACGCGCGGCATCGACGTCCGGTGGTGCGACACGCACGGCGAGCAGTGCCATGCCAAGCTCGTGCTCGCACGGCGAACGGCGGGCGCGAGCGAAAGCGCATCGCCCGCCAGCGAACGGGCGACGCTGATCCTCGGCTCGGCCAACCTGACCCGCCGGAACATCGGCGGGCTGAACCTCGAGACGAACCTCGTGGTGGCCGCGCCCGCCTCGACGCCCGCCCTCCTCGATGCGACCGCGTACTTCGAGCGCGTCTGGGCGAACGCGTCCGGCGGGGCGCAGGTCTTCAGCGCCGACTACGACGCCTACGCCGACGCATCGTGGACGAAGCGCTGGCTGTACCGGTTCATGGAGGCGACGGGCGTCAGCACGTTTTGACGGCAGCACGTGGGGACGAGGGCATCCTGGCGGCCGAACGCCGACCGGAGCCTTCCGACTGCAGCATTCCGACCGCAGCACTCCGGCGACGGGGCTGCGGTGACGCACGGACAACGCAAACGGGCCCGCGGCCCAAGAGCCGCGGGCCCGTTGCCAGCCGAACGCCCAAGCGGCGCTCAGCGGTCGTTGCGGATGCTACGGGGTGTAGACGCCGGTGTCCGTGATCGTCGTCGTCGTCGTCGTGCTCGTCGTCGTCGTCATCTCGGTGGTCGACGTCATCTCGGTCGTCGTCGTGATGCCGTCCGTGGCGCTGATCTCCACCGTCGGCATGATGACCTCGATCGTCGGCAGCTCGACCGGGGCTTCGATGGCGGCCTCCGTGGGGGCGGCGGCCGGCTCCGGCTCGCTCCCGCCACAGGCGGCCAGCGCAACGCTGCCGCCCATGACCATGGCCAGGGCAAGCGCGCGCGCGGGGTGGGAAAGGTTCATGTGCGTTTTCTCCTCAGTGACCTGAAAGTGCAACGTGCGCGTCCTCACGAGTCGCGCACGAAGGGATGAGGGTATAGGTGCATCCGGTGGCGCGCAAGTTTTCTTCACGTTCGCGCACGTTCGCGGCGATCGCTCCGCGCTCGCGCCCGTTCGTGAACGGATGCTCAAGCGACGATCGCCAAGAACGTGCGCCAAGAACGTGCCGAATGGGACGAACGCACGATCACCGGGCCTCGACAGGGTCCGTGCGACTTGACGTGGCCGCGGCCGGCCCGCAACATCGCCCTCTGCCGGCCCGGCCGGTCGGATGATGCGGAGGGTCGACGAGAAGATGGCGGCTGAACCCAAGGACTGCCCATGCGGCTCCGGCGCGCGCTACAGCGCGTGCTGCAAGCCCTACCATACCGGTGCCGCCCAACCGCCGACCGCCGAGGCGCTCATGCGCGCCCGCTACAGCGCCTTCGCGACGGCCAATGCGGACTACATCCGCGACACGCTCCATCCCAAGGCCCAGAAGGACCATGACGACGACGCGGTCCGTCGCTGGGCCAAGGAGTCGGAGTGGCTCGGCTTCGAGATCGTCGAGACGCGCGCCGGCGGTGTGGACGACACGCGCGGCACGGTCGAGTTCATCGCCCACTACAAGATCAACGGCGAGGTCAACGACCACCACGAGCGGGCGGAGTTCGCCCGGGTCGACGGCCGATGGACGTTTGTCGACGGCAAGCAGCTCGCCGGCCAGCCGGTCGTCCGGGAAGCGGCGAAGGTCGGGCGCAACGACCCGTGTCCGTGCGGCAGCGGCAAGAAGTACAAGCAGTGCCACGGGCGGGCAGGAGCGGCCCAGTAACCCGCCGCCGGAACCGTCTGGGTTCCGTGTAGGGGCGGCCCCCCGTGGCCGCCCGCGTGGCCGCCCTTCCCGCAAGACGATCCGATTCGTCGACGCCCCGCCCGATCAGCCGATGCTCTCCGGCCGCTCGATTGCCCGCCCGAGCACGAGCAGCGTGCCGTCGCCTGCCGGCGCCAGCACGTAGCGGCCGGGACCAAGCGGCGGCGGCGCAACGGACATGCCGGCGCTGGCCAGCGCGATCCGGAGCGGGACGATCGGGATGATGCCCATATCCGTCAGGCTGGCGGCCGCGATCCGGAGCTGGCCGGTGTTGTCGCGCAGGAAGCGAATGGCAGGCGGGTTGCCGAGCGCACGGCTCGTCGCCTCCGGCACGCTCAGCTGCAGGCCGGTGGCCAAGCCCTGCTTCACGGTCGTGATCGTGATGTCGAGATCGTCTTCCATCGACCGCCAGGGTAGCACGGATCTCCCGCCGATGGCACTATCGCCCCCATGCTGCACGTTCACCTGAGCAACCGCGTCGAACACCTCGCCGAGCGCCTCGTCGAGGTCGTGCGGCCGCCGCTCGACAACCCGTTCGCCAACGACTGCATCGTCGTCCAGAGCCTCGGCATGCAGCGCTGGCTGGAGATGACGCTGGCCACGGCCACCGGCGTCTGGGCGAACGGCTGGTTCCCGTTCCCGGAGGCCTTCGCCCGCAAGCTGCGCCGCGACGTCCTCGACGATGCCGCCGCCGAGCGCACCTTCGACCGCACCGGCCTCGCCTTCGCCATCGCCGCCGCCATCGCCGCCGACCGCGGCGCGCCTGCCTACGCCCCGCTCCGCCACTACCTGGACGCGGGGATGGGGCCCGACGTAGAACCGTCGGGCACGTCGTCCACCCGCCTCATCGCGCTCGCCGAGCGCATCGCCGACGTGTTCGACGGCTATCAGCTCCATCGACCCGACGTGCTGCTGGCATGGGAAGCGGAACACGACGACGGCGTTCATCCCGAGGAGGGCATCGACCTTGGCGTCGACCTCAGCAGCGGACGCAGCGGCGATGGTGGGCGTGAAGTCGCCGTCGACAGCGGAATCGACGATCCCGACGACGCTTGGCAGCCTCAACTGTGGCGTGCCGTCACAGCCGCCCATCCAGACCGCAGCCGCGGCGCGCGGCAGACCGAGCGCCTGATCGCGGCGCTCGAGGCCGGTCGGCAGCCGAGCGACCCCGACTTCGCCCGCGTCAGCGTCTTCGGCTTGTCGGCCCTCTCGCCGTTGTACATCCGCCTGTTGTCCGCGCTCGCCCGCCACGTCGAGGTCAACGTCTTTGCGCTTGCGGCATCGACGGTCGGAGCGAGAGCGCTGCGCGACCACCGCGCCGTCGGCGGCATGCCGGCCGGGCGCGCGCCGGAAGCGCGCGCGATGGACGACCTCCCCGCGGCCGGCCATCCGCTCCTGCGCTCGCTCGGCACCGTCGCGCGCGAGTTCCAGCTCCTCGCCGGGTCCGTCGCGCACGAGGTCACGTTCGACGACTTCCCGGCGAGCGCGGGATCGGTCGAAGCGCCCGATCGCCTCGCCGCGCTGCACGCGCTGCAAGCCGACATCGACGCCGACGCGCCAAAGCCCCGGCCGAATGCCCTCGCCCTGCTCATCGCCGGCCAGGACACGTCGGTCTCGATCCACGCCTGCCACGGCCCGCTGCGCGAGGTCGAAGTGCTGCGCGACCAGCTCATCGCGGCGTTCGCGGCCGACAATACGCTGGCGCCGCACGACATCGTCGTTCTCACACCCGACATCGCGGGTTACGCGCCGTACATCGACGCGGTGTTCGGTGCCACGCGCCTCGACGGCTGCCGACTGCCGTTCGCCATCGCCGACCGACCCGGCCGGGAGTCGCTCGCCGTCGTCCAGGCGTTCGGCCAGCTGCTGCACGTCCTCCGCGGGCGGTTCACGGCCGCCGAGGTCCTCGACCTCCTGGCGCTGCCGCCCGTCCGCCAGCGCTTCGGCCTGCCGGCGGCCGATCTCGGGGCCGTGCGCGACTGGGTGGCCGCCGCCGGGATCCGATGGGCCGCGGACGCCGACCATCGCCGCAGCGTCGGCCAGCCCGCCGAGGACGCGAACACGTGGCGCTTCGGACTCGACCGGCTGCTGCTCGGCGTCGCGGTTGGCGAAGACGACGACGCGGACGGGGACGGCAGTGTGCGATCGAAGAGCGACGCCGATGACGGTGCGATCGGCGCCGTCATCGACCGGGCTGCCGACGGCTGTTTCCACGGCGTGCTACCCGCCCTCGACGCCCTCGCGGCGCCGCACGCGCTCGGCGCATTGTGCGCGTTCGCGGGCCATCTCGCCGCGGCCCGCGCGTCGTGCGTCGCACCTCGGCCGGCACGGGCATGGGCCACGGCGCTGACGGCGCTCCTGGCCGAGACGATCGCCCACGACGGCGCGAACGCCGCCCAGCACGGCCGCCTCCGTGCCGCGCTCGACGACCTCGCCGACCGGGCCGAGACGGCCGGGTTCGTCGGCGATCTCACGCTCGACAGCATATCGGACCACGTGCTGCAGGCCGTCGACGCCAACGACGGCGCGCGCGGCTTCCTCAGCGGCGGCATCACGTTCTGCGCCCTCGCGCCGATGCGCTCGATCCCGTTTCGCGTCGTCGCCCTCCTCGGGATGAACGACGGCGCCTTCCCACGCCCCGGCCGCCCGTTCGCGTTCGACCTCGTCCAGCGCCGCCCCCGCGTCGGCGACCGCCGCGCGCGGGACGACGATCGGTTCCTGTTCCTCGAGGCGCTGCTGGCGGCGCGCGACCGCTTCATCGTCACATTCAACGGCCAGAGCATGAACGACAACAGCCGCCTCCCGCCCTCGGTCGTCGTCAGCGAGCTGCTCGACGCGCTCGTCGCCCTCGACCCGGCGTCTGCAGCGGCCGCCGACGTCTCGGCGACCGCGGACGCGCTCGTGACTTGGCACCCGCTGCAGCCGTTCAGCCCGCGCTACTTCACGGCGTCCGCGCCGTCCGGCACGGCCCAGGCGCCGGCGGACGATCGGAGCGACGGCCGCCTCTTCTCGTACGCCACGGCGTACGTCCCCGCCGCCGTTCGACTTCTGGGCGCGCGAACGCACGCGACGCCGTTCGTCACGAGCACCGTGGCGCTCGGACGGAGGGATACCGCCGGTTCCGACGCCGACGAACCCGACATCGCCCTCGACGACCTCGTCGCCTTCTTCCGCCACCCCGCCCGCCACCTTCTCCGCCACAACCTCGGCATTGCCTTCCCGGGCGACGCGACGCCGCTCGAAGACCGCGAACCGCTCGCCCTCGACGGACTCGGCCGCCACGCCGTCGGCGACGCCGTGCTGCGCGACCTATTGGCCGGTCGGACCGCCGCCGCGGCCATGGCGCGCGTCCATGCGGCCGGGATCGCGCCGATCGGCACGCCCGGCGCCGTCGCCCTCACGCCGATCGTCGATCAGGCCGCCGCGATCGCCTCAGTCGCCGCACCGTGGCTGTCCCCATCGCACCTGCCGCCGATCGACTTCACGTTGCGCCTGCCGCCTGTCGATACCGCCCTGCTCCCGAACTTCGTCCCGAACGGCGCCGCCGTCCGAAGCGGCACGAGACTCGTCGGCACGCTGGCCGGCGTGCGCCCCGGCGGCCTCGTGCGCTGCAGCTTCGCCCGCGTCGACGTCGCGAAGACGCTCGACCTCTGGATCGAGCACGTCGTGCTGTGCGCCCTCCGGGCCCAACCGCCGGACGGTCCGTCCTCCACCCACAGCCGCCGCATCGGCCGCCCCCCCGCCGCCGATCGCAACGGCGGCGCGGCGACGATCGCCTTCGGGCCGGTCGAGGCGCCGGAGCGGGTCCTGTCGACGCTCGTCGCGCTCTGTCGGTCCGGCCAGCGGGCCTGGCTGCCGTTCCTCCCCCGCGCATCGCACGCCTTCGCCGCGGCCGGTCCGGACGACGCGCCCGTGCATACGTCGAAGGCCCTTCGCGAGGCGCGCCACGCCTTCGACCCGCCCGCGTTCGCCGGCGGCGGACGGGGCGAGGGCGAAGACGAGTGGGTGCGCCTCGTCGTCGGCGATGCCGAGCCGTTCGGCGAGGACGGCGATCCCGGCTGGCAAACCGCGTTCGCCGAGATCGCCTGCGCCGTGTATCGCCCGATCCTGGCCGCCATCGTCGCCGACGGGGAGGCGGAATGAAGCCGCTCGAGCCGTGGGGCCTCGCGCTCGACGGCACGCATCTCATCGAGGCCAGCGCCGGCACGGGCAAGACCTACACGATCGGAACGCTCGTGCTGCGGCTCGTCCTCGAAGCCGGCCTGACGATCGACCGGATCCTCGTCGTGACGTTCACCCGCGCCGCGACCGCCGAGCTGCGCGACCGGATCCGCCGGCGGATCGTCCACGCGTTGGCCGCTTGCGACGCCCCGGACCGCGAAGCCGCCGCGTCGCCCCCCGACGCCCAGGCGACGAGCAGCGGCTTCACGGGCTATCTGGCCGCCCGTCGCGCCGCCGGCCACGGCCCGGCGGACGCCGCGGCGCTCGCCGCTGCGCTGCGGGACTTCGATACCGCGCCGATCTTCACGATCCACAGCTTCTGCCAGCGCGTGCTGCAGGAGTTCGCGTTCGAGAGCGGCACGAGCTTCGAGGCGACGCTCACGGACGACGATCTCGCCCTGAAGCGCGAGATCGTGGCCGACTACTGGGCCTCGCAGACCTACGCCGCGCCGCCCGTCCTCGTCGCCCACCTCATCGACACCGCCAAGGTCACGCCCGCCACCCTTGAGCGTCTGGCGACTGCCCTCGCCCGCGCCCGCGGCCTCGAGGTGCTGCCCGCGCCGAGAGACACCGGCGCAGGGCGCGCGGACGATGGCTTGGCCGGAAGCGTCGATCCGAACGCTGGCACCGAACGGCGCATACACGATGTCGCCGTGCCTGCTGTCGCCGTGCCTGCTGTCGCTCCTGCTGTCGCTCCGGCCGTTGTCGGGGTGAACGTCCAACCGGAGAACAGCGACGCCGTCTGGCTCGACCGCGCGCTCGCCGAGTGGCACGGCTCGCGGTCCCATGCGCGCGCCGCGTTCGCTGCCGGGCGCGACGACGCCGAGGTCGTGCTCTCGACGGGCGCGGCGCTCACGCACCGCTCGCTCTCGAAGGGAAGCGTGCCGCGCTGGCTCGATCAGATCGGCGATTGGCTGGCCTCCGACGCCCCGCCGCCGGCCGTTCCGGTCCGGGCGACGCTCCTGCGGTTCACGACGGACGGCATCGCGCCGCACGTGAAGGACGGCTGCGACCCGCCATCCCACCCGCTGATCGACGCCTGCGACCGCCTCGCCGTCGCCGACGCCCACCTCGCCGACGGCCTCGCGGCGTGGAGCGAGCGCATCCGCCTCGGCCTCGCGCCGTATCTGACCCGCGAGACGCGCCTCCGCCGCCGGCGCGCGAACGCCCAGGCGTTCGACGACCTCCTCCACGACCTCGCCGACGCCCTCGCGGGCGACCGAGGCCCGCGCCTGGCCGCGAGCGCCCGCACCCGCTACGCCGCCGCGCTGATCGACGAGTTCCAGGACACGGACGACGTGCAGTACCGCATCTTTCGATCCCTCTTCGGGACGACGGCGCGTGCGCCGCAGTTGGCCCCGCATGCCGCAACGGTCAGCGCCGCGGACGCCGCCCGCGCGACCTTCCTCGCCCTGATCGGCGACCCCAAGCAGGCGATCTACGCCTTTCGCGGCGCCGACGTCTTCGCCTACCTGCGCGCCGCCGAGGACGCCGGAACGGACCGGCGCTGGACGCTGGCGCACAACCGGCGCTCGGACGAAGGGCTCGTCCGGGCGCTGAACGCGGTCTGGGCGGAGGACCGCGTCCCGCGGCCGTTCGTCTATCCGGGCATTCGCTACCAGCCGGTCGAGCACCACCACCCCAACCGCCTCTTCGCCGCCGACACCGCCGCCCCGCAGCCCCCCGTGATGATCCTGCGCCTCTCACCGGATGACCCGGGCGCCGAAACGAACGCGCAAGGCCTGCTGCAGCGCGACTGGGCCAGGCGCACCATCCCGCGCCGCGTGGCCACCGACATCGCCGCGCTCCTCGCCGCACCGCCGCTTCTGCGCGTGGCATACGATCCGGCCGATCATCGCGGCCCGCGGAGCGGCGACCGGGCCGTCGAGGCGGCACCCGATTCGACGCGGCCGATCGAGCCCGGCGACATCGCCGTCCTGACACGCACGAACCCGCAAGCCGCCGCCGTCCAGCGCGCGCTCGACCGGCTCGGAATCCCGAGCGTGCGCCACGGCGACGACAGCGTCTTCGAGACGGACGAGGCCGCTGAACTGGCCCGCGTGCTGGCAGCGGTGATCGAGCCGGGGTCAGCCCGCCTCGTCCGCGGCGCCCTCGCCACCCGCATCCTCGGCGCCGATGCCGCGCGGCTGGCGGTGCTGGCGGCCGACGAGATGGCGTGGGAAGCCGAGGTCGAGCGGTTCCGCGGCTGGCTCGAACGATGGCAGCAGGCCGGGTTCATCCAAGCCTACCGCCGGATCGTCGAGGAGGCCGGCGTGGCGGTGCGCCTGCTGACGCTGCCCGACGGCGAGCGCCGGCTGACGAACGTGCAGCACGTGGCGGAGCTGATCCACCGCGCCGCGCACACGGACGGCCACGGCCCGCGCGCGCTGCTCGGCTGGCTGGCGCGCATGCGCACGGACACCGCCGCCCGGACCGCCGCGGTCGGAGACAGCGCGCAGCTGCGGCTCGAGCGCGACATGAAGGCCGTGCAGGTCGTGACCGTCCACCGCAGCAAGGGGCTGGAGTACGCAGTGGTGTACTGCCCGTTCCTCTGGTACCGCTCCATGCACCGCAACGAGACCGAGGTGCGCTTCACCGACCCCACTGACCAGCGGCTGAAGCTCGACATCGGCACGCCGCCCGACCAGGCGCACCGCGACGCGGCCGAGGTCGACGACTTCGCCGAGGACATGCGGCTGGCGTATGTGGCGCTGACCCGCGCCAAGCACCACTGCCGGATCGTCTGGGGCCCGATCGCCGGTGCCGAGCGCAGCGCCCTCGGCCGCCTCTGCCACCCAACGCCGGGGCGGGCGGAACGCGACGGCGTCGACCCCCAGCCGGGGCTGGCGTCGGGCGAGCGCGTCAATCCCCCGCCGGCGCCAGCGGCCGACGGCGATGCGTCGTTGCCCGCCCGTCGCCAACTCGAGGACGCGATCGCGCACGTCGGCCGACGCATCGCCGACCCCGCCGCGTTCGAAGCGGATCTCGACGCGCTCGTCGCGGCCACCGCGCATGGCGGCGGCGCCATCGCCGTCCGCGGCCTCGCGACGGGCGCCGCCCCCCCCTGGCGCGCCACACCGGAAACGGGCGATCTCCCAACCGCCCGCCGTTTCGAGGGCCCGATCCCGCGCGGTCGCCGCCGCACGAGCTACTCGGCCCTCGTCAGCGCGTATCGCGGCACGCCACCCGACCCGGACGCTACGCGGGACCACGATGGCGAGGCCGGCGGCAGCGACGACTTGACCGGCACCGGCAACGACGTGATCGGAACGGTCGAACCGAACCTGCCGGCGACGAACGACGGCCACCGGTTGTCGGCGACGGCGTCCGGCCCCGCAGCCGGTCCGGCCGCCAACGCAGGTGCGTCGTTGCCGGCCGTCGTCACCTTGGACGCCTTCCCTGCCGGCGCCGACCCCGGCACGTGCCTCCACGCCGTCTTCGAGCGGATCGACTTCACGAACCCTACGCTCTGGCCGGGTGTGGCCGCCGACGCTTGCCGCCGCGCCGGGATCGACGCCGCCGCCGCGGACGTCCTGTCGTCAGCACTGGCCGAGATCGTCGCCACCCGCCTGGCCGACGGCCCAAGTGGCTTCGCGCTGGCCGACGTGCCGCGCAGCGTCCGGCTGAACGAGATGCCGTTCGTCCTGCCCATCGCCCTCGGGCATGATGAGAGGGCACGGCGCCCGTTTTCACCGGCCGACCTCGCCGCCGCGCTGGCCGCACACGGAGCGGGCCGACGGAGCGGCCGACGCCACCGGGTTGCCGCCCGGCTACGCCGACGCCGTCGGCCGGCTCGGCTTCGACGCCGTTCACGGCCACCTGAGCGGGTTCGTCGACATGGTGTGCCGCGTCGGCGGCCGGTGGTACATCGTCGATTGGAAGTCGAACCGCCTCGGATCGACGTGGGCGGACTACACGCCTCAGCGCATCGCCGGCGCGATGGCGCACCACCACTATTACCTCCAGTACCACCTGTACACCGTGGCCGTCCATCGCTACCTGCAGCGCCGCGTGCCGGGCTACCGCTACGACGAGTCGTTCGGCGGCGTGTTCTACCTCTTCGTCCGCGGCATGCACCCCGCCCTCGGCCCGAGCTGCGGCGTCTTCTTCGATCGGCCGACGGAGGGGCGGGTTGCGCGGTTGGAGGCGGTGCTGGAGGGGTGAGGGCGACCGGTGCGCGTGCGGCGTCGGGGTCGGTTCGGGCGTTGGGGTCGATTGGGGCGTTGAAGAAGGGTCGGAAGACACCAAGGGGACGGGATGAACGACGCGACGACGGATCGGGAAGGAGGTGTGGCAAGCCAGGCACGGGAGGCCGTGGTGGAGGTCCTGGCCGAAGCGGGCGTGCTGGACGCGCTGGACGGCGCGCTGGCCGGGGCGCTCGTCCGTCTTGCCCAGGTGACGGATCCACGTGTTGCGCTCGGCATCGCGCTCGCCAGCCGGGCGATCCGACGCGGTGACGTCTGCGCCGACCTGTCCGCCCTCGCTGCCGAGGCCGTGTCGGACGACGACGGCACCCCCATCGCCGGCCTGAATTGGCCCGCGCTCGACGTGTGGATACCCGCCCTCACCGCCAGCCCGGTCACGACGACCCTCCGTCCGTACGACCCCGCGAACCCCGTCGCCGCGGCGCCGACGGATGACGCCCGTCCCTCGATCCCTCGCCGCTCGTCCTTCACCCCCCTCGTCCTCCACCTCCCCGCCGGCCGCCTCTACCTCCGCCGCTACTGGTCCCACGAGACCCGCTTGGCCGACGCCCTGCTGGCCCGCGCCAACGCCGGCGACCTGCCGCACGACGCCGAGGCGCTCCGCACCGCGCTCGCCGCGTTGTTCGGCCCCCCCTCCGCCACCGTTGTTTCCACCGGCCCATCGATCGACCCACCACCGGACGCCGCCGGGGTCGACGCCCAAGCCGTCGCCGCCTGGGTCGCCGCACGGCGATCCCTCGCCGTCGTCTCCGGCGGGCCGGGCACCGGCAAGACGACGACGGTCGTGCGGATCCTGGTGCTGCTCATCGGCCAGGCCAGGGCCATCGGCTCCCCGCCGCCGCGCATCGCCTTGCTGGCGCCGACCGGCAAGGCCGCCGCCCGGCTGGCCGAGGCCGTCGGCACGGCCGGGGCCGGCCTCGCGATCGACGACGGCATCCGGGCCGCACTGCCCACCGCCGCACAGACGATCCACCGCGCGCTCGGCCTCCGGGGCGACGGACGCCGGTCGCACGACGCCGACCGGCCGCTCGCGGCCGACATCGTCGTCGTCGACGAGGCCTCGATGGTCGACCTCGTGCTCATGCGACGCCTCGTCGACGCCGTCGCGCCGGCCGCGCGGCTCATCGTGCTCGGCGACCATGACCAACTCGCCAGCGTCGATGCCGGCGCCGTGCTCGGTGACATCTGCGGCGGCGACCGCGCGCTGGCCCATCAGGCCGCGCTTGCGGACGCGTTCGCGGCGTTCGTCACGTCCGCCTCGTCGACCGACGACGATGTCGCCAACGCCGGGGGAGGGATCCGAACCACGGCTCCAGACGAGACCGTCGCGTCGCCGCGCGCCGGATCCCCACTGGCCGCGAGCGTCGTCCTCCTGACGCACAGCCGGCGCTTCGGCGCCGCCAGCGGGATCGGCCGGCTGGCTCGCGCGATCCACGCCGGCGACGCGGACGCCGCCTTGGCGCTGCTCGACGATCCCGGCACACCCGACGCGGCGCGCGCCACCACGCCGCCGGTCGGGCACGACGGGCGGTTGTCGGCCGCGCTGCGGGATGCCGTCGTCGCCGGCTATCGCCCGGTGGTGCAGGCGGCCGATCCGGCCGGACAGCTCGATGCCCTCGAGTCCTTTCGGGTGCTGTGCGCCCACCGCCGCGGGCCGTCCGGCGTCGAGTCGTTGAACGACCGCATCGTCGCGGCGCTGGCGGGCGTGCGTCACGGCACCGCGGAGCCGACGGTCAATGCCGCCCGCGCGATCATCGTTCGCCAGAACGACTACGCGATCGGCCTGTTCAACGGCGACATCGGGATCGTCGCCCGCCCGCCAGACGGCGGCGCGCGGCGCGCCTACTTCCGCATGCCGGACGGCCAGCTGCGCGACCTCTCACCCGCCCGCCTGCCGCCGCACGAGACGGCATTCGCGCTGAGCATCCACCAGTCCCAGGGCTCGGAGTTCGATGCCGTCGTCGTCGTGCTGCCCGACGGCGGATCACCGCTGCTCGCGCGTGAGCTGCTCTACACCGCCGTCACCCGCGCCCGCCAGCGCGTCACGATCTTCGGAACGGACGACACGATCCGCCTTGCGATCGGGCGGCGGTCCGTGCGGGCGTCGGGGCTGCGGGAGCGACTGTGGGGGACGTGATCCGGTGGGGAGCGGACGCTGTGGAGGACGTGACGATGGGGTTGCACAAAGGCCGTGACCGGGCTACGATACACGCCGATCACTAGCACATCTGTTCGCATTTGCACCCCAGGAGCCGCACGATGATCCTCGGCCTGCGCACGATCCTCTACCGTGTTCCGGACATCGACGCCGCCAAGACTTGGTACCGCGCGATCCTCGAACGTGACCCGTACTTCGACGAGCCGTACTACGTGGGCTTCAACGTCGGCGGCTTCGAGCTCGGTCTCAACCCGGACGAAGCGGGCGGCGCCCCCGGCCCGGGCGGAACGGTGGCCTACTGGGGCGTGAAGGATGCGCGCGCCGCGGTCAAGCGACTGCGCGGCCTCGGCGTCGTCGTCGCGTCCGACCCGGAGGACGTCGGCGGAGGCATCCTGGTGGCCACGGTGCGCGACCCGTGGGGCAATGAGATCGGGATCATCGAGAACCCGCATTTCGATCTGGGGGCGGTGTCGTAACGCACGGGCTGGAGCCTACCCGTCGCACACGCGCCGCGGGTCTGACATGCGGGCCGGGGCCTCATCGCCATCCACCACCGCGTCAACCGCCACCCGTTGGGCCACCGCGCGCGCCACGTCGCCGTCCACTCCGCCGACGCGCACCGTGACGGGGCCGTCGTCGGGGGCGACTGCGACGACGTCGAGGACGGCGTCCGGGCGGATGCCGAGCAGGGCGAGGGCGCGCAGGTCGGCGGCGTCCTCGTCGGGGACCTCGCGGACGATCAGGCGGGCGCCGGGGATGCTGTCGGCCAGGCGGGCGTGGCGCGGGGCGACGAACTCGCCGTTGCGCGGCGGGATCGGGGCGCCGTGAGGATCGCGATCGGGGTGGCCGAGGAAGTCGGCCATGCGCTCGCCCAGCGCGTCCGAGATGTGGTGCTCGAGGCGGTGGGCCTCGTCGTGCACGGCGTCCCAACCGATGCCGAGCGACTCGGCCAGGAAGGTCTCGATGAGCCGGTGGTGGCGCAGGATCTCGAGCGCCACCTTGCGGCCGATGTCCGTCAGCTGCACGCCGGCGTAGCGTTCGTGGCGGACGAGGCCCATGGCGTGCAGCCGCTTCACCATCCCTGTCACGGACGCCGGCGCAACGTCGAGGTCGCGCGCGAGGGCCGTCGTCATCACGGCCACCTCATCGCCGCCGCGGACGTAGATCGCCCGGACGTAATCCTCCATGGCCGGGCTCAGCGCCAGGGTGCGGCGGACGGGCGTCGAGGTCGGATCGGGTTCCGGCGGCATCGGCGGCACTCCTGCGGGCGGGCGAAGACGCTGGGCAAGCGTAGCACAAGGCGGACGGCTGTAATATGACGGCGTCGTCCCTCGACGATCCTGGACCGGCCGTCTGTAAGGGACCCCGGCGGTCCGGCGTCATACGTTCCGTTCGCCGACGGTTGCCAGCAAGAGAGGCCACGATGCCCAACGTCGTCCCGCAAAGCGACGTGATCATTCAGATCGACAACGTCCACAAGAGCTACGTCATGGGCAAGGAAGCCGTCCCGGCCCTGCGCGGCGTCTCGCTGGACATCCGGCGTGGCGAGATGGTCTGCCTGATGGGCCCGAGCGGCTCCGGCAAGACGACACTGCTGAACATCACCGGCGGCCTCGACTCGCCCGGCCGCGGCCACGTGACGATCGACGGCCACAACATCGTGTCCATGAAAGAGGAGGGCCTGGCGCGGCTGCGTCTGGCGACGATGGGCTTCGTCTTCCAGACGTTCAACCTGCTGTCCAACTTCACCGCCCTCGAGAACGTCGAAGCGCCGATGGTCCTCCTCGGCAAATGGCCGCGCCGCGAGCGCAAGGAGCGCGCCGAGGCTCTCCTGACCTCGGTCGGTCTCGGCGACCGCATGGAGCACTACCCGAGCGAGCTCTCGGGCGGCCAGCAGCAGCGCGTCGCCATCGCCCGCGCCCTGGCCAACGACCCGGCGATCGTCATCGGCGACGAGATGACCGGCGACCTCGACAGCGCGACCGGCTTCGAGATCATGACGCTCGTGCGAGACCTGAAGGACAAGCAGGGCAAGACGATCGTCTACGTCACGCACGATCCGCGCATGGCCGAGTTCGCCGACTACACCGTCCACCTGCTGGACGGCCGCATCGTCGACGAGGCCGCCAGCGCGATCCACCGCGCCGGCGGCCAGCACGCGGCGCACGGCGACGCCGCCGTCGCGGCCGTCGCGGCCGTCGCGGCCGACCCGCCGGACCACGACGGCGCGGCGCCGCCGTCGTCGGCGCCATACGCACACACCGCTCCCGTCGCCGAGCCGTCGCGATGATCATGACCTACATCCGGCGCAACCTCTGGCGCCGGAAGGTGCGGACGATCCTGATGGTCCTCAGCCTGATCGTCGGCGTCGGCACGCTGGTGGCGCTGAACGCGACGGTCGAGAGCTACCGCCGCTTCTACGCGGGCAGCGTCTCGGGCAAAGTGGGCGACTTCGACCTCATCCTCAGCCGGCCCGAGACGGCACCCAACCGGCTGTTCGACCCCGCCGAGACGTTGACGACGCTCGCCACGGTGCCGGGCGTCCGCACCGCGCTGCCCCGCATCCAGGGCACGGTGACGCTCATCGCCGGCGACAAACGCGGCGACACGCTCATGGTCGCCCGTCGCGCCGACGACACGCTCGGCGACATCGAGGTCGAGGAGGGCGCCGCCGACGTCGCCGTTCAGGACGGCGTTCCGGGCGCGATCGTCCTGCAACAGACGGCCGACGTGCTCGGGCTGAAGGTCGGCGACGCGGTGGAGATCCAGTACGCGCCGCCGCCGAGCCGCCTCAAGGGACGCGCACCCGACGAGGGCGCGTCACGCCGCCGAACGACGGGCACGTGGACGGTCCGGGCGATCGCGACGCAGCGCGGCGTGACCGGGCAGGACGGCAACGAGGGCGTGCTCGTCGACCTTGGGGCCCTGCAGGAGCGCTTCGGCCTAGGCAAGCTTGCCGAGCGGATCGCCGTCGACTATGACCGCAGCCTGTATGACTCGCGCGATCCGCAGCGATCGGCGTTCCGCACCCGCGCGGTCACGGACGACGTGCGCGCCAAGCTCGGCGACGCGGACTGGGTGTACCTCATGCCGCGGCCGCGGGCCGTCATCGACGGCGCAAACGCCTTCATCTTCTGGCAATCCCTCATCACGATGTACGGTGTCCTCAGCCTGTCGGTGGTGGGCATGCTCATCCGCACGCTGATCATGACGAACGTCCAGGAGCAGACGCGCGACATGGCGATCCTGCGCATCCTCGGGGCGCCGCGCAGACATCTCTTCAACATCGTCGCAGCCGAGGTGGCGGCGGTCGGCAGCCTCGGCATCGGGCTCGGTCTCGTCGTCGGACAGGCGGTGAACAACTTGGCGATCGCGCCGTTCATCGCCAACCGCGCCGGCGAGACCGTGGCCGACCTGCCGCTCGTGAGCGTCCGGGCGATCACGATCAGCGTGATCACGGCGTTCCTCGTGTTGGCCCTCTCCACATGGGCGCCCGCGCACAAGGCGGCCACGACGAAGATCACACACGCGATCAACCCCGGCGTGGCCGACGGCCTCGGGCTCGAGGACCTGGCGAAGCTGCGCGAGCGGCGGCCGGACTTCAAGGTCTCGGGCCGCGGGCTCGTCGTTCTGACCTACCCCGCCCTCGTGTTCTTCGTCTTCCCGCTGGCGTTCGACTTCGGCATCCTGTGGGTGCTGTCCGCCCTGATCTTCGGGTCGCTGTTGAGCCTGATCGTCGGCGCCGCGCTCGTTTTCTATATCGTCATCCTGCCGTTCGAGCGGCTGCTCGTCTTCGTCCTCAAGCGCTTCGCGCCGCGCATCGGCTACTTCGTGCAGCGGACGACGTTCCGCGGCAAGGTGCGCAACACGCTGATCTCGCTGATGATCGTCATGAGCGCGACGCTGCCGGCGTTCCTCAGCACGTCGCTGGCGCTCGGCATCGCGAACACGGACACGGACCAACGGCTGACGGGCGGCGCGCCGTTCGTCGTCTGGCCGGCATGGACGTTCGTCGGTCGAGCCGGCGGCGCCAGCGTTGACCCGAACCAGGCGGCGGTCAGCAACTTCCGGCCCGAGCTCCTGAACGAGGTGCGCTCCGATGCCGACTTCGGCGCGACGGCCGCGCTGACGTACGAGTTCCGGACGCGCGTCAAGGACGGCGTCGGGCTGCGCGACGCCAACGTGCGCGCCCTCGGCGTGGATGCCGACCTCCGCCCCGTGCTCTACCCGGAGGCGATCGAGATGGTCGCGGGCGACGATTCGGCCGTCGCCCGCGTGGCCGGCGAGCCGAACACGATCGTCATCGGCGCGGCGCTGGCGACGTATCTCGACCTCGGGGTCGGCGATGAGCTCGTCATCGTCGGCGGCGGGCGGGACCACGAGGTGCCGATGACGATCGTCGGCGTCGCCAAGCGGATCGGCGGTGTCGGGAACTTCACGGCCAAGCAGACGGCCGTCTGGGGCGGCGACTGCTCGGTCCTCATGGGCCTCGAGTCGTTCCGCATCCTCGCCAACGACCCGCAGCTCGGCCCGCCGGACAAGAAGACCCCGATCGTCCGCCGCCTGTTCGCCACGCACGGCCCCGGCATCGACGAGCAGCAGCTGACGAGCGATCTCCGGCTGCGCTATGCCACGCAGAACGACCTGACGATCGACAGCACGGCCGAGACCGTCCAGACGATCCGCGAGGAGTCGAAGACCGGCCAGCTCTTCCTCATCGTCCTGACCGCACTGACGAGCGTGCTGGCCGTATTCGGCGTCTTCGCCGTGATCTACGTCTCGATCTACGGCCGCCGCGGCGAGATCGGGATGATGAAGGCGATCGGCACCCCCGGCCGGCACCTGCTCGGTGTCTTCGTCGGCGAGGCGATGATCATGACGCTCTCGGCGACGCTGACCGGCGTGACCGCGGGCGTCCTCCTGGCCTACGCGCTCCGCATGTCGGAGGGCTTCCGCAACGAGCTGCCGACGCACTTCGCGATGGACGTCATCGTCGTGCCGGCGATGCTCGTCCTGATGATCCTGGCGAGCTTGGTTTCGGCCACCTGGGCCACGCACGGCTACCGCAAGCGGCCGGCGATCGCGATCCTGAGGACGCTGTAATGAACCACAATCGGTTGGCCCTTTGTGCCGTCGCACTCGCGGCGGCAACGACCGCCTGCACCGGCGACCGTCCGGCCTCGCAGCCGCCCGGCGCGGTCGGCGTGGCCGGCACGCTTGTCGCGGCCACGGCACTGCCCGGTCCCGGCACGCCTGGCGTCCGCGCGACGACGGTCGCGTCGCGGTCGATCGAGCGCGGCGTGAGCCGCGTCGTCACCGCCGACGGGGCGCTCGAGCTGCCGGAACCGCCGCAGACGCTCGCCTTCCCCAAGCCGGGCACCGTGCGCGAGGTCTTCGTGCGCGAGGGCCAGGCGATCGCCGAAGGGGATGTGCTGGCGCGGATGGACACGGCGCCGTTCGAGCTTGAGATCGCCGGCGGCGAGGCCGAGGTGGCGGCGGCTTCGGCGGCACTGAAGAAGGCGCAGAGCGGCGCGGCCCTCGATACGGCGCGCCAGGACCTCGAGCGGGCCAAGAACCAGCTCTGGTCGCAACAGATCAGCCGCGACGGCCAGTGTCAGCTGGCCAAGGTCAGGGCGGAGAACGACCCGAACCGCGATCGAGGGGACAACGACTCCGGCATCACGGCCGAGTGCGACGCCGCCAAGGCGCTCGTCCAGGCGTCGGAGGCCACGGTGCGCGTTGCCGAGATCAACCTGCGCACCGTCGAGGCGACCGCGGCCGACGACGCGGGGGTCGCTCGGGCACGGCTGCGGCAGGCACAGGTCGGGCTGACACAGGCACGCGATGCGCTGGCCCGCGCCGAGATCAAGGCGCCCTTCGACGGCGCCGTCCTGACGGTGAACATCGCCGCCGGCGCGCAGGCGGTCACCGGGCCGGCCATGACGGTGGCCCGTACGTCGCCGCTCCTGTTCGTGACGAGCAACCTGAGCGAGCGCTATGTCGGCGACGTACACGAGGGCGCGAAGGCGTCGGTCACGCTGACGGCCTACCCGGACCGCACGCTCTCGGCCACCGTCCGGCACATCGCGCCGGGTGGCACCGTGGATGCCGCGGGCGGCGTGGTCTTCAAGGTCTGGCTCGACCTCGATGACAGCGACTTGGCGGTGTACGCCGGGATGACGGGGCGGGTCGAGATCGATGCCGGGGCGATCGGCTCGGGCAGCTTCGGCGGCGACGTCGTGGCGGAAGGCGAAGCGAATGCCACCGAGACGGCGGCGACGGCGGAAACTGCGCCGTAGCGAGGCCGAACGCGATACGGGAGCGCGAGATCGTGCGGACGTTGTTGGTCATGCGACATGCCAAGTCCAGTTGGACGAACGCGCACCTGTCCGATCACGACCGGCCGCTGAACGAGCGCGGCGAGCGCGACGCGCCGCGGATGGGGCGCTGGCTGGCGGCGCACGACCTCGAACCCGACGTTATCCTGTGCTCGAGCGCCGCTCGCGCGCATGCGACGGCCGATCATGTGGCCGCCGAGACCGGCGCCCAGGCGCCGATCGTCCGCAGTTCGCTGTACGGCGGCGACGTCGAGGACTACGTGGCCGAGCTGGCGCGGCTGGCCGACGACGTCGAGGTGGCGCTCATCGTCGGACACAGTCCGACGGTGTCGCTCGTCGTTACCGAGCTCGTCGACCAGGATGAGGACATGCCGACGGCGGCGGTCGCCGTGATCGAACTGCCGATCGACCGCTGGCCGGATCTTGGCGAGGACGTCGAAGGGCGGCTCGTGGCGGTGTGGCGGCCCCGAGAGATCGCCGACGGGTCGATGTGACCGTCGCCTGCGGCGATGACCTGCCCACGCGGGCCGTATCCGCGCCACGTCGCCCCCGTTAAGTTGGGGGCACAACGCACGCGCGAGGTCGCACCTTGGCGTCCGTGCGCGGCTTGGTGCGTCTCGGTTCGCGCTGCTGCAAGGAATGGACCTCATGGACGACCCCCTTCTCCCCACCGACGGCACCGGTCACCCTTCCACCCCGCCCGTCGCTCGGACGCGCCGCGACGTCCTGAAGCTCGGCGTCGCCGCCGCCGCGGCCGGTGTGGCCGCCACAACCGGTCATGGTCCGCAGCGCGTGTTCGCCCAGCGCTACAACACGAACGGCGCGCGGCGCAGCCAGTTGGCCTACAACATGCGCTTGAACGCCGCGCTGTCCTCCCGCCTGGCCGACCCGAAGCAGACGGGCAACGGTGACGAGGCGCGCTATCCGTCGCGGATCGGCAACTACACCAAGGGGATGCCGCACAACAACCTCGGCGAGGTCACGCCATCCGCGTACACCGCCTACCTCAAGGCACTGGACAGCGGCCTTTGGCAGGACTGGGACAGCATCCCACTTGGAGGGTCCTTGGTCTTCAAGAACCCACTCGCCGGTATCGCCTACGTGCTCGAGGGTGCCGACCCGGGCTGCATGACGCAGCGCGCAGCCCCGGCGTTTGCCAGCGCTGAGACCGCTGGCGAGATCGTCGAGAACTACTGGATGGCGCTGCTGCGCGACATATCTTTCTTGGACTACGGATCCGATGGCATCGCCGCCGCGGCTGCCACCGACCTGAGCCGAATGTCGGATTTCCGCGGCCCGAAGCAGGGCAATCAGGTTACCCCGGCCACGTTGTTCCGCGGCCTAACGCCCGGCGACCTCGTCGGGCCATATGTCAGCCAGTTCATGTGGCTTGACACCCGCTTCGGCGCCGAGACCGTCGACCGTCGGATGCGAACGATGCAGCCCGGTGTTGACTTCATGACCAGCTACGCCGACTGGCTGGCCATCCAGCGTGGCGCTCCTGCACCCCAGCCCGCGCAGCCTGATCCGACGCCGCGCTACGTCCGCAACGGACGCGACCTTTCCGAGTGGGTCCACATCGACGTGCTCTACCAGGCCTACTTCAACGCCATGCTGATCCTCTTCGGCCTCGGCGCGCCGACGAACGCCAACGACCCGTACCGAACGTCGCGCACGATGTGCGGGTTTGGGACGCTCGGGCCGCCTTTTTTCGCCAGCTTGTTGGCCGCCGTCGCCAAGCCGGCGCTCGAGACGGTGTGGCACCAGAAGTGGTACGTCCAGCGCCGTCTGCGGCCCGAGGCGTACGCCGGCCGCGTCCACAACCGCCTCACCGGCGCCGCGGCCTACCCGCTGCACAACGACGTCCTGAACTCGGACGCGGTCCAGCAGGTGTTCAGCCGCCACGGCACCTACCTCCTGCCGATGGCCTTCCCGGAGGGCAGCCCGGCCCACCCGGCCTACGGCGCCGGCCACGCCACCGTCGCCGGCGCGTGCGTGACGCTGCTCAAGGCGTTCTTCGACGAGAGCTGGGTCCTCCCGAACCCGGTCGTCGCCGCGCCCGACGGCCTGAGCCTCGAGCCGTACTCGGGCCCGGCGCTGACGGTCGGCGGCGAGCTGAACAAGTTGGCCAGCAACGTCGCCATCGGCCGGAACATCGCCGGCGTGCATTGGCGGTCGGATGCCACCGAGTCGCTCAAGCTGGGCGAGGACCTTGCCATCCGCTACCTGCGCGAGGAGAAGATGCTCCTGCGCGAAAAGTTCCTCGGTTGGAAGTTCACGAAGTTCGACGGGACGCCGATCACGGTCTGAGAGATGGCCGGCACATCGCCGACGCGATGCGCCGGTTGCAGCGTCCTTATGACAGGGGTTCGGCCGGGGTGGTCGGGTCGACCGCGACGTCGCGCCACGTCACGCGCTGCTGCTCGCGGATGACGACCGTTCCGGCCGCCAGATCGCCCAGCCGCCGCGTGTGTCGGTCGGCGAACAGGACGATCAAGCCGAAGCCGTAGCCGATCGGCAGGAAGTCGGCGAAGCGAACCAAGTTGCGCACGACCGCCTCACGAAAGCCGGCCGCGCCGCCGTCCAGCCGCACGACACGCGTGCCGGCCACGCGTTTGCCGGGTGTCTGGCCGTCCCAGAGCGTCTCGAAGACGATGTAGTAGCCCCACACGATGAGGAAGAGCACGAGCGCGGCGACGGCGAACACCGCCCCGACGACCCATTCCGCGGCCGCATCGCCGGCCGATGCCGCCGCGCCGGCCGGCACTTCGTCCGCCACGGCCAGCACGAATGCCAACACGCCGCACCCGAGCGCACCGATCCCGCCGGCCAGCGCCGCCGTGTCGACGAGGGCGCCGATGAATCGGCTGCCGATGCCCGCCACGGGGTACCCGAAGGCAACACTCTCCGGTGTCTCGACCGTATAATCCGCCCGCAGGACGGCATCGATCGGTTCCGTGTTCGATCGTTCGCTCATCGATTCGCCCAGTTCGCCTTGTCGACCGCCTGTCAGGCCGCCGCCGTGCCGCGAGGTCGCCCGTGCCCGTCCGCCAGCCGTTCACCGCAAGGCGCCAAGCCGACTGGCTGGCCCTCGAGGATCTGATCGGCCGCGCCGATCGCCGCCTCGGCGCCCTCGGCCCGGCCGATATCGACCGCCTCGGCGCCCTCTACCGGCGCGCCACGGCCGATCTGGCCCTCGTGCGCCGCGACCAGCCGGACTCACCGCTGGCGATGTACCTCAACGGCCTCGTCGCCCGCGCCCACGCCCGCGTGTATCGCAGCGCACCGCTCTCCCGCCAAGCCGTCGTCGACTTCTACCGCCACGGCTTCCCGCGATTATACCGCCGCATCCTGCCCTTCACCGCCGCCGCCTTCCTCCTGTTCGCCATCCCGGCCGTCGTCGCCTTCGTCCTCAGCCGGCGGGACACCGATGTCCTGTTGCTCCTGTTCGGGGATGGGATGATGCCGCTGATCCAGCAGGTTGAGCGCGGCGAGATGTGGACCGAGATCACACCGGCGATGCGATCCGCGGCAGCCAGCGGGATCCTGACGAACAACATCAGCGTGACGTTCAAAGCGTTCGGCGGCGGCATCCTGCTCGGGCTGCTGACGGTCTGGGTCATGGTCCAGAACGGCTTGCTGATCGGTGGCATCTTCGGGCTGCTCGACCACCACGGCATGGCGCCGCGCCTCCTGGACTTCATCGCCGGCCACGGACCGGTCGAGCTCTCCGTCATCTTCGCCGCCGGTGGGGCCGGGCTGTTCATGGGCGATGCGATCCTCCGCCCCGGCCTCCGCCGCCGCGTCGACGCGCTGGCCGACCGGGCCCGCGACGCCGCGCTGCTCGTGCTCGGCAGCGCACCCCTCTTGGTGGGCGCCGGCCTGATCGAGGGCTTCGTCAGCCCGAGCGCGCTGCCGACGTGGATCAAGGCCGTCGTCGGGCTTGGCACGGGAGCGGCGCTGCACACGTATTGGCTGGTTGCGGGGCGGCAGTGCAGCGGGGACGATGTGAAGCGGCCGTAACCGGGCGGCCATCGTCATTGCACACGGTTGACGTTCGGCCAAAACTCGGCAATGCCCCGACAACATCGCTGTGCCATGATTGCCGAATCGTCCCGAGTCTCCCCGCCTGCCCAGCCTGTCTGGGGGGCCGATCCGTTCGCCGATCCGTTCAACATGGAGTTCCCGATGACCAGCCCTTCCGCCTTCCGCCCGACCCGGCCGTCGCCCGATCTCTCCCGCCGCACCCTCCTCGCCCGCCTCCTCGCGGCCGGCCCGGTCGCGGTCATCCTGGCGGCGTGCACGGGCCGAACGTCCCCGGCCGCACCGACCGAGCCGGCCGTCGCATCCGGCGCCCCACTGTCGCCCCCACTGTCGCCCCCACTGTCGCCCCCGCTGTCGCCCCCACTGTCGCCCACGCCGGCCTGCGGCGATGACGACGACCCGACGCCCGCGCAAACCGAGGGGCCGTACTTCACGGCCAACAGCCCCGAGCGCACCGACCTGCGCGAGGCCGGGATGACGGGCACGACGCTCGTCATCGCCGGCCGCGTGCTCCACACGGACTGCCGCCCGGTGGCCGCGGCGATCCTCGACTTCTGGCACTGCGACGACGCCGGCGCATACGACAACGCCGGCTACCGACTCCGCGGCCACCACTTCAGCGACGCCGACGGCCGCTGGCAGCTGACGACGATCGTGCCCGGCGTCTACCCCGGCCGGACCCGCCACATCCACGTCCGCGTCCAGGCACCGGACGGGCCGCTTCTGACGACGCAGCTGTACTTCCCGGACGAGTCGGGCAACGCCTCGGACGGGATCTACGACGAGGCGCTCGTCCTGGCGATGGCGGACGGAGCCGACGGGTCAAGGACGGGGGCGTTCGACTTCGTCGTCACGGCGTGACGCGTCGTCGCCGGAGAGAGGCGGCGCGCTCTCGGCGGCCGCGCCGTCGTACTCGATCGTCAGGAACGGCCGTTCTTCCGGCGCCTCCCACTCCCGTGTTCCGAAAACCACCACCATGAACGCGCGCCTGTCGCTCGTCTCGAGGGCGCGCAGGAGGAGACCGTTGTTGGGCGTCGCGCCGTCGACCCAGCGGCGGGCGATGGCGGTGACGTCGATCGTCATCGGACCGACGATGTCGTCCGCGGCGTGCACGCGGCCCGTGCCGACGGCCTCGCCTTCCTTGGGACGGTTCTTCCACGTCACGTTGTACTCGTCGAACGGCTTGTCCAGGCGGTAGGCCGTCACATCCCGCCATTGGCCGTCGATGTCCGTGCTCCAGCAGCCGGCGATCGCGGTGAGCTTCAGCACGGCGCGGCGGAAGGGCGTGCCGGGCGGGACGGCGCTCAGGTCGAAGCGCACGAAGCTGCGCACGATCCCGACCGTGGCGTTGATGTCGAGGCAGCCCTTGGCGTGGTAGCCGGCCCACATGCTCATGTCTCCCCCGGTCTGGACCGAAGGGAACTTGTCGCTGATGTCGGCGTCCGCTGCCGCCGCGAAGACCTTCGGCGGCCAGGAACGCGTGCGCTCGATGTTGCTCCACGGGCCGATGTGCGTGTCGTTCGCGCCGCGGACGCGGTAGTGGTACGTGCCGAAGGCGTGCCGGGAGACCGTCCAACCGTACCTGAACTCCGGCCCGTCGTACACCGTCGTCGGGCTGCCGAACGTTGCGTCGTCGTCCTCTTGGAGCTCGTAGCGCCTGGCCAGGAGGGACTCGCCCCACTCGACCGTGTAGTCGCCGTCCTCCTCCGGGTTGACGATCGGCCGGAGCACCGGCTTGTACGGCTGCGGCGGGTCGTGGCGGAGCGCCACGGGCAGGTAGGCCGGCACCGGCGCCGGCGTGTATGTCATGGTGGGCGTCCGTGTCGCTGTCGGCGGTTCGGCTTCCGTGGCCGTTGCGGTCGGGGCTTGCGTGGCGATGACCGCGGTGGATGTTGCCGCCTGCGTTGCGGCGACAGCGGTCCGGGTTTCTGGCGAAGCGGTCGGGTCTTGGTCGGGTCCCGCCCGCACGCCGAGGTCGCCCCGCCCGTTGGCCGTCAGGGCCACAGCGGAAGGACCGGCCAGCGCGGCCAGGACGGCGGCGACGAACAGCAGGCGGCGGGCACGGCGGACGACGGACATCGTTCCACGTCCTTGGGCTTGGCGATGTGCGGCGCGAGTGGCCGTCGCACGGGAGACAGCGATAGGCCGCCGGACGTTAGGCTCCGACGGGTCGCGGTGTCAACCGACAGTCTGAAGTCGGGGGGAGGTGCTCGGACCGGGCGCGGGTTCGCGCCGCCCGCCGCGGTCGACGGCGCGAGGACCCACGACTACGGCCGAAGGGCAAATGCCCATGGCAGGACGATCTGATGGTCCCCGCCCCGCGGCGGCAGAGCCGCGATCGTCAGCCCGACGACGTCCACCGTCCGGAGCGGCTGCAGGCCGGCGCCGAGGTAGATGGCCGTGTACGTCCCATCGCCCGGGTTCGTCCCGTCTTGGGCGATCTCGAGGCCGTGCACGGCGCCGAGATCGCCGAGCGGCGGTTCGAACACGACGACGAGCCGCTCCGACCAGTTGTGCCGCATCGCGCTGTACACGAGCCGCCGCAGGTCGCGAACCTCGGCGCGCCCGTCCGGCACGTCGACGACGGCGCCGATCAGCGTTGCCCAGCGATAGCTGAAGAAGCCGCGGCCCTTGCGGAGCATGAGCGACACCCGGCCGCCGTCCGCCAGACGCACGTCGTAGCGTTGGCGCGGCAGGACGGGCAAGCCGCACGGACCGAGGATCTGCTCGGGGGCGGCGTCGGGGCCGGTGGTGATGTCGGCCAGCGTGAGGATGACGTTGCCGGCGGTGAGGGCGTCGCTGTCCAGGCGGATCAGATAAGGCTGGTCCGCGCGGACATCATACAAGTAGAGACGGGCTTCGAAGCGCGCATTGCCCAGGCGATAGCGGCGCAACAGCTGGACGCGGCGATAGCCGGGTCGGCCGGCATCGTCGGTGAGCGTCACCTCGCCCGGACCCTCAGCTTCAGCCGGCGTGCCGTCGCGGCCGTCGGAGAGCACGGCGAACAGGTCGTGGGCAGCGTGCGTCGCGGACAGCGGCACCGTCGCCTCGCCGCCCGCCAAGTCGAGGACGCGCTTGGCGGCGTACTCGGCCGGCGGCGGCGACGACGGGCGCCACATCGTGCACAGCTGCAGCGCCTCGGGTACGATCGCGTGCAGCTCGGGCGCCGGCGGCGCGGTCGACGCCGCCACGAACGGGCGGATCTGCTTGAGGAGGAGCGCGTTGTCGCCGCGGCGGATCTTCCACTCCACGTCGAGCAGCACGTCGTCGCGCGCGAAGCCGCCGGTGTCGATCGGCAGGCGCGCCTTGGCCAGCAGGAGCAGCGCGCCCAACTGCCGCAACTCGTCGTCGCTGGCGACGTGCGTGCCCGGCGGCACGCGGCTCGAGGGCTGTACGCGGCGGATGCCGGTCACCGCGCCGTCGGCGTACGCGATGATGTCCCGTTCCGGCAGGTCGCCGCTCTCCGGCAGGACGACGCTGGCGTCGCCGTCCTGGGCGTTCACGATCATCTCGCCGCGGTCCGGATCCCCGTCCCCGTCGCCGGCCGACCCGCCGCTCGGATCGCCGGTGAACGCGACGCCGTTCGCCCGCTCGTCCGGGAAGGCGGGCGTAACCAGGATCGCCATCGCCACGAGGGCGGGGTCGATGCCGTAATACGTGCGCTCGGACCAGGCGCGTGGGTTCCAGAGGCTGGACCAGACGGTGCGCAGGCCGCGCTCGATCGTCCGCTCCTTGGGTTGGGTCGGGTCGCAGCGCGACGGGCCGGCCTTGTCGGCGTCGAGCGAGTCGGCGACGCAGACCGAGGTCGAGTCGTACAACCCGGCGCCGTTGAACGCGGCGCTGTCCTCGGCGTTCGACGAGGACCGGAAGCGGACCATGACGCCCGCACCGAAGACGGCGTCGATCTGCGCAGCGAGCGCGGCGACGAGGGCCGCGTCCGTCGCGCCGTCGTCGTCCAGCGCGTCGTGGACGGCGTCGAGGAGCGGGGCGCGGTAGGCGGGGTCGGCCATGAAGCGCGGATCGGCGTGGAGCGCGGCCAGGACGTCGGCGTAGGGCAGCGGCGACCCGCCTGGGGTGCGCGGATCGGGCATCGTGTTCGTTCGGACATAGCGGTCGTAGTGGTGGAACGGGATCGCGAAGCCGGGCACCTCGTGTTCGTCCGGCAGGAAGACGTACAGGCGCGCCAGGTTGGCCGCCTTGCCGCCGAAGCGCCGCGTGGCGGTGCGCAGCGGGTCCGTGATCACATCGCCGGCGGCGATCGTCGCCAGGCCGTCGAGACCGTCGTATGCCAGGTCGGGCGCCACTACGTTCACCGGCGGCGGGCGATGGGCGTCCCACCATGCGCTCGCCTCGGCCGGGCTGACGTCCGGCACGACGCGGTAGCCGGCGGCGTCGACCTCGAGGCGGACGAGCCGGCCGTCGTAGGGGGCGAAGGCCGCGTGCGCGTCGGCGACGTAAGCGTTCGGCGTCCCGCGCCGGCCGAGCCGGACGTTCAGGTGGGACAGCGGCCCCTGCCGCGCCCCGGTCACGACGCCGGCCACGACGACGTCGATGTCCGTCGGCGCGCGGTCGAGGACGACGACGTCCTGCCACGACAGCGTCCCGGCCGCCACGGCGCCGACGAGATCGTCGACGGTCAGACGGCGGACGGTGCCGTAGGCGATGCCGCGGGTGTAGGCCTCGAACGAGACGGGCGGCGGCGCGCTCGGGAAGCCGATCGGCAGGCCGGGGTGGGACCACGTGCGGGCGAGGGCGACGGCGTCCGGCTGCGTCGGCGCGTAGACGAGCGGGCGGCGGCGGAAGGCGCGGGCGAGGCGGCGGTGGAGCGCGAGCGTCTCGTCGAGCGTCAGCAGCTCGTCCGCCTCGCCGTCCGCGGTGTAGACGTCGAAGCCGTACACCGGCGTCCCGTCCGGGCCGCCGAAGCTGCGCAGGCCGCCGGCCAGGAGGCGGCGGGTGGCGCGGTGGGCGGTAATCGCGGTGTACTCGACGGGGTCCAGACCGCCGTAGCGCTCGGGGAAGGCGGCGCGCAGGAAGTCGAGGTGCAGCGGGAAGCGGTTGGCGTCCTGGAAGGCGATGTCGAACGGCGCCTCGGCGTCCGGCGCGGCGGCGGCCAGCCACTTGCCTTCGCGCCAGACGTCCGGCCGATCGACGGCGACGGTGAGCGCCGTCCAGTCGACGGCAGAGCGGACGGCCGGGCGCCAGTGGGCGGGCACGGCGTCGGAGGAAACGTCGCGGACACAGCGCACGTGGCCGGGACGGCTCTTGGGCGGCTGGAACTCCGGTCCGACGTGGTGTCGCATGACCGGGAAGGCGGTGCTGAGGTACCACGCCCGGTCGGCGGCCGGCGCCGACGGGTGGTCACCGGCCGTCGTCGTCGACGACCACCAGACGAACGGGTTCTCGCGGTCGCGCGAAACGGGCGGACGCGGGAACGCGGCGGCGTCGAACAGGCCGGCCGGGTCGCCGGGCCGGGCCAAGGACCAGAGCTCGCGGATGTTCGGCAGGCGCCAGTCGTCGTGGCCGGCGTACACGAGCCCGCGGCAGAGGGCGACTGCGGATTGCCAGTCGACCGGCCGCGCGAAGGCGTCGACGGCGCCGCCGCGGTCGTCGACGACGGCGCGGGGATCGCGGACCCAGTGCAGGGCGGTCGCGCGGTCGACGACGATGTTCTCGGCGGGCGTGTCGATCGTGCCGTCGTCGGCGTACGCGTAGTCCGAGGCGAGGCCGAGCCGGAGCGCGCCGTCGTCGGCGTTGCCCGGCCCCTCGTCACCGCCGCTGCCGCGGTAGCTCTTCGTCTGGCCGGTGCGGAAGACGGCCACGGGGTCGGAGGCGGCGGCGGTGCGGACGGGGCGGGCGGCGAACGTCCAAGCCTTGTCCCATGGATAGATGTGACCGTCGAACGCGTTCAGGTAGTACGCCTCGGCGACGGCCGTCGGGTCCGTCGTCGACGACCAGACATACGTGCTCTCCCCGTCGGCCGGCCGGCCGAAGACGAGCGGGTCGAGGGCGAACGACTGGCGGCCGAAGTCGGCGATCGTCTCGAGCTCGTCGATATTCGGCAACCGCCAGTCGTCGAAGCCGGCGTACTCCAGGTCACGTGCCGCATCGAGCGAGCCCTGCCAGCCCATCGGCACGTCGAAACGGATGTTGCCGCGGACGCCGTCGCCGTCGTCGCCGTCCAGCAGGCGCGGCCGCCGCACCCACATCAGGCCGGTGTTGCGATCCAGCGCGACGTTCTCGGCCTGCGTCGTCGGGGTCACGACGTCGGCGAACGACCACTCGGCCGCCCGGCCGCGCACGAGGTCGCCATCATCCCCGTTGCCGTCGGCGCGCTCGCCGCGGTTGCCGACGTAGCCCCAGGCTTGGCCGGTGGAGAGGAGGCGGGGGGCGGCGGCGAGGTCGTCGGCGGCGGCGGTCGGGGCGCGGGTGGGCAGCACGACGGCCGTGAGGACCAACGTCGCGAGGGCGGCAGCAGCGCTGCGGCGGGGATGGAACATCGGCGGAACCCCCTCGGAAGCACCGACAGGTAAGATGTGGTCATGATCATACGCTTTCGAATCCGCCGATATGACCACCGTTTCCCCACGCCGCGGTCCATGTGGACTCCCGCCCCGTGAATCGGTCCGCTACCAGCCGAGTCGACACCGTCGACCTCGCCGTCATCGGCGCCGGCGCTGCCGGCCTCGCTGCGGCCATCTTCGCCGCCGAACGGGCTGCTGAATTGGGCGCCGCGCTGCGCATCGTGCTGCTCGATGGGGCGGCCAAGGTCGGGGCCAAGATCCTCATCAGCGGCGGCGGCCGCTGCAACGTCACGCACGCCGGCGCGTCCGTCGACGACTTCAACGGCACCCCGCGCCCGACGGTCCGCAACGTCTTGGCGGCCTTCGACACCGACGCCGCCGTCCGGTGGTTCGCATCGCTCGGCGTCGCCCTCAAGGCCGAGCCGGGCGGCAAGCTGTTCCCGACGACGGACCGCGCGGCGACGGTGCTCGATGCGCTGCTCGGGCGCGCGGCGGCGCTCGGCGTCGAGATCCGCACGCGGTCGCGCGTCGAAGCCGTCCGACTTGCCGGCGGCGGCAACGTCGCCGGCGACAACAGCGGTGAGCGCGACAACGACATCGATGTCCGCAACGACGACGAGATCGACGGCCACGGGAACGACATCGGCTTCGCGCTCACCGTCGGCGACGACACGATCCTCGCCCGCCGCGTGATCCTGGCCACCGGCGGCCGGTCGCTGCCGCGCACCGGTTCGGACGGCGGCGGCTGGGCGATCGCGGCGCGGCTCGGCCACACCGTGACACCGACGTTCCCGGCCCTCGTCCCGCTCGTCCTCGACGGCGCCTTTTGGCACGCCGAGCTGTCGGGCGTCTCGCACCCCGCCGAGCTGACGACGGTGGCCGACGGCAAGGTCGTCGACCGGCGCGCCGGGAGCATGCTCTGGACGCACTTCGGCATCAGCGGGCCGGTCGTGCTCGATGCCAGCCGACACTGGCTGGCGGCCCGTCGAGTCGCGACGTCGGTTGAACTGCGCTGTAGCGTGTTTCCCGACAGCGATGCCGGCGCCCGTCCGCACGCCTCATTCCACGACGCGCAAGGCACCGACGGCTGGTTCGTCGCCGTGGCCCGCCGCGAGGGCGGGAGACCTGTCGGCGCTGTGCTCGGCGACGTGCTGCCGGATCGGCTGGCGCGGACGCTCTGCCGGCACGCCGGCGTCGACGCGACAACGCGGCTGTCGGAGGTGACGAAGGGCGACCGCCGCGCGCTCGCCGCCGCCATCGGCGCGCTGCCGCTGCCGGTGGTGGGCGACCGCGGGTGGGATTTCGCGGAGGTGACGGCCGGCGGCGTGCCGCTCTCCGAGATCGACCATCGCACGATGGGCTCGCGCCGCGCCCCGGGACTGCACCTGGTGGGCGAGATGCTCGACGTCGACGGGCGGATCGGCGGGTTCAACTTCCAGTGGGCGTGGGCGACGGGGTATCTGGCCGGGCGAGGAGCGGTGGCATCGCTCGTCGATGGCCCCGAACGTGCGACACGGCTGGCAACCGGGTCCGTGCACGACGCGTGACGCGGTCACGATCGAACCGCGGACCGCGTTTGACCGTTGTAGAACATCCGTGCCAAAGTGGCGCGCCGATTCGAGCCACCCGTCCACCGCTTGGAGTCCCACGATGAACGCGATGCCTGCCCCGACGTCGACCACCACGTCAACGCCCGCCCCAACGATGACCGCCACCCGCCTCATCCCCGCCCCACCCGCCGCCGTCGCTGATGCCGTCGCCGGCTTGTACGGCCTCGGCAACTGGCTGTGCGACAGCGCCCGCGTCGAAGGGCGCGCCGGCGGCGCCGTCACGCTCAGCTACACCGGCGGCCCGCAATGGCATGGCCACTGGACCGCCTACGAGAAGCCCGGCCGCTTCGGCTGGCACGTCGGCGATGCCGAGGGCCGCACGGAAAGCGCCGACTTCACGCTCCAAGAGGACGGCGACGGCACGCGGATCGACGTCGTGATCGGCGGCAACGCGGTGGACGCGGCGGCGCAGGCGTCGTGGGAGCACCGCCTGGACGACCTGGCGGAGCACGTGAAGACCGGCCGCAACGCGCGCCTGGCGCGCCGGCCGATGCTCGGCGTGGCGCCGAACTTCGGGAAGTTCGACGCGACGGACGGCGCGCACCTGAGCGGCGCGGTGCCCGGCGGGGGTGCCGAGAAGGCGGGGCTGAAGAACGGCGACATCATCGTCAAGGTCGGCGACGAGACCGTGACGAGCTGGGAGGGCCTCTCGCCGATCGTCGCCCGCCACAGCGCCGGCGACACGCTGCCAGTGACGTTCGTTCGCGACGGCCAGACGCACACCGTCGACGTCACGCTCGGCGGCCGGCCCGAGGCGGCGGTGCCGGGCGGCGATGTCGTGACGCCGGGCGACCTGCGGCACATGATGGACACGCTCGTCGGCGAGCTCCGTGAGACGCTCGACGGGATCAGCGACGCCGAGGCGGACTTCAGGCCCGGCCCGGCCGAGTGGTCCGTCCGCGAGGTCCTCGGCCACCTCCTCGTCTCCGAGCGCCACGCGCAACTGGCGATGATGCTCCGGGCCGCCGATGAGCCGCCGGTCATGTGGCCCGGCGGGCCTGAGACGGCGCTCCAGGGCATCCTGGCCGGCCGCCCGCTGGCCGCGCTGCAGGACGAGCTGCTCGGCCACCTCGGCGAGTCGCTGGCGCTCGCGGAGAAGCTGTTCGACGCGCAGGCGACGTCGCCGGTGCGGCGGTACCTGGCGGAGTCGCTGGCGTTTACGGGGGAGCATGTGCGGGATCATATCGGGCAGATCAAGGGGAATGTGGAGAGGGCGAGGGCGGAGGGGAGTGCGGTGTAGGGCGGGCTGCATTGCCTGGCGGTCGCGCCCGCGGAGCGGTGGAGCCGGCGATGTCGGTGACGAGGAAGGTGTCGGTGTGCCGACCAGGGGGTTGCAGACTATGATTTCGGAACGCAGTCCGCAGGCGCTTGCCGCCCTTTCGGATCACAAGCCACCATCGGGATCGACCGCCATGCTCACAGACTATCTCAACGCCGCCATGCACGCCGCGCACTACGAGCTGATCGAGGGCGATACGGCCTTCTACGCCGAGATCCCGGGCTTCCAGGGCGTGTACGCCAACGCGGCGACCCTTGAGGCATGTCGCGACGAACTGCGCGAAGTGCTCGAGGAGTGGGTGCTGCTGCGCGTCTCGCGCAAGCTGTCGCTGCCGGCCGTGAACGGCCTCGAGCTGCGCATCACCGAGATCGCGTAGTGCCGCCGTTCGGGCCCGTCAGCCGGCGCGAGCTTGTCCGGAACCTCAGGCTGTTAGGCTTCGAAGGACCATTTTCCGGGGGCAAACACCAGTTCATGATCCGTGGCGATGTCACCGTGCGGGCCCAACACGACGACATCGGTTCGGCGCCCAGCGGGAGTGGACGAACGGAAGCGGCTAGGGCGGCCGGCGGGCACCTCGCCACCCGTGCGCGGCGCTTCAGCGGACCGAGGATCAGAGGACGGGGGACGGCACCGAAACGAGAACCCGCAAGCCAAAGGTGTCGCTCCGGGCGTCAGGAACGCAGTGGTAGCGATAAGCGGCGCGGGAGGGCGTGGAATCTGCGTACCACCCGCCGCCCCGCAATACACGACGCACGCTCGGCCCGGTCTCCGCATCCTCCCGCCCGTCCGCGGCTTCATACGGATAGCCGTATTCCGGAACCTCATCGTCAGCCGCACCTGCCCCAAACAGGCTTGACGACCACTGGTAGACGTTGCCTGCAAGGTCTGCGACGCTCTCCGGCGTATCTCCATCTGGAAACGCCCCCACCGGGCTCGTCTGCTTCACCCACGCCTCGTACGTGTTCGCTCGCAGCCGGTCCCACTCCTCACCCCATGGATACCGACGCCCGTCCGTCCCACCTGCCGCGGCCTCCCACTCCACTTCCGTCGGCAGCCGCACCGCCAGCCCCGTCTGCGCCGCCAGCCATCCGCAATACGCCCGCGCCTCGTACCAGCACACCCCCACCACCGGCTGGGATGCATGGTTGTACCGCCCGTCCCGCCAGAACATTGGCTCCGTCTCCCGATGCGCCGGCCACTGCCTCTCCAGCACCGCCTCGAACCCTTCGTCGTCCAGTGCAAGCCAGCCCCGCCACCGCTCCAGGACCTCCGCGGCTGCGAAGTGGCCTTCCTGTTCCATTTGCTCAAACAGCGTCGGGTCGTCCTTGAAGCGTCTCTGCCATAGGCGGGAGTTGGTCTTAATCCATTCGTTCGCCAGCTCCCCCTGCCGCCAGCGGCGATCGTCCACCGTGTCCCACCACCTCAGCGCGCCGCCATGAAGCACGCCCACTCCGCGTTCGTCACCGGGTACTGTCCAATCTCGAACGCGGCTACAGTGACCTCGTGGCGCGGGATATGCGACCTGCTGGTCCCTGTGCTCCCAAAAAACGACCACTCGATCGGCTCATCCTCCCCGATCGGGTACACCCCGCCCGAGATTGCAACGAGCGGCGGCATCAAGTACGCCCCATGCGGCCCCTCCCGCCGCTCGAACCTCGGGTCCCCCAGGTCCCCCACCGCATACCCGCACGCGATCCGCTCCCGCAGATCCGCCGCTGCGTCCCGGCTGCGGTGCACCAGCGCCCACCGCAGCTCGTCCAGCAACGCCTCCGGCAACCGCGCCCGCAGCTCCGCCTGCGCCGCCGCCCGCCCCGCCAGCGCCAGGTTCGTCCCCATCACCCCCCGCACGAACGCCGCCGGATCGGCCGCCATCGCCGCCGCAAGGATCGTCGTCTCCTCCCAGCCCGTGCCCGGCAGCGGCGGAAGCGGGTCCGCTGGGTCCAGCGCGTCGATCACCTCGTCCACCGTCGGGCTTATGCGCCGCCCGCCACTCCACGCGCACCAGCTCCGGGTCGGACGTGAGGGCCAGCTGGCGGGCGGCGAAGTACTCCTGCACCAGCTGGTGGATGTACATCAGCTCCTGCGCGGCCTGATCCTCGTCCAAGACCGCGAGTGCTTCGCCGGCCGCGAGGATTGCCTCGTCCGCCGATGTGTCCAGCAGCTTCAGCGCATCGTCGTAGTCGATCCGCACCTGGCTGCCGCATCCGTCGTCTCGCGCCCGCTGCATGGCGTGCGCCAGTTCCGACAGCTTGGGGATCAGGACGCCGCGGTCGGGCAGGTCGTACGGCGTCTGCCACTTCCAGGCGGCCACGCGCTTCACGTTGCGGCTGTCGAGAATGTCGCCGGGCTCGAACAGTGCGTTCCCACGCTCCACTTCGCGCCGCAACGCCTGCCGCACGAACCCCGTGAACAGCGCGCGCGACCTGCAGGCAACTCACCGGTGGCGTCGACCTGCTCGACGAGCAGCGCCAGGAAGTACGGCGAACGCAGCACTTCCAACTGCGGGCTGCCCTCGAGCGCCGCCCAGATCTCACGCCAACGGCCGGGGCTGTACAGCGCCAGGAAGTCGCGCACCTGGTCGTCGGCGAGCGGCTCGATGCGCACCTGCGGCACGCGCAGGTCGGGCGTCGAAAGTGGCTGGCTGTAGTCCAGCGAGCGACAGCTGAAGATGACACGGTTGCCGGAGCGGGTGGCGACGAGCTGCTGCAGCCACGCCTTCCACAGCTGCACCCGCTCGCGGAAGTCGCGGTCGCTCGCGGACGGCATCTCGTTCAGGGCGTCGAGGAGGAGCGTGACGCGGCCTTCGGCGAGGAGGTCGTCGAGGGGCGGGAGGGCGGGGTTGCGCGCGGACCACTGCGCCGACAGCCACTCGCCAGGCGCGGGCGGTGGGTCGCCGGGGCGGGCTGCGGTATACGTGTTCAGCGAGACGAAGAACGTGACGCGATCACCGTCCGCCTCCCCTCGCAGCCCGGCGATGGCCGTGTCCAACTCCAAGTGCCGCAGCAGCGTCGACTTGCCGCCCCCCGGCGGCCCGAGAACGACGATCGCCGGGTCGCTCGCAGCCGAGAGCAGCGCACCGAGGTCGTCATACCGCTCCTCCTTGGCCGCCCACCGCCCGCTCGTCGACTCCTCGCCTTGGTCGATGAGGAGCGTCAGGCCCACGAAGCGGCCGTCCAGCCGGTACCGTGGCTGCGACCATTCGGCGACGCGGCCGAGGCGCCACTCGCGCCAGTCCGCGGGCTTGTGGCGGGCCAGCTCGGCGGCTTCGACGGTCGTCAGCGTGATCGCGTCGCCGGATTCGCTGCGCAGCGCGGACTCGAGGCGGGTCCACAGGCCGCCGCCGCCCGCCTCGCGTGAAGGCGAATCGGTGGCGGCGACCGCGTCTGCCTCGATGACGCGTACCCGGTCGCGCGGGTGCAGCGCCTCGGCCGTCGTCGGGGGCGTCGCGATTTCCGGCAAGCCGGGGCCTTCCAGCTGGAAGATGTGCTCGGTATGCCGCAGGTCCTTCAGCCGATGCTCACCCCAGTCGCGCAGTGCGCAGCCGTCGGGGAGGCGGTCGCGGACGATCTGCTGCGTCGCCAGCGAGACGAGCACCTGCCCGCCGTGCCCCGCGGCTTCCAGGCGGGCGACGCGGTTCACGGGTGGGCCGAAGTAGTCGCCGCCGCGCTCGTCCGCCTCGCCGGTGTGCAGGCCCATGCGCGATCGGAGTGGCGCCGCCTCGCCGAGCATCGACCAGTCGGCCGAGGCGAGCGACCGCTGGGCGTCGACCGTGGCCTCGACGGCGTCCTGGGCGCGGGCGAAGGCGGCGCAGAAGGCGTCGCCGACGGTCTTGAATACGTGGCCGTTGCGCGCTTCGATGGCCTCGCGCAGCAGGCGGTCGTGCTGCGCGAGGGCGGCCTGCATGGCGTCGCGGTCGCGTTCCCACAGGGCGGTGGAGCCGGCGATGTCGGTGAAGAGGAAGGTGACGGTGCCGGTGGGGAGGATGGGGAGAGCAGGCATGCGGGCGAGTATGCGCGAACCCGGATGCCGAGGCAAGCACCGCGCAGTCGCCCGGTCGGACCCGCTGCGTTATGATGCCGCCCATGGTCAACCTCCCGCCCGCCGCCGCCACCTGGGACGCCGGCGACCTCGGCTGCGGCGACCTCGTCATGCTCCTGCGCCCGCGCGTCCTGGCGCTGGCGCCCGGCGAGGTGCTGCACGTCGTGGCACGCGATCCCGGCGCGCCGGCGGACATGCCGGCGTGGTGCGGCCTCACGGGCCACGCCCTCGTCCACGCGGACCACCCGCACTACTTCATCCGCCGGCGCGCCATCGACCCAAGCGCGTCGCCCACCAACCTGGAGTGACTTCCCATGGCCGGATCTTTCTGTGTAAACCTGACCTATGCCAAGAACGACGCCGACAAGGCCACCGTCGCCTTCGTCGTCGCCAACGCGGCGCTGGCGTCCGACAAGGACACGTTGGTCTTCCTGTCCACCGAGGGCGTCCGACTGGCCGTCCGCGGCTACGCCGACGACGTTCACGAGCCGGGCTTCATGCCGCTGAGCGACCTCATGGCCAACTTCGCGGCGGCCGGCGGCCAGATCTACGTCTGCTCGCCGTGCTTCAAGCGCCGCGAGCTGGACGAGGGCGCGCTGGTGGACGGGGCGATGATCGTCGGCGGGGCAAAGTTGGTGGAGTTCTTGAGCGGCGGGGCGGCGTGCGTTTCCTGGTGAGCCGCACGTGACCGACCCCCTCCACCCCGACGTCACCTTCGACGGCGGCGACCTCGACTGCGGCGGCGGCCTGCTCCTGCTCATCCGTCGTCATATCGATCCGCTCCGGCGCGGGCAGCTGCTCGAGATCCGCTCGACCGAGCCGACCGTCGAGGTCGAGCTGCCGGCGTGGTGCCGGCTGACGGGCAATGAGCTGGTGCGGGTGACGAAGGACGGGCGCGAGCGGCGGTTCGTCGTGTGCAAGGGGGCGTTGGCGGAGCGGGTTGAGGGAGTAGGGAGTGCGACGGCGGCGAGAACCGATGTGTCCCATGGGTCCGATACGACGGATCCGTCGCCCGCGATGCCATCGACGCCCACCACGACCGCCACGCGATCCGCCGCCGGCGCCCGCCTCCTCGCCGGCATCGCCGCCGACCGCCGCCCCGTCTTCATCCCCGACCGCCTGCCCGAGCCCGCTCCCGCGCCGGCCATCGCCCCGCTGTCTGTCATGGGCATCGGCAGCTGGCCGCGGCCGGCGTGGCTGGGGCGGCTGCTGCACGAGCGGCTGGAAGGGCGCTTGGACGATGGGGCGTTCGAGGCGGCGGCGGACGACGCGGTGCGGCTGGCCGTCGCGGCGCAGGAGCGGGCGGGCGTGGACGTCGTGACGGACGGCGAGCAGCGGCGGGACAACTACGCCAGCTTCGTGGGCGCACGGCTGGACAACTGCCAGCTGATCCCCCTCGTCGACCTCCTGCCGCTCGTCGATGACCCGGCGCACTTCGAGGCCGAGATGCGCGCGCTCGACATTCCGGCCGCCGAAGTCCGCCACCCCGCCGTCTTCGGCCCGCTCTCCCGCCCCCGGCCGATCGCCGCCCACGAGCTGGCGTTCGCGCGCACGGTGACGAACCGGCCGATCAAGATCGCCCTGCCGGGGCCGTACCTCCTCAGCCGCACGATGTGGCTGGAGTGCGTGGCCGACAAGGTCTACGCGTCGCGCGAAGCGCTCGCCGACGACATCGTCCGCGTGCTGCGCGAAGAGGTGCACGATCTGCTGGCCGGCGGGGCCGCCATCGTCCAGTTCGACGAGCCGGTGCTGACCGAGGTTGTGTTCAGCGGCTCGCGCCCCGGCCGCAGCTTCATGTGCGGCGCGCTGTCCGACCGCCGCGACACCGCCCACGAGCTCGCGTTCGCCCGCGACCTGCTGATGCGCGTTGTCCACGGCCTCCCCCGCGAGCGCCTTGGCCTGCACATCTGCCGCGGCAACTGGTCCCGCGACGAGGCGAACGCGCTGGCGGGCGACTATCGCCCGCTCCTGCCGTTCCTGGCCGACGCGCCCGTCGGCACGCTGTTCCTCGAGCTCTGCACGCCCCGCGCGGGCGAGATCGACGTCCTAGCGGAGCTGCCGCGCGCGCTGCGCGTCGGTGTCGGCGTCGTGAACCAGAAGCTCGAGGCGGTCGAGGCGGTCGACGACATCGCGCGGCGCATCGAGCGGGCCGTCGACGTGTTCGGCGAAGGCCGGGTGCTCCTCACGCCCGATTGCGGCTTCGCGACGTTCGCGGACGCGCCGATGGCGGGGGCGGGGGTGGCGGAGGGGAAGATGGGGGCGATTGTGGCGGCGGTGGGCGGCGCCTGTCCACGGTCCGTCGCGAGGCTCGCGTGTCAGGATGACAGAATCCGCGCGGCGCCCGACTGTCGCCCCGCCCACGCCGAAAGAACCGCCCGGGGCCCCCCCCGCCCCCCCCCCCCCCCCCCGGGCGCCCCCCCCCCCCCCCCCGGGGGGGGCCGCGCCCCGGCGCCCGCCGGGGGGGGGGCCCCCCCCCCCCCCCCCCCCCCCCGCGCCCCCCACCCCCCCCCCCACACCCACCCCCCCCGCGGCGGCCCCCCCCCCCCCCCCCCCCCCCCCGCGGGGCCGCGGGGGGGGCCCCGCCGCCGGCCCCCCCGGGGGCGCGGGCGCGGGGGGGGGGGGGGGGGCGCCCGGCGCGGGGCGGGGGCCCCGGGGGGGGGGGGGGGGGGGGGGGGGGGGGGCCCGCCCCCCCCGGCGCGGGGCCCCCCCCCCCCCCCCCCCCCCCCCCCCGCGCCGCCCCGCCCCCCCCGCCCCGGCCCCGGGCGGCGGAGCGGTCCCCCCCCCCCCCCGCCCCCCCCCCCGGGGCGCGCGGCCAGCCGCCCCCGCCCCCCCCCCCCCCCCCCCCCCCCCCCCCCCCCCCCCCCCGGGGGGGGGGGGGGCGCCCCCCCCCGGGCCCCCCCCCCGCCGCCCCCCCCCCCCCCCCCCCCCCGGGGCCCCCCGGCCCCCCCCCCCGGCCCCGGCCCGGCCCCCCCCCCCCCCCCCCCCCCCGCCCCCCCGGCCGGCGCCGCCCCCCCCGCGCGCCCCCCCGCCCCCCCCCCCCCGCCCCCCCCCCCCCCCCCCCCCCCCCCCCCCCCCCCCCCCCCCCCCCCGCCCCCCCCCCCCCCCCCGCCGGCGCCCCCCCCGGCCCCCCCGGCCCCCCCCCCCCGCCCCCCCCGGGGCCGGGCGCGGGCGGGGGCCCGCCGGGGGCGGGGGGCCGCCCCCCCCCCCCCCCCCCGCCCCCCCCCCCCCCCGCCCCCGCCCCCCCCGCCCCCCCCCCCCCCCCCCCCGCGGCGGCCGCCGGGGGGGGCGGGGCCGGCCCCCGCGCCCCCCCCGCCGGGGGCGCGGGGGGGGGGGGGGACGGCGCCGCCCCCGGGCGCCCCCCCCCCCCCCCCCCCCCCCCCCCCCCCCCCGGCCCCCCCCCCCCCGGGGGGCCGCCCCCCCCGCGGCCCCCCCCCCCCCCCCCCCCCCCCCCCCCCCCCCGGCGCCCCCCCCCCCCCCCCCCCCCCCCCCCCCCCCCCCCCCCCCCGGGGGGCCGGGGGCGGCCGCCCGGGGGGGGGGCGGCGGCCGCGGGGGGGGGCGGGCCGGCGGCCCCCCGGCGGCCGGCCCCCGCCCCCCCCCCCCCGGCCCCCCCGGGCCGCCCCCCCCCCCCGCCCCCCCCCCCCCCCTCCCCGCCCCCCCCCGCGCCCCCCCCCCCCCCCGGGCGCCCCCCCCTGAACCTCCCCCCCCCCCGGGCCCACCCCCCGGCGGCCCCCCCCCGCCCCCCCCCCGGCGCCCCCCCCCCGGGCGGCGGGGGCCCCCCCCCCCCCCCCCCCCCCCGCCCCCCCCCCCCCACCCCCGCCCCCCCCCCCCCCCCCCGCCCCCCCCCCCCCGCCCCCCCCCACCCAGCGCGCCCCCCCCCACCACCCGCCCCAGCCCCCGCCCCCCCCCGCGGGCCCCCCCCCGCGGGGGCCCCCCCCCCCCCCCCCCCCGCCGGGGGGGGGCCCCCCCCCCCCCCCCCCCGCGCCCGCGCCCCCCCCCCCCCCCCCCCCCCCCCCCCCCCCCCCCCCCGCCCCCCCCCCCCCCCCCCCCCCCCCCCCCCCCCCCCGCCCCCCCCCCCCCCCCCCCGCCGCCCCCCCCCGGGGCCCCCCCGCGCGGCCGCCCGGGGGGGGGGGGGCCCCGGCCGCCCCCCCCCCGCCCCCCCCCGCGCCCCCGCCCCCCCCCGCCCCCCCCCCCGGCCCCCCCCCGCCCCCCGGGGCCCCCCCCGGGGCCCGGCGGGCCGGGGGGGGGCGGGGGGGGGGGGCCGGGCCCCGGGGGGGGGGGCGGGGCGCGCGCCCCGGCCCGGGCGGGGGGGGGGCGGCGGCGGGCGGGCGGGGGGCCGGGGGCCCGGGGGGGCGGGGGCCCCCCGCCCGGCGGGGGCGGCGGGCCCCCGGGGGGGGGGGGGCGGGGCCCCGGGGGGGGGGGGGGGGGGCCAAAGGGCGGGGGGGGGGGGGGGGGCGCCCCGGGGGCGGGGGGGGCGGGGGGGGCCCCCCGGGGGGGGGGGGGGGGGGGGGGGGGGGGGGCGGCGGGGGGGGGGGGGGGGGCCGGGGGGCGGCCGGGGGGGGGCCGGGGGGGCCGCCGGGGGGGGGGGGGGGGGGGGGGGGGCAACCCCGGGGGTGGCGGGGGGGGGGGGGGGGGGGGGGGGGGGGGGGGGGGGGGGGGGGCCGGCGCCGTCTGCGCCCGTGCCGTCCGCTGCCGACCGCTACATCGACCTCCTCACCGCCGTCCTCCTGCGCGAGGTCGGCGGCGAGCGCTACCGCGCCCCCGTGCCGACGACCCCCGCCCGCCGCTTCCTCGCCCAACTCGCCGCCCACCTCCTCGCCCCCCTCGGTTTCGCCCTCGTCCGCCCCGTCGCCGTCGACCCGGCCGCCCGCGCCGTCGGGCGCGACCTGCCGCCGGAGGCCGAGACGATGATCGGGCGGCGGCGGATGGACAACGTCGCGATGTGCGTGCGGGACGTGCTGGCGCGGGGCGTGCCGGGCGACGTGATCGAGTGCGGGGTGTGGCGGGGCGGGGCGACGATCCTGATGCGCGGCGTGCTGGCGGCGTACGGCATCGACGACCGGACGGTGTGGGTCGCGGACTCGTTCCAGGGACTGCCGGCGTCCGTGCCGGCAGCGGCAGGAGGTCGCAGTCGACATCGACAGGCGCAAGGCCTCGATGTCGCAATCAACCTCGCAATCGACCTCGACCTCGACGTCCGGCGCACGGCTCGACCACCGCGACGCCGTCGCCGAGCGCGTCCTGGCGATCCCGCTCGACGTCGTCCGCACCAACTTCGCCCGCTACGGCCTGCTCGACGACCGCGTCCGATTCCTGCCGGGCTGGTTCGCGGACACGCTGCCGGCCGCGCCGATCGCTCAGCTGGCCGTGCTGCGGATCGACGCCGACCTGTACGCCTCGACGCACGACGCGCTGACGGCGCTCTATCCGCGCCTCTCACCGGGCGGTTGGTGCATCATCGACGACTATGGCGACGGAGCGGGGTGCAGGGCAGCGGTCGATGCGTACCGCGCGGCGCACGGCATCGCGGCGCCGCTCATTCCCGTCGATCACACAGGCGTCTGCTGGCGCAAGGGAGCGGACGATGGGCACGACGAACGCGGCCACGGAAGCAGTCATGACCGCCCACGATAAGGCTGAGCGCATTCAGGCCGTCCTCGACGACCTCTACCCGTCCGTCCCGATCCCGCTCGACCACGTCGATCCGTTCACGCTCCTCGTCGCCGTCGTGCTGAGCGCGCAGACGACGGACAAGAAGGTGAACCAGGTCACGCCGGCGCTGTTCGCGCGGGCCGGCGACGCGGCGGCGATGGCGTCGCTCGATGTCGAAACCGTCCACGGGATGATCCGCGAAGTCGGGCTCGCGCCGCAGAAGGCGAAGGCGATCGTCGGGCTGTCGCGCCTGCTCGTGGAGCGGCACGGTGGGCAGGTGCCGCGGACGTTCGCCGAGCTCGAGGCGCTGCCGGGCGTCGGGCACAAGACGGCATCCGTCGTCATGGCGCAGGCGTTCGGGATCCCGGCCTTCCCGGTGGACACGCACATCCATCGGTTGGCGACGCGGTGGGGGTTGTCCGAGGGGAAGAACGTCGAGCACGTCGAGCGCGACCTGAAGGCGGCGTTCCCGGAGGACCGCTGGATCCAGCTCCACCTGCAGATCATCCAGTTCGGCCGCGACCGCTGCCCGGCCCGCTTCCACGACCTGGCGACCTGCCCGATCTGCAGCTGGGCCGCCTCGGCGGAACGGATCGCAGATGAGACGTCCCGCCTGCCGAAGGGGCGGCGCTAACCGTCCGACTGGGGGTTGGTGTCGGTCGCCGGTTTGGCGTCGCCAGCGGCATCGCTTGCGTCACTCGCATCGACGCCGCCCTCCAGCGGCGCCGCGTACAAGCGCGGCGTCTTGTGCAGCCATGCCAAATCGTCCAGCGGCCAGAAGATGGCCCACGCCCGCCCGACGATCCGCTCGCGCTTCACCGGGCCGTGCATGCGCGAGTCGGCGGAGCTGGGCCGGTTGTCGCCCATGACGAAGAACTCATCGTCCGCGAGTTCGATCACGGGCTTCGACTCAGCCGCATGCTGGACGAGGTAGGGCTCGTCGAGGCGTTCGCCGTTCACGAAGACCTCGCCGTCCTGCATCGTCAACGTGTCGCCGGGCAGGCCGACGATCCGCTTGACGTACAGCTTGTCCTCGTCCCAGGCTCGGAACACGACGACGTCGCCGCGCGCGAGCTCGCCGACGGTGCGCCACGAGACGCGGTCGACGAAGATCCGATCGCCGGGGTCGAGCGTCGGCAGCATGCTGATGTTCTCGACGATGAACTGCCGCATGACGGCCTGGATGCCGAGGAACAACAACCCGGCCATGCACAGCGCCTCGACGACGTCCCTGCCGAGGCCGCGGCGTCGACGGACCGTCGGCAACTGACCGGCCAGCGGCGCACCCTCCGCCGCCACCATCGCGTCCGCAGCCTCGTCCCACTCGGACGGCACGTCGCGGTTCACGGCCACCCAGCCGTCGCGCGTGTGGACCCACTCATACGCCACGGGGCGCTGCCCGGCGCCGGCGGTGCCGATGACGGGCGCCGATTCCGCGGGATGGATGATCGCAGGTATCCCCGCATCGTCGCCGTGACCGGCGTCACTGCCTCGGTCGTCGGTGCCGTTCGGCACGGGGTTCGGGTTGGGCCAGTCCATCGCGTCGCGCTCCATGGCGCGGAAGGGTAGCGGCGGCGGGTTAGGGCAGGATGAGACGGGACCGAATGGTAGCAGAGGCCGAGGTCTCGATCGCCCCTCGTCGCCGTCTACCCCCTCGCCCCCGCGAACCGCCGCTCCCCCCGATCCAACCGCACCCGCACCCCCAGCATCTGCTCGATCACCGGCACATACACGTCCGCCACCGTGCTCCGACTCAGCCGCACCTCACGGTCGACCGAGTAGAGTAGCGCGTTGTAGACGGCTAGGCCGCCGTAGTCGGCCTGCAGCAGCGCCAGCGTCGGCGCGATCGCCGCCACCCCGTCCGGCACGACGGCCCCGCCATGTTCGCCCGCGATGTCGGCCAGTGTCGCATCCAGCCCACACTGGTGCGCCGGAACGTCGATCCGCAGTGCGTCGTCCAGCTCGGAAAAGCGGACGAAGCAGCTGACGATCGCCGGGCTGGCGCCCACGTCGTCCCGCTCGAGGATCGCCCGCGAGCCGCCGACGAACGCGCGCGTGCCCAGCACGACGGGCGTCGAGACGCCGGCGCGCTCGTCCGTGTAGCGATGGATCATCGCCGAGTCCGTCAGCTCGTCGGGGACGGTCAGGTCGCCGCCGCGGCCGTCGTCGGCAAGCCACAGCTTGCAGTGCGCGGCCTCGCGGCTCGTCTTGGAGACAGCGACGATGTGGACGCCGCGCGCCCGGGCCGTCGCGAGCAGCTCAAGGTAGCCGGCCAGAATCGCATCGGGCAGGTGGGCGCCCGCCGGTGCGTCGCCACGCGGCGCCCCGTCCCCGGTCGCGCTCTCGCCCGGCAGCGAGTAGAGCTGCGGCAGCCAGCCGTACAGCGCGCCGTCGAGGAAGACGACGCTGCCGGGCGCCGCCACGGCGACGACCTCGCACGCCACGCCGATCTCGTGCTGCCGTTGGAGCAGGTCCGCGTAGCGGCTGGCCGTCGAGGCGGCGGTGGACGGCGGCAGGACCTCCATCCCGCCGCGCTGGAAGGCCTCGCCGCCGTCCTTGAGCGCCAAGGCGCGGACGATAAAGAGGTAGCTCCCGTCGTCGAGGTCGACCTGGACGATGCTGCCGTCGACGGCGTAGGCCGGCCAAGTGGCGGCACCGGGCGGTGCCGGGAGGGCATGCCAGTGCGACGCGACGTAGGCCGGCAGCGCGTCGACGGCCGCCTTCGGCTCGCCGCTGAGGGCCGCGGTCAGGCGGGCGCGATCGCGTTCGATCTGGGCGGTGAGGGTGTCGAGGAAGTCGGCCAAAATGGGCGCCGTTCAGTCGAATGCGTCGATGCGGCGGCGGTAACCCTGGACGGCCGCGACGCCGGCAAGCGCAAAGGCGATGCGGGTGCCCACGTGCAACAGCGCGGCATCGCCGGCCGGATCGCCGCCGCGCCCCGCCCACGCCTCGAACGCCTGCCCGATGCCCACGATCAGCAGGCAGGCGAACGTCAGCGCCCACCACAGATCGCGGCGCTGCCGGAAGGCGCGGTGGCGCGGCAGCGCCATGAGCAGCCCGACGGCCCACGCCAAGCTGGCTGCGGCGGCGAGTGCAAGGTCGATCGTGGCGACGGAAGCGGCGGCATCGGGCATTGCGGAACGTCCTGCGGTGCGTGGATGGCACGGACACGAAACCGCGTCCGGTCGACATCCGAGCGGGCGATGGCGTTGACGATTGGTGTCGATGTCATGTTGGCGTTGAGTCCCTCGCCCGTCAATCGTCGGCGGGTACGTGCGCGGTTGCGGGCGTGTCGGCAGCGACCAACCCGCCGATGCCGGGGCGATGCGGACAGCGGGCGCCGATCGCATTGCCCCGACTATCATGAAGCCCGTTCGGATTCCGAAAGGACCGCCCGATGTGCCGCAGCATCAAGCCCCTCCACAACCTCGCCCCGCCCGCCACGGACGACGAGGTCGCCGCGGCAGCCCGCCAGTTCGTCCGCAAGCTGAGCGGGTGCCACACGCCGTCCCGCGCCAACGCCGCCGCCTTCGAACAGGCGGTCGCCGCCGTGGCCGCCGCCGCCCGCACGCTGCTCGACGACCTCGTGACGAGCGCCCCGGCGCGCGACCGCGAGGTCGAGGCGGCCAAGGCGCGGGCGAGGGCGGTGACGCGACGCCATTAGGGACCGGGCAGAGAGACCGGGCCGAGAGACCGGGTACGAGTCTGCTCTGCCCGACGTTCCATGCGGCCGGCTCCCGAGTCATGCCCCATGCGTGCGTGATGGCCGCAAACGACAGGCCGCGGTATGCTTGCGTTGCAGGAACGGGGGCCCAATCCATGACGTCGTCACGCCGATCCTCCCAGCCACCGACATCTACGGCTGCCGACGGCACGCTCGCGCGCGATATGGGCGTCGACGAGCGTGCGTACGGCGACGATGTCGAAGTGGAAGATGATGTGCGCGTCGACGACCACGGCGATCCGGTACGCGACGTACATGATCCGGTACATGATCCGATCGCCGAACAGAACGTCGCGCTGCGCCGGCGCGTCGCCGACCTCGAGCGGTCGCTGGCGGAACGCGACCGCGATCGCGCGCGTGATCGCTTTCCGCGTGCCCTATCGACAACCATCCATTGGCGTTGGCTCGCGCTGTGGTTGCTCCTGACCACGCTGGCCGCCGCTGGCCCGCTCCTGGTCGTCACCGACCGCTGGCTCGATGTCGCGTCCGTGCGGCAACTGGCGAGAGGGCTGTGGTGCCGCAGCACTTTCCTGTGCGCGAGCGCCTTGCCGGCCTATTTCGCACTTGTCGGCCTTGCCTCTGCCACACTGATCGCGGTCGCGCTCGCCCTGCGCCCGTCGCCGGACGCGTTCCGTGCGGACGACGGCCCGCCTATCCCGACCGAATCGCTTGGCCCCCCCAAGCCCGCGCGGCCGTTCGCGGCGATCTGGCACCGCTATGGCGAACGTTTCGTCGGCCTCGCCGTACTGCAGCTGGCCCTGCTCTCAGCACTGTACGGCCTGTACGGCGCGCGCGAGCCGGTGCTCGCACCGCTGGTCGTCGCCGCCGGCGCGGCGTGGTGCGTTCGCAGTGAGCTTCGTCGTGCCGGCCCGGCCTTCTGGCTGACGGCCCTGGCGCTCATCCTCGGCGCCCACAATATGAACGCGTGGTGGTTCGCCGTGGTGGGGGACGAGTACGGCTACTACGACCTGGCGCGCGACGTCGCGCTGCACATGCCGCTGACCACCGCCCTCGGCAACCTTCTGGACAGCAACTGGTCGTTCGGCAGCTATCCGTTCGGGTCGACGTTCATCCAGGCCACGTTCATGCGCCTCTTCGGCACGGGCAACTTCGGCTGGCGGATCGGCAGCATCGGCACCGCCGCGCTGTCTCTGCCGCTGCTGGCCGTCTTCTACGGCGGCTTCATGCGCCGAGGCGTCGCAGTGTCAGCCTTGGCGTTCCTGGCATCGTCCCACTACCTCATGTCGTTCGGCAAGATCGGCTACGACAACCTGCAAGCCCTGTTGGCCATGGCGCTGGTGCTGGCCGCGGCCACGTGGTCGATCCGCTCGCGCACGCGCAGCGCCGCCGCCGGCCTCGGCATCGCTGTCGGCCTGTGCTTCTACGTGTTCCCGGGCGCCCTGTTCGCACCGCTGATCGGCGCCCTGCTCGTGCTGTGCATGGACCGGCCGTACGACCGCGGTGCGCTGCGGCGCTGGGCGCTGGCGGGCGGCGTCGCGCTGGCGGCGGCCGCGCCGATGCTGGCGCAGGCCACCTTCTGGTCCGAACAGCGCGTGGGGATGCTGCGCCACAACTCGGCGCTCACGGCCGCCGCGGCGCCGGGTTGGAGAGACGTCGCGCACAACGTCCTCTACGCCCTCGCCACGCCGTTCTATACCGTCGATGAGAGCCACTTCGTCGCCGTCGGCCACCTGGACCCGCTCACTGCCGGCTTCATGGCACTCGGCGTGGCGTGCGCGATCGGTATGGCCCGCCGCGACGGGTTCGCCCGCTTCCTGTTGCTTGCGTACGCCGTCTCGGCCGTGCTCGTCGGCGCGCTGCACGGCAAGGCCACGCCGCCGAACACGCGGATGTTCCTGCTGCTGCCGTGGTACGCCGCCTTCGCAGCCATCGGCTTGGCATGGTCGGGCGCGCTCGCGGCGCGTGCCTGGCCAGCGCTGGCAGGCCGCCGCCCGCGAAGCGCCCTGGCCGCCGTGGTCCTGATCGCGGCGCTTGCCCTCAACCTCTACCAGGCCGATGTCCTGTCCCGCCGCCGTCTCGCCGGGCGCTACCAGCCCCCGCCCACGACATTCATGCGCCTCGCGATGGCCGAGGCCGATCGGCGCGGGCCCGATGCCGTCGGCCCGACGTACCTCATCGTCCATCACCCCCAGACGCTGTACGTCGGGTCGCTGCGCAAGCTGATCGCGGTCTACGGCCTGCCGTTGGGCCCGGGCCAGGTGATCGGCGTCGATGTGGGCCCGGAACAGGACGAGGCCAAGACACCGATCGACGCGCTGACCGCGGCTCGCTTGAGCGATCCGGACACGCTCGCGATCATCCCGACGGACGTCGGCGCGGCGCAGCGCGCGCCGTTCGAGGCGGCGCTGCAGGCGAGCGGAAAACACGCGTGCGAGTGGCGCAACGAGGCGAAGCAGCCGACGTTCGTGGTGTGGCTGGGGGGAGCATACGACGGGTTGTGCGTTCCGCCGTAGGGCGGTGCGCTCAGGGCGACTCTCAGGGCGACTCTCAGGCGCGCCCAGCGAAAGACGCTAGTGAAAGACGAAGCGCATCGCCGATTCCCATGCTTCCTGCAGGGCGGCGATGCCGATTCGCGCCAGCTCCCGCCCGCCGTCACTGAGCCGCAGCTCACGCGCGTCGATCGTCCGGCCGATGACGGCATGCGGAACGCCGGTGAACGCGGCGACGTCGGCCGGGTCGACGACCTCGCACACGAACACGCCGGCCGTCTCGTTGAACAGCGCCACATCGGGTCGCATCCGGCGGTCCGCCGTTCCGCTCCCGACGCCCGCTTCGAACTCAAGCGCCGCAAGGTCGATCTCGGCTCCGCGGTCGCCGCCGAAGCCCATCTCGGCCAGGCACGCCAGCAGGCCGCCCTCGCTCACGTCGTGGCACGACAGCACGCGGTCGCCGGCGATGGCGGCGTGCACGGCGTCGAGGACGCGGGGCAGCACCATGAGATCGACGTGCGGCGCGTCGACGCCGCGCAGGCCGTGCACGTCCAGGTAGACCGAACCGCCGAGGCCGTGGCCGCGGAGCGGATCGACGTCCCGGGCGCCGACAAGGACGAGCGTCGAGCCGGAGCGCTTGAAGTCGGACGACGTCGTCTTGGCGACGTCGGGGATGCGGCCGAAGACCGAGATGCACAGGACGGGCGGGATCTCGAGCACGGTGCCGTCCGGGTAGCGGTACGTGGACGACAGCGAGTCCTTGCCGCTGATGAACGGCCGGCCGAGCGCGTGCATGACATCGACGCACGCATCGACCGCCCGGTCGAGCCCGCCGAGCGCCGGCCCGTCCGGCACGGGCCAGATGAAGTTGTCGATCAAGCCGACCTCGCGCGGGTTGCCGCCGACGGCGACGAGGTTCGCCATCGCCTCGGCCGCGGCCCAGATCCCGCCCCAGTACGGGTCGAACGTGTTCAGCACCGGGTTCAGGCCGTGGGCGATGACGAGGCCGTACGGCTTGTCGGGGAGGGGCGCGAGCACGGCCGCATCACCGGGCGCGTCGCCCTCCCGCCCGCCGAACGGCGGCAGGACGCCCATCGCCTGCACGGTGTGGTCGTACTGCCGGACGATCGGCTCCTTGGAGGCCACGTTCGGGTGGGCCATCACGCGACGGGCGAGGTCGATCCAGGCGTCATTCGATGCCGGAAGTGCCGGCAGCGCCGACCGTGCAGCCACGTCGCCGTCGACGGTGCGGGCCGTCCACGTGCCGGTCAGCGTCTTGTCGGGCAGCCCGTCGTGCATGAACCCCATCGCCAGCTCGCCGACGACCTCGCCCGCATAGCGGACGACGAGCCGGCCGGTCGGGAGGAACGCGCCGACGTCGACGGCTTCGACGTTGTAAGTGGCGCAGATCGCCAGGACGCGCGCGACGTCTTCGGGGGCGACGGCGGCGACCATGCGCTCCTGGCTCTCGGAGAGATAGATTTCCCACGGCGCAAGCCCGGTGTATTTGAGCGGCGCCCGGTCGAGCTCGACCTCGGCGCCCAGCCGCTCGCCCATCTCGCCGATCGCCGACGAGAAGCCGCCGGCGCCGCAATCCGTCAGCGCCTGGAGCAGCCCGTCGTCGCGACACACCAGCAGCGCGTCGAGCAGCCGCTTCTCCTCGACCGCGTTGCCGATCTGCACCGCCTGGCTGTTGACGGTGATCGTGTCGGCCGTCATCGCCGTCGAGCTGAACGTGGCGCCGTGGATCCCGTCGCGGCCGGTGCGGCCGCCGAGCACGACGATCCGGTCGCCGGGGCGCGGATGGCCCTTGACCGCCCGATCCTCCGGCAGGAGGCCGTACGCGCCGACGATGACCGTCGGCTTGGCGCGGAAATCGGGGTGGAAGTGCACGCTGCCGTTGTTCGTCGGGATGCCCATTCGGTTGCCGTAATCCCGCACGCCGGCGACCACGCGCCGCAGGAGGTAGTCCGGCGGCAGCGCGCCAGGCGGGACGTCCGCGGGGGGCAGGTCGGGCGGGGCGAAGCAGAACATGTCCGTCGAGGCGATGACGCGCGCACCCTGGCCGGTGCCGAGGACATCGCGGAAGACGCCGCCCGAGCCCGTCATCGCCCCACCGTACGGCTCGATCGCCGACGGGCTGTTGTGCGTCTCGACCTTGCCGCAGACGGCCCAGCCGTCGTAGAAGCGCAGGACGCCCGAGTTGTCGACGAACGCCGAGACGACGAGGTCGTCGTAGCGCCGCGAAGTCTCCTTGAGCCGTTGCATGAACGGCGCCTTCAGCACGCCGTCGATGAGAACCGGGCGCTTGAACGTCTTGTGGACGCAGTGCTCGCTCCAAGTCTGCGCCAGGATCTCGAGCTCGAGGTCCGTCGGGTCGCGCCCGAGTTCCTCGAAGTACTCGCGGATCGCGTGCATCTCGTCCAAGTCGAGATACAGGCCGTCGTTCGACAGCCGCACCAGCGCGTCGTCGTCCATCCCGCGCAGCGCGATCCGCCGGGTCGGCCCCGGCTGGCCCTCGATGAGGAGCGTCGCGGGCGGTTCGGCGACGACGCGCTCGATCGTCGGGTTCACCAGGAGGCGGTGGACGACGCGGTCGACGTCGGTCGTGGAAAGGGCATCCATTGCTGCCGGGTAGAACGCGTACTCCCGGCTCGCGTCGACCGCGACGAGATCGACGCCGAGGTCCGCCGCCGCCTTCAGGATGGACGCCGCTTCCGGGTTCATCACCCCGGGCAGGTACGCCACCTCGACGACGTGCGCCGCGTCGGTCAGGATCGGCGCGTCGATCGTCCAGTCGTGGTCGACCGGCTCGCACAGCAACGCCTCGGCCAGTCGGCGGGCCGCAGCCTCGTCGGCGCCCTCCAAGCGGAATACGCGCACCGTGCGAACCCGGCCGATCGCCGCGAGGCCGAGCGTGCGGCGGATCTCCGCAAGGACATCGCGGCCAACGGGATCGGTGTCGGCCTTGGCGGCGACGCGGATGGTGTGGATCATGCGGCATGTCCGGGGCAGCGCGGTCGAAGCGGCGTAGGTTAGCATATCAGCCATGGACATCGCCGCCCTGAAGGCCCCCCTCGTCATCGAGACCCAGCTGCGGGGCCACGCCTGCACGTTCCACAGCACGTGGGGCCTCTTCTCGCCGAAGGCGATCGACGAGGGCACCCGCCTCCTCATCGACCACCTGCCGATCCGCCCGGACGACGACTGCCTCGACCTCGGCTGCGGCTACGGCCCGGTCGGCATCGCGATGGCCCACGAGGCACCCGGCGGCACGACGCTCATGGTGGACGTGAACGTCGTCGCCGTCCGCTACGCCGCGGCGAACGCGCAGCGGAACGGCCTCGCGAACGCCGACGCCCAGCTCTCCAACGGCCTGGACGACATCGACCCCGCCCGCCGATTCGACCTCGTCGCCGCCAACCTGCCGGCCAAGGTCGGACGCGAGCTGCTGGCGATCTTCGTCCACGACGCGCACGCGCGGCTGCGGCCGGGCGGGCGAATGGCGGTCGTGGCGATCAGCCAGCTGCGGCCGGTCGTCGAGCGGGCGTTTCGCGAGACGTTCGGGAACGCGGACAAGCTGAAGCAGGGGCGGGCGCATGTGGTGATGGGGGCGATTCGTGACGGATAGGCACGGGCGCGATGCGTTTCGGCATGTCGCCCTTTCGACACGGCCAGCGCGATTAGTCGTCGCGCGTGATCGGCAGGTGCGCCGGCAGCCGGTCGACCCTGTGCCCAGGCGGTGAGCACGTGAGCTTGGACATCGAGACACGGCAGAACGGTGACGTCGGGAGGGGCTACAACGCGAAGATGTCCGCCACCGGCATCGTGAAGCCGGGCAAGACATCGCCTCCATCGAGAACTTCACCCTCTGCCACCCGCGACGGACCCACGCCGGGGATGTGAACAGTGACGATCCGACGCCGCGTGTCGACGACCCAAACGAGCCGCGCACCTGCCGCCAGGTATTCACGGACCTTGCGCGCGATCTCGCCGGCTCGGTTCGTCGGCGAGAGGATCTCAACGGCCAAGTCGGGTGCCCCTTCCACGTAGCGATCGAGATCCCCCTCAGAAGCCAGACGGCTCGTGTCGATGAACGCAACGTCTGGCCCGCGCACGGTGTCGGGTCCACGCTCGACGACGTAACCCGTGTGCAGGACGTAGCCGGTCTTCGCCGACTCGGCGAACTGCATCAAGCGGAACGTGATCCGACTTTCGACCAGCGCATGGCGCGGTTTGGGAAACGACATCTCGATCACCACGCCCCGCACGAGCTCGTGCCGGCCTCGCAGATCGAGCTGCGCGAACTCCTCAGCCGTAAGCCCGACCAACGTCTGCATCGTCGCCATGACCATCCTCCCGTTCGCGTGCCGCATTCAACAGCCCGATCCGCGACCTCGTTGTCTGCCCTGAGCACACTGCCCAAACGATAGCGTACCCTTCCCCTCCGACCCACCGCCTTCGTCAAGGCCCGCCCGCCCCCGCCCCTGCCACCACCCGCACGTCCTCCGCCCCTCGAACGACGATCTGCGGCGCCCCGCGGTACAGCTCGATCCGCCCCTGGACGACGATGCACTTGCCCGCAAAATGCTCGGCCGGCGGTGCCGGAAAATCGGCATAGTCCGTGGGGAACACGGCAGCGTAGAAGTGGGATTGGAACGGTTCGTGCGAGTTGAGAAACGTCACCTTGCCCGTGTCCTTGGCCCGCACGACCTCGAACTCGACCGCTTGGTACGTATCGAGGTGGTCGCCGGCCAACTCCGCCGGGATGGCACCGGCAACGCGCGCGCCGCACGGCTGGGACGGGTCGACGGCGCCGCCGCTCACGGCCGCGCGCGTCGCTGCGACGGGAGGCGTTGCGACGGGGGACGACGCGGCCGCGGCCCTCAGCGTCGATTCGTGAGCCTGTGCGTCTGCCGGTGCACGGCCCGACACGGTCGGCGGTGTCGCGAACACCGCCACCCCCGTCGGCCGAGCCCTGCCCCACAGCCCGCGCCGCGCCGCACGCGCCGCCGCCTCGGCCGTGCGCAGCTCGGCCTCGTGGCCGACGTTCGGCGGGATGACGAGAACGTGTGCCAGGCCCTCGGCGACCAACGTGGCGGCGACGAGGCGGCCGTCGACGCGGACGTGGCGCAGCAGACGGCCGTAGTCGTCGATGTCGACGGCGTCGCGCTCAAGCCGCACCGTGCGTCCGTCGACGAGCGCGGACATGCGCACCGCCGCCTCAGGCCCGAAGGGCTGCGGGCCGTCCATGTCCGGGTGGTGCGTCTCCGGCGTGTCGATGCCGATCACACGGACCGTTCGCCCGTCCGCCGTGACCAGCGTGTCGCCATCGATCGCGTGGTCGACGCGGACGCGCTCGCCGCTCGCGCCGCCATCTGCACCGGTAAGGGCGGCCGCGATATACGCTCGCATGCCCGGCGAGACGGCCAGCGCAACCGCCAGCACCAGCGCCGCGACCCCGGCGAGCCTTACGAACCGCAGGATCGGATGCTTCAGACGATGGACAAGCCTGTCGATGCTCGGCATACCGACAGGTTATGACATGGCTCGTGCGTCCGGAAGGCAATCCGCGCCACGTTTGCGACAGACGCTACGACACGCTCTTCGGCGGCGGCGGCGCCACGGGCTCGAGGACCGCGTCAGGCGAAACGGGCTTGCGCGCCGCGCCGGCGCTCGTTCCGCCGCCGGCCCCGGTCGGCGTCGCCTTCCGCTCGCGGAAGCCGAGGGCCCACGCGAACATCGGGAAGGCGCTCGACCACGCGAACCCGTCCTTGATCGCCCCGAAGAGGAAATGCGGCGTCATCTCCGGGTTGCCGACCACCCCGGCCTGCATCGCAGCGTAGCTGGCCAACGCGAGGACGAACGAGATGCTGAACATCTGAACGCGGTAGCCCTTGGGGAGAATCCCGACGGCCAGCGCCAGCCAGAAGCTCAGGAAGACGCCGAGGAACTCGGCCCCGAGGCCGGCGGCATGGGTGCCGAGCAGCTTCTGCCACGTCATCGCCTCCGGCGGCACGGTGACCTCGGTGCCCTCCGTCAGAATGGCCGTGGGCGAAAGCGTCGCGTTCGCCAGCTTGAGGTCGTCCACCGTGACGCCAAGCTCGGCGGCGATACCCGGGAGCGTGTCACCGCCTTTGCCGATCTCCACGACCTGCGTCGTCGTCGTGTGGACGACGAGGCCGCGGTCCAGACGCGCGCCGCGCCAGCCGGACCAGCCGACGAAGGCGATGACGGCGAGGAAGCCGAGGGCCAGGACATAGAGCGCAAGGGCCTTCATCGCGTTCTCCTCTGATGCGCGCGGCGTCCGCAACCGACGCCGATGCGCAGGTCTACGTCGCTGCGGCGAATCGGTAGCCGGCGCCCGGCACGGTGAGGACGATCTCGGGCTTTTCCGGATCGGCTTCGATCTTCTGCCTCAGCCGCCAGATGTACTGCTTGAGGACTTCGGTCGGGCGGTGCTTCTCCGGGGCGCGGCCCCAGACACCGGCCAGGATCTCCTCGTGGCTCAGCGGGCCGCTGCCGTGGGCGATGAAGAACTCGAGCAGCCGAAACTCGCGCGGCGTGAGCGGTGCCGGCTCGCCGCGCACCCAGACCTGGCGCGACTCGAAGTTCACCCACAACCGGCGATCGACGTACACGCCCGCATCCGGTTCGGCCGCCGGCACCCGGTCCGTGCGCCGCAGCACGGCCTCGATACGCGCCCCGACCTCGTCGGGATGCGCGCCGGCGTCCACACAGTCCTCTGCGCCGGCCTCGAACGCGCGCCGAACGTCGCCGGCGCCGGCGCCGAGGACGATCAGACGGCCGGAGGACAGGACGGGCGCCAGCGACCACGCCACGTCCTCGGGCACGCCGGTCGTATCGAGGAGCACGAGATCGGGCGGCGGGTCGCGGTCGTATACGTCCTCGTCGGCCAGCCGCGCGCTCGGGGCCTCGATGTCGACGCGAAAGCTGTTCGCGCGCAGCGCCGCGACGAGGTCGGCGCGCGCGTCGGGCCGCGCGCTGACGAGGAGGATCCGCCGACCGGCCATCCCGGCTACACCGTCTGGAAGCGGTAGCCGATGCCGCGCTCGGTCCGCAGATAGCGCGGTCGGCGCGGATCGGGCTCGATCTTGCGGCGCAGGTGGTGGAGGTGGACGCGGAGCGTCGCCTCGGCGTCGTTGTAGGCGTCACCCCAGATCAATCGCAGGAGCTCGGCGCTGGTCACCGGTTGGTTGGGGTGCTGGACGAGGTGGCGGAGCAGATCGAACTCGATCGGCGTCAGCGCCACGGACTCGCCCTCGACGACCACGTCGCGCGTCGCCAGGTCGACGGTCAGATGGGCGTCCTGGTAGCGCATCGGTCGCTGCAGATAGGGTCGATCGCTTGCGCGCTTGAGGACCGCCTTGACCCGCATCCGCAGCTCGTCGATGTCCCAGGGCTTCGAGACGTAGTCGTCGGCGCCGATGCCAAGCCCTTTGACCCGGGCATCGAGCTGCGAAAGCGCCGTGACCATGATGATGGGCGTGTCCCAGACCTCGCGGATCCGCTGGCACGTCAGCCAACCGTCCATGAGCGGCATCTCGATATCCAGCAGGATCAGGTCGGGTCGCATCTCGTGAGAAACGCGCAGTGCCGCCAGCCCGTCGGCGGCCTCGATGATCTCGTAGTCATCGAGGGAAAGCGCCATGCGCATCAGCGCACGCGCCTCGTCGTCGTCATCGACGATGAGAAGGCGCTTCAGGTCGGCGATGCGCTTGGGGATCTCGGCGCTCGTCGGCATCTACTGGGACGGCTCAGCGGCCACCGGCAGCGTCAACGACATCGTCGTCCCCGATGGCGAGGTGCGGGCGATCCATAGACGGCCGCCGTGCGAGCGGGCGATGTTGCGCGCCAAGTACAGTCCGAGGCCGTAGCCTTCCTTGTCGCCGGTGTTCCGGCCGCGCCCGAACGGCGTGAACACCCTGTCGACGTCCTCGGGTCGGATGCCCGGCCCGCGATCGGTGATGTCCAATCGCACCCCGCCCTCGGATGCGTGAATCCGGACGTTGACCGGCTTGCCCGGCGCGTACTTGGCCGCATTGTCGATCAGGTGCTCGATCACCCGCGCGATCTGACTGGCATCGCCGCGCGCGAGCGGCGTTCCGGCATCGACCTTCACATCGAATGTCGTGCCCGTCGCCCTCTCCTCGGCCGCCAGCGCGAACGGTTCGATGGACGAGGCAGCCATCGCGCCAAGGTCGAGCGGCTCGAGCTTGATCAACCAGCCGCCGGTGGCCGCAACGGCATCCAGCAGCGCCTCGAGCCGCGCCAGCAGCCGTCCGCTTTGGCTCTCGATGATCGTGAGCGCCTTGCGAACGCTGTCCATATCGCCCACGTCCAGGTTGCGCTGCGCCAGCTGCGCCCCAACGCGCACGTTCGACAGGGGTGCGCGCAGGTCGTGACCGAGCAGCGCCAGGAACTGGTCGCGTGCATCCGCGTCGAAGCGCCCGGCATCCGCGGCGTCCAGTCCGAGCCGGGCGAGCGTGGCCGCCACCTCGACGAGCGTGACCTCCTCGGCGTTCGGCGCGACGGAACGCGACAGTGCGATGACACCGCGCGTGCCGGTGCCGGCAGTCTGTGGGAGGGGCACGCACAACCAGCCGTCGATGTGGGCGACCTCGGCCTCCGCCATCACCTCGGCCAACGCTCTGCGCTCCGGCGAGCGCGGCGGGGCACCCGAACCGGGCGCCCGGTGCAGCGCCGAGAGCGTCGGGCCGCCGACGTCAAGCCATACCTCGCACGCATCGGCCTCGAGGACCTCAGCGATGCCGCGCGCCACGACCGGCAGGAACGCCGTCCGGTCGACTGCGCCGGCTGCCGCCCGGGCCATGTCCAGGAGTGGATCGAGTCGCGTGTTCAGCTGCAGATCCACAGGTTCCTCCGCGCGCCGGGCTCAAGCCGGGCTTAATCCTTCGGTCACGAGAACTAAACGATAATATAACCAGCGCAGGGACGGATTGCAAGGGGGAGCGCGCGAACGGGTCGCACGGTCTTGGCCGATTCGCACAGCGTCCACGTTGCGGGCGGGGGCACAACGCGACGCGGATGGCCTTCGGGCGACGCATGCGTCGTCCCTACGATATAATCGTCGCCCTATGCCACAGCTCTTCCCGTTCTCGGCCATCGTCGGGCAAGACGATCTGCGACGCGCGCTCGTGCTGAACGCCGTGCGGCCGGACATCGGCGGCGTGCTGGTGCGCGGCGAGCGCGGCACGGCCAAGAGCACGGCGGCGCGCGGCCTCGCGGCGCTCCTGCCGCCGATCCGCGCGGTGGTCGGCTGCCCATACGCCTGCGATCCGGACAGAACGGCGCAGCTCTGCGAACGGTGCATTGCGCTGCTGGAAGACGGCCTCGACCTGCCGAGCGGCCTGCGTCCGACGCCGTTCGTCGACTTGCCGGTCAGCGCCACCGAGGACCGCGTCGTCGGTACGCTGGACATCGAACACGTGCTGGCCACGGGCGAGCGGCGATTTGAGCCGGGCGTGCTGGCCTCGGCCAACCGCGGCCTGCTCTACATCGACGAGGTGAACCTGCTCGACGACCACGTCGTCGACGTCCTGCTCGACGCCGCGGCGATGGGCGTGAACGTCGTCGAGCGCGAGGGCGTGAGCTTCAGCCACCCGGCACGCTTCATCCTCGTCGGAACGATGAACCCCGAAGAGGGTGAGCTTCGCCCGCAGCTGACGGATCGCTTCGGCCTTTCGGTGACCGTCGGGGCCGTGCACGATGTCGAGCTGCGCACCGAGATCCTCCGCCGCCGGTTGGCCTACGACGACGATCCGGACACGTTCATGGCCCGCTGGTCGGCCAGCGAGGCGGCGTTGCGCGAACGGATTCTCGCCGGGCGCGACGGACTCGGCCACGTCGAGATCACGGACAACGACCTCCGCTTGGCAGCGCGCCTCGTCGCGGCCGCCGGCGTCGACGGGCACCGGGCCGAGATCGCCATCCTGAAGACGGCGCAGGCGAACGCCGCGTTCGAGGGCCGGACGGCCATCAGCGTGGCCGACATGGCGCTTGCGGCCCGCCTGGCCCTGCCCCACCGCCAGCGCCGCGGACCGCTCGAGGGCGGCTCGTCCGACATGGTGGCGGTGCACGAGGTGCTGGCACAGGCCGACCGCGACGGGCTCGAGACCGCGGCCGACGGCATGACGTCGCTCGCCGACGGGCAGCCGCAGCACGGTAAAGGAGATCCGTTGGCGCCAGACGCCGACGGGCCGAAAAGTGGAGGCTTCAGCTTCTAGCCCGTCGGCCGATGGCCAGGGTTCGCAGCCCATGCCGGGCCACACCCAGCCGGACGCCACGCGGACCGAGGAAGCCGTTCAGGCCGCCGCCACCTTCGCCGCGCGCCACTTCGAGACCGACCTCGACCGTCTCAGCCGCCGCGCCTCCGGCCGCCGCAGCGTGACGCGCACCGAGACGCGCCGCGGGCGCTACGTGGCCGCCCGCCCGGCCGAAGGCCGCTACGACGACATCGCGTTCGACGCGACGCTGCGGGCGGCGGCGCTGCGGCAGGCGCCGATCCAGCCCGGCAAGCCCATCGAGATCAAGCTCGGCGACCTGCACCGCAAAGAGCGGGTCCGCAAGGCCGGCAACCTGATCCTGTTCATGGTCGACGCCAGCTGGTCGATGGCCACCGCCGAGCGCTTGGCCGCCGCCAAAGGCGCCGTGCTCAGCCTGCTCGTAGACGCCTACCAACGCCGCGACCGCGTCGGCCTTGCCGTGTTCCGGCGCGAGGGCACGGAGATCGTCCTGCCCTTCACCGGCAGCACCGCCCTGGCCGAACGCCGGCTGCGCGACATCGCCGTCGGCGGAAAGACACCGCTGTCGCACGCCCTGTACACCGCCGACCAGCTCTTCCAGCAGGCGATGCAGCGCGATCCGTCCGCCCTGCCGTTGCTCGTCCTCCTCACGGACGGTGCCGGCAACATCTCCCTCACCGGCCGCGCGCCGCTCGAGGAGATGCGCCTCCTCGCCGCCGCGCTCCGCCGCCGCGGCGTGCGCTCGATCGTCGTCGACATGTACACCCGCTCCCGCTTCTACCCGACCAGCCCGGCGGCTGAGCTGGCGGCGTGCCTCGGCGGTGAGCTGTGCAACATGTCGGAGCTGCGGGCGGAGGGGGTGGTGACGAAGGTGCGGTCGGCGATGGGGGGGTGAGGGAACCGGGCATGCGTCCGCGTTCCGCTCAGTAGCCCATCATCCCGGGCTCCACCTCAACCCGCCAAGCCTCGATCCCCCCGGTCAGGTTCGCCAGTGCCGTGAATCCTTGCGCCGCCAGCGCGTAGCACAGGGACTGGCTGCGGCGGCCATGGTGGCACTGGAACACGATCGGCTCGTCGGGGTCGAGATCGGGCCACCACGCGCGGACTTCGGATAACGGCAGGAAGTCGGAGCCGGCGATGCAGCAGATCGCGCGCTCGTGGGGTTCGCGGATGTCGATCAGGCGGGGCGCGGAATCGGCGGCCATGAGGGCGGCCAACTCCGTCGGCGCGATCTCGCGAAACGGCATCGTCGGCGGCGGCGACGGCTCGGTCGGAGGGGGCGGTGCGGGGGTCGACATCGCGCGCTATGATAGGTCGCCTTCACATGCGGCGCCACAACCGTCCGATGGGGTGTCCGTCGGGTGTCCGTTGGGGCTGTGGTCAGCGAAGGACGTGTCGCGTGTTGTTAACCCCGTGAGGTCGGAAGCCTTGGTGTACGACGAGGACTGGCTGGTCGAGGCCGCACGCCACGACCGCCAAGCATTCGGGCAGTTGTACGACCGTCACTTCGACGCGATCTACCACTACGTGGCGCGTCGGGTGGGGGATGAGGCACTGGCAGAAGACCTGACCGCCGCGGTGTGGGAGCGCGCCTTGGTCGCCATCGAGCGCTTCGAGCTGCGCGGCGTGCCGTTCGCGGCATGGCTCTATCGGATCGCCGGCAACGTCATCGCCAACCACCATCGTCGCGCTCACCTCGTCTCGTTCGTCCCCTTTCTGCCGCAGGCCCACCATGAAGGTGTCCATTTCGCCGATCCCATCGATGAACGCACCATGGTTCGCGAGGCGTTCATCCGTTTGTCCGACAGCGATCGCGAGGTGCTCAGCCTGTGCTATCACGCCGGCCTGACGCCGCCGGAGATCGCCGACGTCCTGAGCTGCAGCCCGGCCGCAGTGCACAAGCGACTGCACCGCGCCCGCCAGCGGCTGCGACAGCTCCTCGAGGGAGAACATCGTGTCCCGGTCTCATCCGTCCACTAGCCCGCCGCTCGATCCGAATGACCCGTTCGTCCGCCTGCTGGGTGCCGACGAGCGACACACGGCGCGCCCGGAGTTCCGGGCCGCGCTCCGCGATCGCCTGCTGACGCTGACCCCGGCGCCCGGCGTGCCGATCGACGCGCCGCTGATCGGCCGCGTCGTCCTTCGCCCCGTGCCCGCCCTCGTGGCTGCGGCGCTCGGCACGGCGCTGATCGCCGCAGTGTGGGTCATGCAGCCCGTCGACCGCGACGGCTTCATCCCGCCGCCGCCCGTCGATCAGCGGGAGCCGGCTGCACCGCTTCCCGCCGCCGCAGCACCGGCCGTCGGGTCCGTGCGCGTGCGCCCGCCATCCAGTGCAGCCGAACTGCGCGCCACGATCGCCGACCGCAGCGCCGTCGACCGTCCGGTCAAGCGCCCGGCGACGTCCACGTCGGCCGCCGAGCGGGACGATGTCGTTCCGGCACGGGCAGCCCTGCGAGCGGCGCCCCTTCGACCGCTGGCCGCGACCGAGTCGGGGGCCGGTGTCGCCGATCGTGCGCTGCCCGTGCCGCCGGCGCCCGCCGATGCGGCGAGCGTTGCGCCGCCGCGCAATCCATCGTCGGACGGCGGCCGTGACCGCGGCCGGCCGGCCGCCGCCCCGTCGGCCACCGCCACCACGAACGCGGCCGACGCATCGGGCGGCGCCGGGGCGACATCGCCCGCGCTCCTGCCGCCGGAGCCGGCGGAGCCGACACCGGCACCCGTCGTGGCGATGCCGACCGTCCCCGTCGCGCCGACGCCAACGCCCGGCCCGTAGCGCCGGCAACCCAACGCCGTTGGCCAAGGCCGTTCCCTCGCTGCGGGTCGCGCGACCGACGTCGCTTCTGGCGCGCGGCTCGCGATGGACGCGGATCGCCCTCGTCCTCGGCATCGCGGGCACGATCGCCCGCCCGTCGGCGCCGGTGACGGGCGCGGCGGTGAGATATGGGCTCGGTGATGGCGGCGTCGCAGGTGGCCGGATCTATCTGCCGCGGCTCGATCGCGCGTTCGAACCGCCCGGCGCCGAGACGCTCGTCGACGTCCCGTGCGACGTCGCCGGCGACGCGTGCCTGCCGCTCGGCTGGCAGGTGCGGTGCGGCGGCATGGGCCGCGTGCGCGACCTTGTCGTCGTCCGATCGGACGAGGGCGCCGCCCACGCGGGTGCCCCGACCTTCTCGGCCGTGCTGGCCGTCGGCGACGGGGCGGCGCTCGGCGTGCCGAGCGGCGACGGCATCGATTGGCGGGTGGCCACCGGCGTCGACCTCGGCGGGCTCTACCACGCGACGGTCGCCAACGACCTCGGCGGCTGGGCTGTCGGCGACGGCGCCCGGATCGCCCGCCTGGGCGACGACCGCGGCGCGTGCTGGTCGATCGCCGCATCGGGCTGGGTGACGGCCACGCTGCGCAGCATCGAGCTGAAACCTGGGGGCGTCCCGCCGATCGGTGATCCATGGCCGAAGGACATCGGCGGGTGGGCGGTCGGCGGGACGGTCACCGTGACGGACGGCGTGACGCGAACCGCCGCGATGATCGCCCAGCTGGACGTCAGCGCCGACCCGCCGCTCTGGCGCCACCTCACCGAGGACACCGAGGGCCGCCTTGCCCTGCCGCCGCTGTTCGACGTCCAGAGCGTGCCCACCGGAAGCGGCGGCCAGGAGCTCTGGGCGATCGGACAGGACGGGCCATCCGGCGTGCTGGCCCGGATGGAGGAGATCGACGGGCAGTGGACGTGGCGCCGCGACGCGAACGCCGTGCTCAACGGCTACCCGACCGAGCTCGCGCTACAGTCCGAGAAGCAGGGCTGGGCGTTCGGGCGCAGCGCCGCGGCCCATCCGACGGCCGCCGTGTGGCGCTTCGAGGGCGGCCAATGGCGATCGCAGCCTCAGCTGCTGCACCCCGGCCAATCGCTGATCGACGCCTATAGCCTCGACCTGAGCACGATCGCATACGGCCTCACGCCCGCCCCCGACGACACCGGGGCCGCCCGCGATGTCATCCGCCACACGGACGGCGACCGCGAATGGGCCACCATTGCCCGATGGCCCGCCGGCGCACCGGTCCCGTCCGGCAGCGGGCACCACTCCCTGGCCCCGCTCGGTGCCGAACGCTATCTCTATGCGCTGGGCGACGGTCTTTGGCTCGTCGACGCCGGCGGAGGGACGGGCGCCGAGGGTGCCGAGTGGACAAGGCTCTGGCAGCGCCACGACGTGTACGACGTCGCGGGCGTCCCCGACCACGGCTGGGCGCTGGCCGACGTGGCGGCGCCCGACGGACCGCACCTGATCAAGCTCGACCGCACCGGCATGCGCCGCTGGCGGCCCGCCCGGCCGCTGCCCCGCCTGCGCGCGCTCGCCCACAGCGGCAGGACGTACTGGGCGGTCGGCGACGGCGGCGCGACGTGGTGGATGCCGGCTGGCGCGACGACGTGGCGTCCGGCGCCGGCCGATGGGACGACAGCCGGCGGTCACCTGCTGGCCGTGGCCGCCACGCCGGGCGGCGCGGTCTGGGCCGCCGGGATGGATCCAAGCGGCGGCGGGCGGGTGTGGCGCATGATCGAAGGAAGGTGGCACGTCATCGAGGCGCCCGCCTCCCGGACACCACTGACCGCGATCGCCGCAACGGACGGCGGGAACGCGTGGGCCGGCGGCGACGGGTCATCGCCGACCGGCGCGGTGCTCTTCATCCGCCCGGCGCCGGCCGGCGACGGCCCGTGCCCATCCGCCAACCCGGTGGACGATCCGTGGCAACGGGCGGGCGACGTCTGCTTCGCCATGAAGCCCTCACGCGTCGGCGGCATGGCGGCGCTGGGGGACGACATCCTGTGGCTGGCGCGCGAGCGCGACATCGTCCGGACGGGCGGCGGCGGCTTGCGCGTCCATGACGACCTCGGTGTCCGCGGCCCGGACGGCGACTGCCCGACGACATCCGCCTCCGCCCCGTGCAAGCTGCGCTTCGAGTGCCGCCTGACGGCGATCAGCGCCGCCGCGGCGAACGCGGTGTGGGCCGCCGTCCGCTGCCCTTCCCCGCACGACGATCCGGGCCGCGGCGCGACGCGGCTCCTGCGCTGGGACGGCACGGCATGGCATCAGGGCCCGGTGGTCAACACCCGGATCCGCCGCCTCGTCGCCGGCGCCGACGAAGTGGGCACGCCCTGGGTGCTGGCGGTCGGCGACTGGACGACGGTCCTGCAGTTTCCGACACGCTGATCCCGACACGCTGATCCCGAAGGCCGCAACGACCTCGTCAGGGCAGCGGCTCGAGCGGCTCGAACCGCACGCCGGCATGAGAGATCTCCACCGTGCCCAGGACGACCTCGTCGGCCCCCCATCGCCGGCCCGCCGCATCGCGCGCCGGTCGCCGCACCCCGGTTTCCGGTGCGTACCAGCCGACGGACAGCCGCAGCGACCCGTTCGCCCGGCCGCCGATCGGGATGTGGTGCTCATCCGGCACGACGTCGCCCGGTTGCCACAACGACGACGGGTACGTCCCGCCCGCCGGCGGGCCGTCCGCACCGGCGCCCGGCCAGCCGCTCGCATCCGTGAGGTGCACGAACACGGTTTCGTCGCCCGCGACCGGAGCCACGGACGTCCAGTAGAGCGTGAGCCGCAGGGGCTCCTCACCGGCCGGCATCAGGCGTTCTTCGATGGTGTACCCGCTCAGGACGGCACTTGTCGGCTCGCCGAACACGTCGGTGCGCACGTGCGCGGCCGGCGGTAACGTCACGGGCTGCACCGGCAGCAGCACGACCGGCCAGGCGTAGCCGCCGCCCTCCGGCAGCACGTCGCTGCTGCGCGCATCACACGCCGTCGCCTCGCGCCGCCCGCCGACCGCCGCGACGCGCGAGTCCCAGCCGCGGTCCGCAAGCCACCCGGCCACGATCGTCGCCCGCCGCGGCGCGTCGATCGGTGGGACGGTGAACGTCACGTCTTCGGTGAAGCGGCGGTTCGGCAGCCAGGCACTGCTCGGGTAGCGTCCACCCTGCGGGATCCGGTCGTCGGCCGACAGCACGCGACCGTCGGCGTCGACGAGCTGCGCGAACTGGCGCAGCGGATCGTCGGGCTGGCGACCGGACGTGACCCAGGTCAGCGGCCATGTGGACACCGCGCCGGAGGGCACGCGGGCGATCGGGGCGCACGGGTCGACGACGAGGCGCACCAAGCCCGGGCCGAAGTCGGCACCGGCTGCCGCAGGCGCGGCGTCGACGCCCATCGCTGCGGCAGCGGGCACGTCGTCGAGCGGCAGCGACCCTCGCACCGGCCCGAACGACGGTTGCAGGACGTGCGTCAACCCGTAGGTCCCGAGTCCGAACCACCCGACGACCAGGGCGAGCTGCGCCCCCGGTCGCCATCGCACCGGCAGCCAGCCGGTCAGTCCGAGCACGAACAGCACGCTGAACGCGGACAGCGCCGGGAACAGGTACCGGCCCTGGGCAACGACGAGATCGAACGTGAAGGCCAACCGGAACACCGACGCGTAGACGAGCACGACCGCCGCTGCGAGCAGGCCCACCGCCCAGCGTGTCGAGGCGCAGCCCAGCACTCCGTCGGCGTCGTCCGGACGCCGCCGCTGTCGGAGGGCGAGCGCGGTCCAGCCGGCCGCGCACGCGACGAGCAACCCGCCGAACGCCGCGTACAACCGCTGCGGCATCGCCACGACCATCCAGCCGAAGCGGCCGAGGAACGACTCGAACTGCACGCGGAAGTACATCGGCAGCTCCGGCCACAGCGGCGTTCGGCGCACGCTGGCCACGGCGGCGCGCTCGAAACCCGCCCAGCCGAGCACGTCGCCGCCCATCGCCACGTTCCACATCAGCCACGCCCCGGCCACCGCCAGCAGCGTCCCGCCGCACCACGCACCGCCGCGCACGAGCACGCGCCACGAGCGCGCCCGCCGCGCCGCGATCCCGATCGCCAAGCCCCCGACCGCCACGAGCGCCAGCGTCGTCAGCTTGGCAAGCAACCCGATGCCGAGGAGCAGGCCGAGCACGGCGAACGCCCGCCGGCGGGGCGACCGGACGGCGACGCGCGCAGCGGCGACGAGCGACAGCGCGCCGACGGCCGACGCCAGCGCGTCGTTGTTCGCCACACCGCTCATGTACAGGAACTGCGGCAGGAAGGCAGTGACGGCCGCCGCAGCGAGTGCCGACGACCACGCGCCCGGCACGACGGTGCGGGCGAGCGCGAATGTGGCAAGAACGGTGACCAGACCGAGGATCATCGACAGGCGCCGCAGCGCCGCGACGAACGCGTAGCGCGGGGCCATGGGTGGCAGCTCGTCGGCGGAGTGGTGGTGGGCGGTGTAAGTCGCGGGATCGAAGAAGTCCGGCACGAACTGGCGGTTGGGCACGAAGTAGAGGTCGCGGTCGTCATGTCCCCATGTCGCCAGGACGCCGAGCGCGTAGTACAGCGGCGGGTGCTTCACCTGCTGCTGCAGCGGCTCGCCGACCTCGCCGTGCCGTGGCGGGCGCCCGTTCGCCCGCAAGAACGAGACGTAGGCGATGTGCCCCGGCTCGTCCGGCCCTTCGCCGAACGGCGTCGCATCACGATACGCGCAGGCGAGGGAGACGTATGCGACGAGCAACGCGGCGAGAGAAGCGCGACGGAGCCACGATCGACGCCCGGCCGGATCACCCCGTCGATCCGCCGCCAACGGCCCGCGATCCTCCGTCAAGGCGCGTCCCCGTCGATGAAGATCTGGTGCCAGAGCTCGAGGATCACGAGCGCCATCACCTGCTTGACCACGATGAACTCGCGGCCGGCCATGCGCGCGACCAGGGCCTGCACCGCGGCAGGCTCGAAGTAGCCGCGGCGGCGCACGGCGTCCGGGCTCAGCGTTCGCTCGATGAGCCGGGCCACGGCGGGCTGGTCGACGAAGAACTCGCCGGGCAGATAGAACGGGTTCTTCTTGCGCCGCGTGTTCTCGGGCGGCAGCACCCGCTGTGCCCACGTGCGCTCGATGACCTTGTCCGCCAAGCCGCGCACCTTCCACCGCGGCCGCAGCCGGAACGCCAGGTCGACGAGGTCGGCGTCGAGGAAGGGCAGCCGCAGCTCGAGCGAATGCGCCATGCTGCTCTTGTCCTGCCGGAGCAGCGCGAAGTCCTGCAGCCAGTCGTCGAACTGCAACGCGAGCAACCGATCGAGAAAGTTCGCCGACGCCGGGTCAGCTACGCGCCGACCGGCCTGGTAGACATCGTGTGCGGCCAGCGTATCCAGCATCGGCATGGCGCCGAAGGCGGGGCTGTACAGCCGGGCGCGGTCGGCCGGGCTGAACAGCGTCCGCAACCAGGTGTAGTTGCCGTACAGGCCGCGCGTGTCATAGCCGGCCAGGAAGTCCGCCACGCGCCCCCGACCCTCGCGGCCGAGGTGGGCCGGAAAGACGAAGAAGCGATCCAACACGTCGACGGGTGCCCGCCGCACGGCCTCGGCCACGATGTGCCGGTTCACGGCGCCCGGCACAAGGCGCCGATAGCGCTCGGTCCACAGGAGCACCTTGTGGAAGCTGTAGCCGCCGAACAGTTCGTCCGCCCCCTCGCCGGCCAGCACGACCTTGACGTGACGCCGCGTTTCCTGGGCCAGCAGGTAGTAGGCCAGAATCAGCGCGTCACCGATCGGGCGCTCGAGGTGCCAGATCATCTTGGGCAGCAGGTCGAAGTGCTCGGGCCGGCAGATGATCTCGGTGTGTCGCGTCCCCAGCCGATCGGCCAGATCCCGCGCTTGCCCGGTCTCGTCGGTGGCCGTCCCGAAGCCAAGGGCGAACGTGCGGACGGTCCCGCCCAGCCGCGCCATCTCGGCCACGATCGCGCTCGAATCGACGCCGCCGCTCAGGTAGGCCCCGACGGGCACGTCGCTGACGAGGTGACTGCGCACGGCGCGCGTGAAGCCTTCGTCGAACGCCTCGAGGGCTTCGCCGTCCGGCACGTACGGACCCGTCGTCAGCGGCACGTCCCACCAGCGCCTGATCTCCAGTCGGCCGTCTTTCAGGCGCAGGTAGTGCGCCGCGGGCAGGACGTGGATGCCCTCGAAGAGCGTGGCAGGGTTCGGGACGTAGCGCAGCGCCAGGAAGGCGTCGATTCCGGCCGGATCCACGCGGCGGGGTACGTGGGCGCTCTGCAGGATCGCCTTGATCTCGGAGCCGAACACGAGCCGCCCGTCCTGCCAGTGGTAGTACAGCGGCTTCATGCCCACCCGGTCGCGCACGAGCGTCAGCGAATCGTCGCGGCGGTCGTGGACGGCGAAGGCGAACATCCCGTGCAGGCGGGGCAGGCAACGGAGGCCGTCGTCCTCCCAGGCATGGACGATGACCTCGGTGTCGCAGCGCGACGCGAAGCGGTGGCCGCGCTCGGTCAGCTCGGCCATCAGCGGTCGGTGGTTGTAGATCTCGCCGTTGTAGACGACGACGACGGACCCGTCCTCGCTCACCGCCGGCTGTCGGCCGCCGGCCAGATCAATGATCGCCAGGCGGCGCATGCCGAGGTGGACGCTCCCGCCGTCGTAGAAGCCGTCGTCATCCGGCCCGCGGTGGCGGATGGCATCGCCCATGCGTGCCAGCGCACCCGGTTCATCGAAGCCGGCGAAGCCGAAGATGCCGCACACGATGCCTAGCGCCTTACCTGCGCCCACGGGATGAACCGCACGCTCAACACGCTCGCGGCGATGCCCGGCGATCCGCCCGTCCGCAGGGCAAACCACGACCGCGGGTCGTTGCCCCACCCGGCCGGGAACCGTCGTTCGAGCGAGGCGCCGGTCGGGAACAGCGGAATCTGCCATGGCGGCGCGGACCGCCATTCCACGCCATCCACCCGCACCCATGGCCCGAGGACCGGATCGGCGGTGCGGCCGACGCGCGGGCGGCCGAGCGCCACGGTGCCGCTGGCGGCCGCGAGCCGCCCGGCCCACGGGCCGAACAACGGCACGCCGTCGGGGACGCTCGGGGCGGCGGCATGGTCGAACGGGTCGACGGCCACGACGACCGCGTACCCGTTCGCGCTCAGCTGGGCGCCCGCGGGAAACACGAACCGGACGTCGCCGATCAGCGACCACGGACCGGTGCCGGACGCCGGATCGCCGCCGAGATCGATCGGGCGATCCGTGAGATTGCGCAGCTCGATCCACGCCGAACGACCCTTGGGTGGTGCCGCCAGCATCTCGCTGATGATCACCGGTCCGATCGCCGGCGGCGCGTTCGGCGCGCCCGTGCCGGCGCGGAACGCGTCGACATCGACCGGTCCCACGACGCCGAACGTCGGCTCTGCGAGCGCGGCAACGTCAAGGCCGCCCGGATGGCGATGCGGCCCGAACGACGTGCTGCCGTCCGCCGCGCCGCACGTCAGGCGCTGCACGAAACCCGTCGGCCGACCGGCCGCATCGGCGGACGAGAGGTAGACCGGCTCGCCGTCGCTGTCGAGCCCGAACGCCGTCGCGGCAGGTGCGAGCGCCTTGAAGTCGCGCTCGTAGATCACACTGAAGCCGCCTGCCGGGATCGCAAACGGCGCCGGGAGGCGATACTTCTGGAGCGCACCCCGGTCATCGGACACGAACCAGCCGCCGATATCGACGGGTGCGGCCGATGGGTTCGCGAGTTCGACGGCGTCCTCGTATGGCGCGGCGCTGGCGCACATCACCTCGGAGAGCGTGATCCGGCCGTCCCACGGCGGGGCGGGGTCGTCGCGGCCGGGGGAGCCGCCGGCGGCGCGGCTGGCGCGCCATGCCAGCGGGTCGGTCGCGTCGATCGGGTCGGCGCCCGGGCCGACATCGCGCAGCACGAGGGAGAATCCGTGGCCGTCGGGGCCGAGCGGCCAGAGATCGCCCTCACGGTACGTGACGTCGGCCAGCGTATCGCCGCCCGTGTCGAGGAGCGTGATCCGCTCGCCGCCGTCGGCGAGGCGGCCGGTGAACAAGGCGTCGGGCGCGAAGCCGTAGCGCGCCGCGAAGGCGCTGGGGCTGCGCGCCAGGACGAGCGGCCGGCCGGCGGTCAACCGCGTGCCGGGCGGCAGCGTAGCGGTGATGCCGTGGGTGAAAACGGCGCCCGACAGGTCGATCGGCGTCGTGCCGGCGCCGCGCGGCACCGCAAGCTCGACGAACTCCTCGTCGTCACCCGCAACCGGGTGGTAGTTGATCTCGGCGATCGCGACGCGCGGCCGGCTGTAGATCGCGTCGGCCATGGCGCTCCACCGGCCGTCCGGCGTGCGCTGGCGGGCGCGCAGGCGCGTGTAGCGGTCACCGATCCGAATCGCCCGGTCGTAGGGCAACGCGCTCGGCGAAGGGTTGGCGGCGTTGGGGGTGCGCGGATCCGTGCCGTCCGTTGTGAACCAGATCGTGCCGTCGGTGGCCTGGTCGGCACAGCCCTCGTCCAGGAGGCCGATCGTCACGACGGTCACGGGCTTCGCGCCGCTGCCGGGCGGGGAGAACCGCGGGCTCGCGACGGCTGGGTACAGGCCCTCGCCACACAGTTGGGCGAGCAAGTCGGCCGTACGGTGCGGGTAGAGATCGCGCAGCAGCCGCGCCCGCTCGGGACGCCAGTTGTCGTCGCGGTTCTGCGGGCGGTTCAGCTTGACGTTGTCCAACATCGCGAAGCGCACGAAGCGCCAGTTCTCGCTGCGCGTACGCTCCTGCCACGGCCCATCACCCCATCGCGCGCTCTCGCCGACGATCGCGCGCTCGATCTCGCCCGCGACGGCGTCGTAACGCGCGGCGGCGGCGGTCGGCGACAGGGCGCCGGCTTCGAAGAGCTGGCGGCGGACGCGATCGGCGAACAGCAGGCGGTACTCGGCGCTGCCGTCCGACAGCCAGCGGTGGAGCCCGGCCACGCCATCCGAGTCGATGCTCCGGCCGCAGCGCTGCGGCTTGCCGATGCAGGTGTCGATATCGAGCCGGTCGTTGCACGGGCCGCAGTAGGTCTCGCCCGGGCTCTGCCGCAGGCCGAGGCTGTGCTCGATGTCCCAGACGAAGAACTGGAACGGGCCGCCGAGCACGCGGTTGCGGGCGGCGATGAAGTTGTTCGTCGGCCAATCCCAGTTGTCGGCGTACAGCTCGATGAGCATGTAGTCGGCGTGCTGCGGCAGGTCCATGAGCTGCGCGACCCGGCCGTACGTTGCGCGGTCGATCTCGACGCCGGCCGGGATGGAGTCACGGACCGCCAGCAGCGCCTTCCAAGCCGCATCGTCGCCGTCGCCGAGATCGTACGCGTCGCGATCACGGAGCGTATCGTGCGCGCGGATGACGTCCCAGTTGCCTTCCTTCCCGCCGAGGTGGGCGGCCATGAAGTCGGCGTCGAGTTCCTCGGTCAGGTTGTAGAGGCCCCAGTAGAGCCCGTCAAGGTAGAGGTGGACCCACGTGCCGCGCGCGCCGACCCAGCCCATGTCCCGCTGCGTGCGCCGGCCCCACTCGTCGTGGACGTATTGGGCCTTGCCCGGGAAGTAGATGAACGTGTCGGCCTGGCCGCCGCGCAACCTGAGGCTGTCGAAGCGGGTCGGCTGTTCCGGCTGGCCGTCGGAGTCGACGAAGACCGGGTAGTCCAGCTGGCTCGGCCCGTACATGCTGCGAAAGCGCACGGAGAACGAGTGCTTGAGCGTGGTGTCGGGCTTGCGGCTCCAGCCGCCGGCGATCCGCACGCCGGCATCCACCTGGAAGCCGGGGCGTCCGTCGGTGCGCAACATCTCGATGGATGCCGGCCGCTCCCACGCCATGCCGCGCTCGAGCGGGTGGCTGTAGATGCCGCTGTCGGGATGGAACAGGTGGTCCGGGGCCGTGACGATCGAAACGCTTGGGATGGCCTTCAGGTCGTCGATGATCTCAGCCGCATAACGCGGGTCGTCGACGACGCGGCCATCGACGGCGTAGTCGGCCGGCACCGGTCGACCTTTCTCGGTGCCCTCGGGATAGACGCCCCACGTGGCCGGGAAGCCGGGCGCGCTCACCCCTTGGCGGATGCGGTCGGCCAGGAAGAGAAAGGTGTGCGTCGCCACGCTCGACGGCGTCCAGCCCGACCGGAATGCCGCAGCGCGAATCGTCGTCGTGCGCTCGATGCGCAGCGGGCCGTCGGCGGTCGCACCGTGCTCGAGCGACGGCGGACTGCCGTCCGCCGTGTAGCGGACGAGCGCGTCGCGAACGGGGCTGTGCAAGGTGAGATCGAACGGTGCGTCGAAGAAGCCGCGCTCGACCGAGAAGACGACCGGCGGCATGTCGTGGAGCACGTGGTTGCGACCGGCGTACGGCAGGTAGATCGCGCCGCTGCCCGCGGCGGTCGCCTTCGGCGTGATCGTCGCGCCGGCGGCAGCCGCAACGAACAGCAGCGCCACGGGGACGACACGGATACGGGTGATCGGACGGCGCATGGCGATTGGGTGGCCCTTCCTCCACCCTGGCCGGCGGTTCACCTGCGCGGCCGAGGGCATTGTACCGTATGGCCGGCGGCACGAATCGCGGTGTTGGGGCCATGACAACGCGCGGCCCGCCAGGGTGTCGGCGGATCCCGGAAAACGGGCGTCTCCCTCATGCGACGTCGCGAGTCTAGACAGCTGGGGCCTGCGGCGCATAACATGCGCTTAACATCCCAATCAGATCCCGGCCATGCGTCGTATCTACGATCACACCACCGCTTCGCAGCCGCAGCCAGCAGCCGCGCCCGGTGGGTCAGGTAGTGGGTCAGGTCATGGAAGCCCGCCCGGAAGTCAACCGGTTCGACCGACTAGAGATGAAGTACGTGCTCGATGCGCACCAGCGCCGCGCGATCGAGTCCGTCATCCGCGCGCGCCTGTCGCCCGACCCCTATGGCGATGCCGAGGGCTGCTACCCGATCATCAGCCTCTATTTGGACGACGCCGAGCTGTCGGCTTTCTGGGACCGCGAGCGCGGCGTCGCCTCGCGGCGCAAGCTGCGGGCGCGGATCTACGGCGGCGCCGGCACCCGCGCGGCCCCGACGTGCTTCGTCGAGATCAAGCACAAGTACGGCCGGCGCACCGCCAAGCGCCGGATCGCCCTGCCCGTGGCCGACGCGATGGCGCTCGTCGGCGGTGCGCCGCCGCCGGCTGCCTCGACCCGGATGGCGACCCTGACGGCGCGCGAGACGCTGGTCGTGCTCGAGGCGCAGAAGATGGTCCGCGACCTCCGGCTCGCCCCGCGCTGCATCGTGCGCTACGACCGCCACGCCTACCTCGGCGCCGCCGATGCACCCGACCTGCGGATCACGTTCGACCGCAGCGTCCGCGCACGGGCCCACGACCTCGTGCTCCGGACGGACGACGACGACTTCGACGTCGATCTCCTGCCGGAGGGCGCCTCGGTCCTCGAGATCAAGGTCGATCACGTCGCACCGTGGTGGCTGGCAGCGGCGGTGGCCGCGCTCGGTCCAACAGGCCACGCGATCAGCAAGTACGCCCTGGCGGCCGAGAAGCTGCTCGTGCCCTCATTCCTCGCCGAATCGCGCTCGGCCGAACGGGCCGCGCCCACCCACTCACGCAACGGACGGACGGCCCATGGACATGCTCAACCAGCTCTTCGGTGACGTGCTCCGGCCGCCGGCCGCAGGCGACGCGGCCACGCTCATGCAGCTGGTGACGGCGCTCGGGCTGTGCTGCGTGCTGATGATCATCGTCGGCTTCGTGTACCAGCGGACACACCGCGGCACGCTCTACACCCAGGACTTCGTCCACGCGCTCATCGTCATGGGCGTCGTCGTGACCGCGGTCATCATGGGCATCGGCCAGAGCCCGGTGGCGGCGTTCGGGATCTTCGCCGCGTTCTCGATCATCCGCTTCCGGCGCGCGCTGCCCCAAACGCGGGACGTCGCCTTCATCTTCCTGGCGATGGCGATCGGCGTGGCGTGCGGCGCGCACCAGTACGCGCTGGCCGTTCTGACGACGCTGCTCGTCAGCCTCATCGTCGTGGCCCTCGCCACCTTCAACCTGTTCGCGCCGGTGCGGCCAAGCCACTTGCTGCGGCTGCGCGTGCCGCCCGAGGTCGACTTCGATGCAGCGTTCGCCGATGTCTTCCACCGCTTCCTCGACCGCATCCACCTCCAATCCGTCGAGTCGGTCCAGGCCGGGATGCTGACCGAGCTGCGCTACGCCGTCCGCCTGCGCGCCGACGCCCGGCCGCACGACCTCGTCCTCGCGCTGCAGCAAGCGAACGGCAACAACCGCGTCATCCTCACGACGGCGATCTTCGACGGGGACGGCGGCGCGGACGACGATTGAACGGGCACGGCAGCGCCGCGCCCCTACCCATGGATCCCGTCGTCCAACCGTTGTCGCACCTCGCGCAGCCACGCGTACATCAGGATCCCCCCCGCCACCGCCACGTTCAGCGACTCCGCCCGCCCGACGATCGGCAGCCGCACGCGCGCCACCGCGAGGCCGTCGATGTCCGGCGACAGGCCGCGCGCCTCGTTGCCGAGGACGAGCGCGACGCCGGGCGCACCGTCGCTCCCCGCACCGTCGCTCCCCGGTCCGAGCACGCCGGCCCCCCAAAGCTCGCCCCCGTGCGCATCCGCGCCGACGACGCGATACCCCGCCCCGCGGAGCCACGCCGCGAGCGCCTCGGCGTCGCTCACCCGGCCGAGCGGCAGCGTGAACAGCGAGCCCATGCTGCCCCGCACCGCCCGCGGGTCGAACGGGTCGACGCACGGCTCGACGAGGACGACAGCGTCGGCGCCGGCGGCGTCGGCGGTGCGGATGAGCGTTCCGAGGTTGCCGGGGTCCTGCAGGCGATCGAGCACGAGGACGAGGCCGGGCGTGCCCGGGCGGGGCACGAGGCCCTCGGCTTGGCGTCGGGCGATGGCGGCGTCGAACGGCATCGCACCGCCATCCGCGCCGCTGCCGGTAGGCGGCAACGCCCACCCGAACGTCGCAAACGTCGCCACGACGCCCTGCAGATCGTCCCGCTCGCACAGTGACGCCAGCACATCGGCCGTCACCGCGTGCAGCCGCGCGCCGGCGCCCGCGAGGCGGTCGGGCAGCGCGCGTGCGGCCGGCGGCGTCGACGGGTCGTCGAGCACGGCCGGCGCGAAGAAGGCATCGAGCGGGCGATGGCCGGCCTCGAGCGCCATGTGGAGGAGCTGGAGCCCCTCGACCAGGAATCGCTCCTGCGCGCGCCGGTGCTTGCGCGTCTCGAGCTTGCGCGCCTCGACGACCGCCGGGTTGCGGCGACTGGTGACGAGGTCGGTCGCCCGAGGATCCTTCGGCCGCGGTTCCTTCGGCCAAGGTTCCTTCGGCCGAGGATCGGTCGACCCGGTACGTGGTGTGGACATCGGGCGGTACTATACCGGCGATGGACGATTCCGGCGGTCCGCGCGAACCGATCTCGACGGCCATGATCCGGGCGTCGCTCGCCGCGCTCGCCGATCGGCTCGGCCCAGGCGCCGTGTCGACGGCACCCGACATCCTCCACGGCGCGTCGCACGATGCCGGCCTCGACCGCGCCACCCCGCTTGCCGTCGTCCGGCCGTCGACGACCGACGACGTCGCGACAGCCGTGCGCTGGGCGCGCGGCGTCGGCGCGCACGTCGTCGCCCGCGGCGCCGGCACGGGCCTGTCGGGCGGGGCGGTGCCGGGCGCGACGTCGATCGTTCTGGCGCTCGACGGCCTGGACGGGATCGCGATCGACCCCCTCGACCGCGTCGCCGTCTGCGGACCCGGCGCCGTCACGGCGAACGTCGATGCCGCGGCGGCGGCACACGGCCTCATGTACCCGCCCGATCCCGCCAGCTGGCTCCGGTGCACCGTCGGGGGCAATGCGGCGACGAACGCCGGCGGGCCGCGCTGCCTGAAGTACGGCGTGACGGCCGGCTACGTCCAGGGACTCACGGCCGTCCTGGCCGACGGGCGGACCGTGCGCCTCGGCGGCCCCGCGCTCGACCCGCCCGGCCCCGATCTCGTCGGCCTGCTCGTCGGCAGCGAGGGGACGCTGGCCGTCGTGACCGAGCTCATCCTGCGCCTCATCCCGCGCCCGCCGGCCGCCGGCACGCTCCTCGCCGCCTTCCCGGACGCCGCCGCCGCCGGCGCCGCGGTCGCCGCCATCGTCGCCCGCGGCCTCGTCCCGGCCGCGCTGGAGCTGATGGACCGGGCGATGCTCGCCATCCTGGCCGCGGACCGCAATGGCGACGGCGAGGCCGACCTCGACGACCCGCACAACGACGGCCCGCCGGCGTGGCCGCCCGACGCCGGTGCGGTGCTGATCGTCGAGGTCGACGGCCATCCCGGCAGCATCGCGCCTCAGCTCGCCGCCGTCGCTGCCGCCGCCGAGCCACACGGCGGCCGGTGCCGCATCGCCGCGGACGATGGCGAGCGAGCCGCGCTGTGGGCCGGCCGCCGCCGCGCCGGCTTGGCGGTCCTCCGCCCCACCGGCGCCTATCACACCGCCGACGCCGCCGTGCCGCCCAGCCGCCTGCCGGCCGTCATCGACGCCGTTGCCGCGATCTGCGCCGCCCGCGGTCGGACGTACGGCCTCGTGGCCCATGCGGGCGACGGCAACCTGCACCCCCTCGTACCGTTCGATCCGGCGTCGCCTTCCGACGCGCACGCCGTCGAGGCCTGCGTGGCCGAGATCGCGGCCGCGGCTGTGGCCGCAGGCGGCACGATCAGCGGCGAGCACGGCGTCGGCCTCGCCAAGCGCGCGTTCCTGCCGTGGCTGTTCGATCCAGCGACGCTCTCAGCGATGCGCGACGTCAAGCGCGCGCTCGACCCATTGGGCACGCTGAACCCCGGCAAGGTGCTGCCGCCGGCCGGCGATCCGGGCGCAGCTTGGCCGCGCGAAGATGTGCCGCCGGGGCGATCGTCCGGACGGTCGCGGATCGTATCGATCACCGTCGACCCCGCCGACCTCGTCCTCACCGCCCCGGCAGACGCCACCCTCGCCCAAGCAGCCGCCGCCGCGAACGCCGCCGGCTGCCTGCTCCCCCTCGCCTCGCCGTGGCCTGAATCGACGCTCGGTGACGTCATCGGCCAGCGGCTCGAAGCGCCGTGGCGGACGCGCTACGGCGCGATCGGCGATCACGTGCTGACCGTGAAGGCGACGCTGCCGGACGGCCGCGTGATCCGCGCCGGCCGCGCCGTCCGCAAGCACGTCGCCGGCTACGCGCTGCCGCGCCTGTTCGTCGGGGCGGGCGGGCGGATGGGGCGGCTCGATGCGGTCGGACTGCGGCTCGTTCCGGCGCCGCCGCGCCGCGCGTCCCTGGTGGTCGGCGCGGACGCCATCGACGCGGCCGTCGCGCTCGCCCTTGCCGCACGTGCCGTGACGATCGGCGCGAGCGCCGTGCTCGTCGTCGAAGCCGCGACCCTCGCGTCGCACCCCAACCTTGCCGCGTGCGCCGACGGCCGACCGTGGGCGGTCGTCGTGACGAGCGAGGGCGTGCCGGCGGACGTCGACGCCGATCTGGCGCTGGCGCGCCGGGCGATCGGCGCCCCGAACGGCCGCACGCATCGCGTCGATCACGGCGCTGCCGACGTCGGGGGCGTCGACGTGTGGGCAGCGGCGGTGGCGGAAGCGGCGCCGGTCGTACGGGTTGGGGTGCCGACCCACTGCCTGTCGACCGCGATCACGGCAACGACGGCGTCGGGCTGCGCGCGCGTCGTCATCGACGTTCTCTGCGGCCAGATCTTCGTCCGCGGGCACGTCGGTGGGGCGATGGACGCACCGGAGCCGACGCTGGGTATGATCGCCGCGGCGTACGGCGGGCATGCCGTGGCCTGCGGACCGCCCTCTACTGCGCAGCCGGACCGAGCGTGCTTGCGCTCTGAGATGCGGCGTGGTGTGCCCGAGTAGGAGCAGCCACGGGGGGCTGCCTCTACTCGCGCGAACCCGGCGTCACCGTCAGCGTGATCCGCTGCCCGTCGCGATCGACGATGACCTTGATCGCCTGTCCGATCTTCAGGGCATCGAGCGACTTCGTGTAATCGTAGATGTTCTCGACCTTCTGGCCGGCCAGCTCGACGATCACGTCGCCGGCCTTGAGGCCGCCCTGCTCCGCCGGGCCGCCCTCCGCGACGCCCGACAAGAGGACCCCGGCCACGCCGGTGTCGGCGTAATCGGGGATCGTGCCGAGGTAGACCCGGCGGCCGCCGCTGGATGGGCGCTGTTCGGGCGCCTTGGCGGCCACATAGTCCAACGGTGCGTCGGCGCGGGCGAGCGAGACCGTGATCCCGCTCATCAGGCGGGCGATCTTGGCCAGCGCAACGTAGTCGAGGCGCTCGGGCGTGTCGCGGAGCGTGTGGTACTCGGAGTGGGCGCCGGTGAAGGCGGCCAGGATCGGGACGCCCTTCAGGTAGAACGAGGTGGCGTCCGTCGGCAGGAACGTGTCGTCGGACAGCGTGAGCGGCAGGCCAATGGCGACGTTGCGCTGCTCGATCAGGCGGCGCCAGCCCGTGCTCGAGCCGATCCCCTGCAGGATCACGCCGTCATGCAGCCGACCGATCATGTCCATGTTCAGGTAGGCGGCCGCCGCAGGGTAGATGGACTCCGCCTTGGGATCGTCGCCATACGCCTTCACGTAGTGGCTGGAACCGAGGATGCCGAGCTCCTCACCCGACCACGCCGCGAAGACGATGTCCCGTCGGGCGTCGGCCAGCCGGCCGTCGGCGTGCTCGTCGGCCAGGAACTGGGCGATCTCGATCAGGCCCGCGACGCCCGAGGCGTTGTCGTCCGCGCCGTAGTGGATCTTGTCCTTCTCCTCGGGCTTGGCCAGCGAGTCGCCGGCACCGCCGTGCCCGAGGTGGTCGACGTGCGCGCCGATGATGATCTGCTCCGCGCTCGGCGCCTGGCCCACCTGCAGACGGCCGACGACGTTGCGGCCCTTGCCGGTATCGAACGTCAGCGTGAAGTGCGCGCCGATCTGGTGGCCCGGCAGCGCGAAGCCCGCCACCGCCTCACCACCGTCGAGCGCCGCCTGCGCCGCGGCCAGCGTGTGGCCGCTCTTGCCGAACAACCCCTCCGCCCAGGCATCCGTCACGCTGGCCGCGGCGATGCTCGTCCCGGCCACGGACGCGTCGAAGCGCAGCGGCACGAGCTGCTCCTTGACGTTGCTCGTCGGCCCGCTGACGACGAGCAGGCCGACGGCGCCGCGGTCACGGGCCTCCATCGCCTTGTAGCGCAGGGACGCGTAGCGGTTCAGATGCTGGCGCCGCTCGGCATCCACGTCCTCGGGCAGGTAGCGCAGGGCGACGACCCACTTGCCGTTCACGTCGAGGTCGCCGTAGCTGTCGTAGGCCGCCTGCTCGCCGTCTTTGGGTGCCACGATGCCGTAGCCTGCGAACACGACGCCCCCAAAGCCGACCGAGCCCGTCTTCGAGAACGACAGCGGTCGCCAGTCGGTGTCGACGACCCCTTCCTCCTCCGCGCCCCCCTCGGCCTGGCGAACGAGCATGTTCACGCCGTCGATCCGGACGCCCGACGTGAAGTCGAATGCCTGGAAGTAGCCGTCGTCGCCGGCGGGCGCGAGGCCGAGCCCATCGAACACGTCGGCGACGTACTGCGTGGCCTTGCGCTCACCGGCCGTGCCGGTCTGCCGGCCGTCCATCTCGGCGGCGGCGAGGCGGACGACGTGCAGCTTGGCGTCCGTGGCCGTGATGTCGTCCGTCGTCGCCGCCATGTCCGGCGGTGCGGCCGGTGCGTCATCGGCACCCGCCGCACCGGCCGACGACGACGCGGCGCGCGGCGGGCTCAGTTCGAGCAGCGCGCGGGCCTTGGCATCGTTCCAGTCGGCGACAAAGATCTGGTACTCGCCGCCGGCGGTGCCACGCTTGTTCGACCACGAGAGCGTGGCGCCGTCCGGCGAGAAGACCGGCAGGACGTCCGCATCGGGGGTGAACGTCACCCGCACCGGCTCATGCTCCCCGGCGGCATCGACCATGAACAGCTCGAAGTTGTCGTAGCCCAGTTTGCTGGAGGTGAAGACGATGTAATCGCCGCTGGGGTGGAAGTACGGTGCCCAGCTGAGCGCGCCGAACGCCGTGAGCTGCCGTTCGTCCGTGCCGTCGGCGTTCATCGTCCAGATCTCGGCCAGCGTCCCCTCGGCGTTGAACCGCCGCCAGACGATCCGCGCGCCGTCCGGACTGAAGAACGGACCGCCGTCGTAGCCTTTCACGTCCGTCAGGCGCCGGACGTTGCCGCCGTCCGCGTCCATCGTGTAGATGTCCATCATGTAGGCGGGGTCTTGGTCGAACAGCTTCTGATCCGCTGTGTCCATCGGGGCGCTGTAGGCGAGGCGGTTCGAGGCGAAGACGATCTGCGACCCGTCGGGCGACAGCGCCCCCTCGGCGTCGTAGCCGCGGGTGCGGCTGAGGTTGCGGTAATCGTTGCCGCCGATCGTGACGGCATAGATCTCGTAATCCTCGTCGTAGTCCCAGCTGTAGCGGCGCGTCTCGCCCGAGGCCCGGAAGTCGATCTCGGCCTGCATGTCCTTGCGGGCGTCCGGGTCCTCGTGGGTCGAGGCGAAGATCGCCTGCTTGCCGTCGGGCGCGAGCCAGCCGCACGTCGTCTTGCCCCAACCAGGCGAGACGCGCCGGCTTTCGCCGGTCTCGAGGTCGAGGATGTAGATCTGGTAGAACGGGTTGCCCGGCTCGCGCTCACTCTGGAAGATCATCCGCTTGCCGTCGGCGTCGTAGTAGCCCTCGCCCGACCGCCGGCCCTCGAAGACGAGCTGGCGGATGCCGGTGATGAGATCGGCTTCGGTGTGGGTGGTCGTGGCGCCGGTGGCCGACACGGCGTTCGTGGCCGTCAGGCCGTTGTGTGCGGCGAGGGCGGTCGACGTCGCCGCATCGGTCACGGTCACGACGGACGAGGCGTCCGCCGCAACCATCGGCGTGCCGGCGTCCGCGGACGGCGCATCGCCGGGCTTCGTTCCGCCGCAACCGACCGTGAAGAGCAACCCGACGGCAGCGACGCCGATCGTGGCTGCGGTCACGAGGCCGCGGGCGGCGGCGCGGCGTGCCGGCAACTGAGTTCGGATTCGCTCCGACATGAGGGGCTCCTGTGAAGGCGACGCACGTTCCGATGTCGCCGATGACGTGCGGGACACCGTGCCGGTCACCGAACTGCGCCCGGCACGATGTCGGATCTTGCGCGAGCGATCACCGACCCAGGTCGGCGATCGTGCGATCGAGTGCTGCATACTCGCTGTCGACGTCCGCCGCGGATAGTGCCTCACCTACCGGCCGCGTGGCCAGCGCGGCGAGCTCGGTCCCGAAGAGCCGGCGGCGCTTCACCGCCTCGACCTCGTGCGCGCGTTGACCGGGCAGCCCGGTGTCGCCCTCGGACGGAGCGGGCTGTGTGGGCTGCTGATCATGGCTGAGGTCCATGGCCTTCTGCAACGCGCTGCCCGCCGCCTCCGCATCGCCCGCCTGCCAGGCGATGTACCCGAGCAGGTAGTGGACGATGATCGCCTGCGCGTTCAGCCGCCCGGCCTGCCGCAGCGCCTGCTCGGCCGCCGCGATGTCCCCGGCCGCCAGCGCCGTCGCACCGAGCTGCATCAGCGCGCCGCTCTCCTCGGGGTTGATCGCGACGGCGGTCGCGTAAGCATGTTCGGCGACCGCGAGGTCGAACAGGTGGCCGGCGTCGGGCGAGGCGTGGATCGCCCCGATCTGCAGGTGGCCGCGCAGGCTCTGCGGGTTGAGGGCCACGAGGTCCTCGAACGGCTCGAGCGCGGCGGCGTAGTCGCCCAACTCGCTCAGGCAGCCGCCCAGACCGAACAGGGCGTCCTCGTGCTGCGGATCGAGGACCAGCGCCTCGCGAAACAGCGCGCTTGCCTTGGCGCAGTCGTTCTCGCCCTTCATCGCGGCCACGGCGGCGCGCTGCAGCTCCCAGAAGCGGACCCGCGCCTGCGGATCGGACGGGCCAAAGTGGACCGGGGTGCCGCCGGCCAGTTGGGGTACGGATTCGCCGGCCGCGATGGGGGCGCCTGCGTCGGCGGGCGCTGCGGCTGCATTGCCACCCGCATCCAGCGGGCGGACCTGAGGGCTGCCCTCGGCCAGCTCGATCCGCCGGTCGACGGCGACCTCAGCCCACGTCTGCACCGCGCCCCCCGGCCACCTCACCTCGACGGTGCTCGGCCCGCCGATCGTCCCGAGCCCGAACAGCGCCTCCGGCGCGTGCTGCGAGAGGTAGGACGAACCGACGCCGACCTCGCGGACCTGGCGGTGTTCGCCGGTCGTCACCGTCACCTTGGCGCCGATGCCGAAGCGGTTGCGCCGGCCGGCGAGTCGAACGCTCAACCAGTGGTTCGTCGAATCGGCGGGATCGGCGGGATCGGCGGGATCGGCGGGATCGGCGGCGTCGCTGCGATCGGCGGCGTCGCTGCGATCGGCGCGATCGGCGCGATCCCCGTCGTTGCGCAGGAGCGTCGGCGGCGCGCCGTGGTTCGCGACGACGATGTCGGGATCGCCGTCGTGATCGAAGTCGGCCACGGCGGCGCCGCGCGCGACGTGCGTCTCGGCCCAGGCCGAGCCGCTCACCGCGCCGACGTCGAAGTAGCCTTCGCCGTCCGGGCCGCGGTTCCAGAACAGCTGGTTGACCATCGGGACGAGCCGCGTCGGATCGGCCTCCTCCTGGAACGTGTGGCCGTTCGCGACGAACAGATCGAGTCGCCCGTCGCGGTCGTAGTCCAGGAACGCCGTGCCCCAGCCGACGAAGTCGAGCGCGATCTGGCCGACACCGTACGGGTCGGCCATGTCCGTGAAGCGCATCGGCGGCGCGGGGGGCACCGTTGCGGGCGCGGCGACGTCGGTGCGGTTATCCGTCGCGTCGGCGGCCGCGACATCGGTAGGCGCGCCGTCGGCGACCGGCGGCGCGGGGATGTTGCCCTTCAGGTTCACGTAGAGCGCGTTCTCCTGGGCGATCCAGTGCGTGACGAAGATGTCCTGGTCGAGGTCGTTGTCCCAGTCGCCGGTCGCCAGGCCCATCGCGCCGCGCGGATCGGACACCCAGGCCTCGTGGCTGATGTCGGCGAACGTGCCGTCACCGTTGTTGCGGTAGAGCGCGTTGTCCGAGACGTCGTTGGCCACGTACAGGTCCAGCCAGCCGTCATCGTCGAGGTCGCTCCACGTGGCGGACAAGCTCCGGCCGGTCGGGTTGTCGACGCCGGCCGCGGCGGCGACCTCAGCGAACGTGCCGTCGCCGTTATTGTGGTAGAGCAGGTTGCGCTCGGGCTCGAACGAGGACGGGTTCAGCGACACCGGCGTCAAGGCGCCGTACTGCTCCTCGGTACGCCCGGCGCCGGCCGGGTCCACGACGTACTGCACGTAGCCGCAGACGTACGCGTCGAGCGCGCCGTCCCGGTCGTAGTCCGCCCAGCTCACGCCGGTCCAGAAGCCTTCCGGGCCGGCGAAGCCGCTGGCCGCGCCGACATCGCGGAACGTCCCGTCCCCGTCGTTGCGGTACAGCGCGTTCGTGCCGAAGCGCGTGACGGACAGGTCGAGGTCGCCGTCGCCGTCGATGTCGGCCCAGGCGGCGCCGAGGCCGAGGTCGGGGGTCGCCAGGCCGGCGCGGGCCGTCACGTCGGCGAACGTGCCGTCGCCTTGGTTGCGATAGAGATGACCCGTCGCCGTCGACGCCGCGCGCTCGGCCACCGTGCGAGAGAGCGCGCCGGCGAAGTTCGGCACGTAGAGGTCGTCCCAGCCGTCGCCGTCGAAATCGCCCCACGCGGCGCCGGGGCCCATGTCCTCCGGCAGTTGGCTGGAGCGCGGACCGTCGAAGTGGACGGCCGTGAGGCCGGCCTCGGACGCGACGTCCGTGAACGGCACGCGGGCCACATCGTCCGGCAGCGTCCGGCCGAGCGAGTCGGTGATGCCCGCGACGTCTTCGCCCGGCCGGTAGGGCTTGTCGTCGCGACGGGCCACGAGGATGGCGCCGACGGCCAGCGCGACGAACGTCGCGCTGCCGCCGAACGTGTACAGGACGCGGCGGGTCCGGCGTGAGATCGGTCGGTGCATCGTCCCCTACCTCGCCGACGTCGTGCGTTGGACGATCGGCACGACGGCCTCGGCCGTGTCGATGTCCGTGATCGGTGCCGTGATGCCGGAGTCGACGCCGAACATGTAGTTCAGCAGGAACTGGTCGTACTTGCGGTAGCGCAGCCGGGCCGTGATGTGCAGCGCGCCGCCTGCCCCGGCGGGCGCGTTTGGCACTTCGAAGGCGTGATCGCCCGCGCCGGGCGGCTCGGTCAGGACGGTGACGGACGACGGGCAGCCGAACGTGTACTCGCTCGAGTCCGAGAAGCCCGGGAAAAGCGAGCGCCGGAAGCGGACGCCGGCCATCTCCCAGAGGTTGTGCCGATCGATCAAGTTGCCGTATTGGTCGACACCCTCGGCCTTGAAGATGAACGACCCCTTCTGGATGAAGTTCGCATCGTCGACCGCGCCGGACTCGAAGACGACCTTGCCGGCGTCGTCCTTCACGACGACCTCGACCCAGGACTGGATGATGTCCAGCGGCCCGGTCGGGAAGTCGTGCCCGACCTTGCGCGACGTCGTGACGGCCTTGATCGACAGCGGCTCGCCGGCGACGGCGGTCTCGGGCACCTCGAGCGCGACCGTCACGACCGGGCCCGTCTCCCACTTTTCGGCGATCTCCGGCACCTCGATCTCGCCGCGCAACCAGTCGGCGACGAGGTCGACCTGCTCCTGGCCGCCGGCCAGCTTGAGCATCGTCGGCATCATCTGGTTCGCGCCGAGGAAGCGGTGGCTGCGGTGCGCGCCGTCGTCCGGCGTGCGGTTGTAGTCGAGCCCATCGCCCGCCGCCGGGTCCGTCGACGCGATGAGCGGCATGTGGCACTCCCGGCACTCGACGGTCTTCGTCGGGTCGCCCGGCTTGTTCCAGTGGCTCTTGCGCCAGTTGTCGTACTGGTTCTGGAGCTGCACCCAGCCGACCTGGTTCACCTCTTGGTCGATGAACTGCTTGTGGCACGCCGCGCAGTACTCCGGCGTCTTGAAGGCGCGCTTGGCCAGCGCGGTGACGTGGGCGCGCGGGTAGGCGCGGATCAGGAAGTCCCGGGCGAAGCGCGCCGCGGTGTTGTCCGGATCGCCCAGCTCGAACATGTAGCGCGGCGGCTGCTCGACGATGTAGTTCGCGTTGCCCTTGACGTCCGTCTCGCGGATCGAATGGCACGACAGGCACGACACGCCCTCGTCGAAGCCGTGCTTGCCGGTCAGCTGGTCGGTGAAGATGTTCTTCGTGCCCTCGAACAGCGAGATCGGGTCGTGGCAACCGGCGCAGTAGCGGGTGGATTCGGTCCCGTTCTGGGTGGCCATGACGGCCTGGATCTTCATGAAGCCCGGGTCCATCGCCGCCCAACGGTGGGCGCTGACCTCCCACTCCTTGACGATCTGCTCATGGCAACCCGAGGTCCCGCACGTCTGGGAGCCGGAAAGCCGTCGGGCGTCATAGGCCTCGTTCGTGACCGTCCGCGCCAGGCTCGGGGCGAACGGCTTCTCGGGCCCGTAGACGTACTGGTAGTCGGACGGAAACGCGTCCGTCAGCTGCGGCGCCCGATACGCCAGCCGCGCCGCGCCGACGACGCCGAAGCACAACGCCGCGACCGCCACGACGCGGACGCCGTAGCGCCGCTCGGCGACGCGCACCGGCTGCCGCACCGCCACGCCGCTCGCGGCGTCGTGCCGTGCTGCGCGCCCGTCCCGCCACACCAGCCACACGATGTGCGGCACGATGAGCGCGATGACGACGATCGTCGAGACGATGTGCGCCATGTCCCAGGCGTAGTCGATCCGCCGGCCGAAGAGCGCCTGTACGGTGAGCACGACCCCGGACACCAGGCAGACCGCCGTCGCGATCAGGCCGGCGTAGCCGGTGAGCGTCGTGTGCGACAGCGCGTAGTGCCGATACGTCCGCCAGTGCTGGATCTGATACCACCCGAAGGGCAGGACGAACAGGACGCCGAACAGCGTATGAACGGCGACCATCACCTCGTTCGAGACGCTGAACGGGAGCACGTAGATCGACAGCCCGGTCAGCGTCTCGAACAACAGCACGCCACCGACCGCGATGGCCAGCGGCGATCGCCACGCTGCGGCGCGATCGACCCGGGCAGCTCCGGCGCCGGCATTGGACATGACCGCCTCCCCCCACCAGTGCACATCCAAGGGGATGCGACCGGTGACCCATATGTCCGTCCGTGGGAGGCTGGCCGGCTGGCAACAAAAAACAGCAGCCGCACCAGGTCCGACGGATCGGACGGTGCTGCTGCTCTTGGCGAGAAGCTTACGCTCGGGATAATCGGATGTCAAGGGCCGAATTACGGCGTCAACCGTACAGCATCCCATAGATGACGACGCCCGTCACAGAGACGTACAACCAGATCGGCAGCGTCACCTTGGCGATCCGCCGGTGCCGGTTCACGTCCCACGTCCAGCCGCGGTAGAGCGTGACGAGCGCGAGCGGCACGATAAGCGTCGCCAGGACGATGTGGCTCAGCAGGATCGCCAGGTAGAGGCCGCGGTACGGCCCGACGTACGGCGTCGGCGCCGGTTTGAACGTGTGGTAGACGACGTAGGACACGAGGAATGCCGACGAGCACCCGAACGCGGCGAGCATCGCCCGGCGGTGGAGCTCGAACCGCTTGCTGCGGATCAGGACGTAGCCGACGATCAGGCACACGCCCGCCAAGCCGTTGAATGTGGCGTTGACCGCCGGCAGCGCCCGGACGTCGAGCCGCCCGGCGACACCGTCCGGACGCGGACCGAGGATGAGGAACGCGACGGCTCCGACGACGACGACGGACAGGATGGCGATGACGGTCAGCCAGAAGCGGTCGGTGCGGCGGGGTGCGGCTTGGGCGGATGTCGACATCACGTTCCTCGGCTTGCGGCGTCGGCCTGAGGCCGACTTGGCTTGCGGCGTCGGCCTGAGGCCGACTATGGTAGCTGCCGGCCATCGGCCGATATGGTAGACGCCTCGACCCCAGACGCCACGCCCAGGACGCCGCGCATGCCCCGCTCACGCCAGGCCGCCCTCATCGCGTTCGCTCTCACCGCCGTTGCCGTCGGCGCCGCGATGACCCCGTCCGCCCCGTCGCACCGCGGCTTGACGACGCCGGCGCAGGCCGTCCACGCCGCCCAGGCCGCCCGCTCCCCCGTCACCGTCACGCTCGACAGCGGAACGGTCGAGTGGCGCGCGGCACCGTACGCCGAGGTCGGCGCGTTCTGGTATTCCGGCGAGAGCCTCTACTTCCAACGCCTTCGGGTTCGCCGACAGCACCGGCCGCGTCGTTCTGTCCTGGACCGACCCGACGCCCGAGCGGACGGACGACGACCGGCCGTTCGAAGAACTCGACAAGCTGGTGTTGCATGCCGGCAATTCGGTCGACGCCCGCGACGCAACCACGATCACGCTGCCCACCCTCGACGCCGAGATCGACGCCCCCGGCGACCGCATCGCCCTGCACGGCCCGCCCGGCGCCACGCTCGCCGTCCGCATCCGCCGCATCCTCGACCGCGACGTCCTGGCGCTGACCGGCACGGACGTCGTCCGCCACGACGGTTGGGGCGACGGTGGCGCCCTGACCGGCCAACGCTCGTCCGGCGAGCCCGGGCGCTCGATCTGGGCCGGCAACGTCACGGCCGGCGGTGACGGCACGACCGAGGTCCGGCTCGCCGGCACGGTCGATGTCCAGCCGGGCGACACCGTCGAGGTGCAGCGCGTCTGGGCGGGCGACACGTTCGTGCTGCACCGCACCGCCTTCCAGTTCATCGCCGGCGCTGGTCTGCGGCAGCCGGTCGCCTACAGCCGGCCCGGCGAGCGCGTGGCCATCGACATCCGCAGCAGCGGGCGCCAGCGGAGCTGTGCGACGACGATCGGGCGTGCCGCTTGGAGCAGCTGGTCCTGCGGCGAACCGATCGCGGCCGGCGACCGGCTCACGGTGTCCCACAGTGGCGGGCTCCTCCCGCTCGCCCACACGGCGGCGACGATCCCGCCGCTCGAATTCCGCCCCGGCGCCGGTTCATCGCCGGCGACGATCACCGGACCGCCGAGCGGCCGCGTGCGCTTCGTCGAGGTCGACGCCCTCGGCGGCCCGTCGGGGTTCGACGTCGTGCTCGACGCGCGGGGGCAGGGGGCGCTGCCGGCAGGGCGACCCGCGCGCGGCAGCCGCTACGCGTACGCTTGGCGCGACGGAAGCGGCATCACATGGGGCCGCGGCGGCTACGTGCCGCAGATCCGGCTCGTGCTCGGTGAGCCGCGGCTGCGCGGTGTCTGGCCGACGGACGCCGTGACCGTCACCATCGCCGCACGCGACGGGACGCAACTCGGCCGCTGGACGCGGCAGCGAACGCTGCCCGGCAGCACGCGGCCGATCCCGCTCTACGACCCGCGGAGCGGGCCGCAGGGGCCGCTGCACCGCCTCGCCCCGGGCGAACGCGTCGAGGTCGCCATCGGGGGCGACGAGCCCGTGGTCTGGACGGTGCCGGACCTGGCGCTGCAGCTCGACGCCGACCGCCATCAGCTGACGGGGCGGCTGCCCGTCGGCACGCGCGGCACGCTGACCGTCCTCGAGGCCATCGACGGCGACCCCGACCCGCTCCAGCCCCTGGACGACCTCGCCGACAGCCGGTTCCTGCACCGCGCCACGCTGCCGCTCAGCCCGGCACCCGACGGCGCGTTCGCGGTCCTGCTGACCGACCTGCGAAACCCCGACGGCTTCCGTCTGCCGGCCCACCGGCTCGTCCTGTACGCCGTCACCGCCGAGCGGGCCGACGGCAACGCGGTGATGGCCGTTCTCGCGCGGCCGTGGCTCCGGATCGACGCGCAGTCCGTGACGGCCGAGGGCTTCGGGCCGTCGGGGCAGGCGGTCGAATTCGAGGTGACGGACGCAAACGGGCGCGGAGTCGTGCAACGTCGATCCGACGACGCGAACGCAACGATGATCGATCGGCCGGTATGGCGCGTCCCGCTCGTCGACGCCGTCGGCGCGCCCACCGCCCTCCGACCGGGCGACCGCGTGACCGTCACGGTCGGCGCTTCGCGAAGCTCGCTGACCGTCCCGCCGATGGCGGCATACGTCGATCTGCCGGGCCGGACGGTTCGCGGCCGGGTGGCGCCGAACGCATCGTTCACCGTCGCGCTTACCGGCGACGGATGGGGCGAGCGGCGCTGGGTCGTCCGCGCCGGGACGGACGGCATGTTCGAGACGCCGCTGCCCGCCGACGTCCCGCTCCAGCACAACGACCGGGGCGAGATCGTGGGCCGCGTCGGACCGCACATCGTCACCGCGCAGGTCGTCGTCCCGTCGATGATCGCCGACCTGAGCGTCGGCCGGATCTGGGGTCGCGGCGCCGCCGGCGCACCCGTGGACGTGACGGTGCTCCGACAAGGTCGCGCCATCGCTTCGGGACGCCGGCTCGTGGACGACGGGCTGACCTTCGACGTCGATCCGCACGACGCGGCAGGCAGACACGTCCGACCGATGGCCGGCGACGTCGTCGTCCAGCGCATCGCCGGCCGCGCGGCGCTGACCCTCACCGTGCCGGCCCTGTCGGCACGCTGGGTCCAGGCCGACGGCGCGATCGTCGGGGCGTCACCGCCCGGCAGCGCCGTGGACGTCCAGCGCCCGACCGGCTTCGCGCTGACGAGCGCCGACTGGGACGTCGGCTACGCCGAAGTGGCCGCCACCGGCGCGTTCACCGCATCGGCACGCCATCGCACGGGTCTGACCACCGGCAGGCGCGCTCCTGCAGGCCCGCGTGCCGGACGGCGTGATCGCCTGGCGCTGGGTCGCCACGCCCGTCCTCAACGTTCCGCACGGCGGCGACAGCGTCTGCGGCCAGGCCATGCCGTGGGCTGTCGTGCACGCCACGGCCACGCTCGGCGACGGCCGGGCGGCGGAAGGCAGCGGCGGCGCGGACCCCCATGGCCGCTTCCGCATCCCGCTGCGCCGTGCCGACGGGCCAGCCGGTCGTCCTGCCGCAGGCGACGTCGTGCGCGCGGTCGTCGACGGCACGGCGGTCGAGGCCACGCTGCCCGTGCTGACGTTCAGGGTCGACCGGGCCGCCGGCCGCGGTGCGGGCAACGCGCCGCCGGGCACCGTCGTCTCGATCGAGCACCCGGCCGGCAGTTGCGCCTCCCGCGAAAGCGCCGATCCGATCGAGCGGACATCGTTTGCCTACGCCAGCCAGGCCACCGCCGACGGTCGCGGGGCGTACGACGCTCGGTTGCCGCTGCTGCCGAGCTCGCTCGGGTCCGCGCGCCCGCCCGCGTTCGAAGCCGCCGTCCTCGACGCGGCCGGCCATCGCCACTTCCGGCTCAGCCGGGCGCTGCGCATCACGGCCCTCGTCGACACGGATCGCGTCATCGGCGAAGCCGACGCCGGCCGGCGCGTCGCCGTGACGCTCGCCCGCCCCGGCGGCCCCGCCGCCCGCGGCACCGCCGTCGCCGACGCCCTCGGGCGCTTTACCGCCACGCTCGCTGCCGACGGCGGCGGCAGCGCGGTGCGCCTGCAGGCGGGCGATTCGGTCGCGGCCACGGCCGACGGCGAGATCCGCGGCCTGACCGTCCCGCCGCTGGCCGTCGACTGGCACCCGTTGCGCGGGTCGAAGGCCGCACGGACGCCGGTGCGACGGTCCACATCCGCTTCATGCTGCCGCGCGGCGTCGTCTCGGCGCAGGCGAAGGGACGTCACGTTTGCGCTCACCGCCGACGCCACCGGCCGGTTCGCGAGCGCCGCCGCCGCATCGCGCGGCCAGTGGTCCGCGGCCGACGTCCGGCGGGTCGAGGTCTGGCGGTCGTTCGACGAGGACGATCGGGCGATGGTGGCGTTCGACACCGAGCGCGGCCCGGCGCCGACGCCGCCGCCAGGCGGGCCGACGCCTGTCGCGACGGTGCGGCCGCCGGGCGGCGGGGACGTCGGGCGGGCGCTGCTGCCGTGGGCGGGGCGGGGGGCGGACACGCCCTGAGGCCGCTCGCCCCCTCGCGGCGAGTCCCACCGCCGCGCCATCGCTGTCGCCTGCCCCTGCCCCTGCCCCTGCGCCTGCGCCTGCGCCTGCGATAGGGTCATACCCAACCACCGTGTTTCGGCCGTGTCGTCCATCGCGACGCCCATGTAGGGGCACCCACAAGGGGGTGCCCCACAGGCAGTCGGACAACGGGCCGAACTGGCGCGGATTGGTGTCAGCAACAGTGTCAGCGACAGCGACAGCATCCACGGCGCCGCGACGACCCCGGCTGCCGTCGCACCGATCGTCACACCGCCCCCCCACCCGCTATCGTTACGCCCTCGCCCACTCCGAGGAGCTGACGATGCCCGTGCCCTCTCCCGCCGGCCGCCCCGCCGCGCTCGCGCTGGCCGTCTGCGCCGCGCTGCTGGCCGTCGGCTGTACCGCTCGGCCGACGCGGACGCCCGCGCCGCCGACGGCCACCCCGTCGCCCATCGCGAGCGCGACACCCATCGCCTCTGCAACGGCCACCGCCACGGTAACGCCGCCGCCCATGAGCTGTCGGTCGACTTCCTGCGCCGGAAGGACCACCCCGGCGGGCCGCTGACCGTCGTGCGCGAGCTCGGCGCGAAGGGAACTACACCCAGACCGTCGTACGCTACCCCTCGGATGGCCTCGCCATCCAGGCGCTGCTGACCGTGCCGCAGGGCGATCCGCCGCCGACGGGCTGGCCGGCGATCGTCTTCAACCACGGCTGCATCCCGCCGGCGCAGTACCGCCGACCGAGCGCTACATCGCCCCTACGTGGATGCGTTCGCCCACCAACGGTTATGTCGTCCTCAAGGCGACTACCGCGGCCACCAGCGAGCGAAGGCGATACCGTCCGGCGGCTACGGCAACCAGGGCTACACGTCCGATGTCCGCAACGGGCTTACCGCTCCTCAGGGCGCGGCCCCGACGTCGACCCGGACCGGATCGGCGTGTGGGGCCACTCGATGGGCGCTGGATCACCCTGCGGTCGACGGTCACGACGGTCGCCTTCAAAGCCGGCGTCATCTGGGCCGGCGTCGTGGCCCTTCACCCCGACCTCTCCTCACGCGCTGGCGCCGTCCGGGCGCGCCGACGCGGACCCCGCTGCGACCGCCGGCGGGCTGGGCGCGTCGTCGTCCGCGGGCCGGCGCTGGCGCACCGACCTCGTCGCGCTTCGGCGGCGAGCCGGGCGAACCCGCCGCGTGGGCACCGCTGTCGGCGGGCACCTACTTGGCCGACCTGTCCGGCCCGATCGAACTTCACCACGGCACGGCTGACAGCGTGTGTGCCGTTCGGCTTCTCGGAGACGCTCGTCACGCAGATCGAGGCCGTCGGCGGCGACGTGACACTGTTCGGCTACCCGGGCGACGACCACAACATCAGCGCGAACCTTCGACGGCGCTGGCGCGGTCAGTATGGCGTTCTTCCGATGCGCATGTGAAGGGCGGCACGCCGTAGCCGCGAACCCTCCTCCGTCCGGGGAGATCCATCCCATCGGCCACGATTGACATCCGACCATGATCGATATAATCGACGCTCGACCATCATCGATGTATTGGTTTTGGAAACCCACCGTGACCACAAGCCAACCCACCGCCGTCTCGTTCGCCAAGATCCTCGCCGACGACGCGGCGGCGTATCATGACTGATGCTGCTGCGTGCGCTCGGTCGGCGATCGTCGACTCACTGGGCGGCGACGTGGCCGCAACCGACGGTCGCGCACCACCTGGCGTTGCTGCGGGACGCGGGCCTGGTGCGGCTGCGGCGGGATGGTCGGCAACACGTTCTACGCGCTGGACCAAGAGCGCGTCGCGGTCCTACTGCGGCCAGGTGCTGACGTCATTCGCGCCGCAGACGGCCGCCGCGGCGACCGTGGACGCGTGCTGCGAGGACCGCGGCCCGTGTCGACGTCGGCGCCGATCGTCGCCGCGGGCGGCTGAGCGCGGATGTGACCGCAACCCTTTTTCAGCCAACTCATCGATGACGGTCGATCGGTCGGTCGTGGCGAAGATTCGCCATGGCCCCCCCAAGCGAAGCCGGATCGCGAGCGCGACCGGCCACGAGTCCGAGGAGGATCGCATGAACGACGACGGGTTCGCAGAGCGAGGATCGGACGACGGTTGGGGTGTTGCGAGAGAGGGTCAAAGGTACTGCGGCGGCGGGTGTTGCGGCGGCGGCGGCTGTGGCTGCTGCTGCAGCGACGGTGCGGCTGCGGCGACGGGCGTCACCACGAAGGGCTAGCACCGCGCGGGCCGGGGTGGTCGGTCGGCGGGGGCGGCTAATTGCGCTCGTCGATCAAATGTTCTATTCTTCGATGCGTATAATCCCGCTCGGCCGAAAGTCGGCCGGTCATCGCCCACGCCCGGAGACCGCCACTGACGATCGCCCAGCCCTTGCTCGACCTCGATGGCATGCGTGGTGAGGCGACCAAGCCGGCTTCCGATGGCGATCCCGCGGCCGTCGGCCTGCCCGTCGACATCGCCGACGGCGCCGCACCGCCGCCGCCCGCCAACCCGCGCCGCGCCGCGCCGTCTGCGGAGCCGAACCGACGGGGCCGACTTTACGGCATCAATCAACCATCACCGGCCTTAGCTTCCCCGAAGACCAGCCAAAAGCGGCCCGGGATGTACATCGCTTCCGGAGCAACCTCGGGCACTTGTTGGTCGAGATCGTCGACAACAGCATCAACGGGCGATGGGCGGGCACTGCTCGCGGATCGACGTCACGCTGAACGCGGACAGCAGCGCCACGGTCGTGGACGACGGGCGCGAAAAGCGTGCCGACGGCGATCCATCCGGACCAGCGGGCTGTCGGCGTTGGAGATGGCGTTCCCCGAAGCTCCACACGGGCGGCAAGTTCAAGCCAGGACAGCTACAGCGTCCGGCGGGCTGCACGGCGTCGGGATCAAGGCGACGAACGCGCTGTCGGCGTGGCTCGTCGTCGAGGTCCGGCAGGACGGCGTCAGGGGAATCTATCGGCGGCGCTTACGAGCATGGGTACGTCAAGTCGACGGTCGAGATCCTCGATCCGAGGGCCGCAAGGCCGTCGGCGTCGTGGGGTCGGCCGACGCGGCGACGGCGGCGAAGAAGATGGCCGATCGCAAGCTCGGCACCGGGACGACGATCACGTTCCTTCAGCTGAGTTCCTCGAGGTCACGGGCTTCGACTTCGCGCGATCGCCCACCGGCTGCGCATCGCCGCCTACCTCATCCCCGGCCTCACGGCGCCTCACCCTCACCGACCTGCGCGGACCGGAGACGCCGGCGCGAAATTACCACGAGGGCGGGCTGCCGGGCTCATCGGCCACCTGAACGAGCCGCAAGGTCATCCATCCGGCCCCGGGACCGGATCCACGGCAAGACCGAGCAGCGTCGCCGTCGACGGCGTTCCAGTACCACACGGACGACGACGAGGAAATCCTCAGTTTCGTCGAAAAAAGCACGATCCCGACTCCGGACGGCGGGACGCACGTATCGGGCTTCCGCGCGGCGCTGACAAGGCGACATCCGGCGTCTTCGGCCGGGAGAAAAAGCTGATCAAGGGCGACGACGACATCACGGACCGCGACACGACGGCCGGATTGACCGTCGCGCTGTCCGTGATGATGCCCGAGCCCGAGTTCACTTCGCAGACGAGACCCAGCTCAGCGCGGGACCCGTCCCACGGCCAGGTGCTCAACTTAGCGTACGAGCAACTCCTCGAGATCTTCCGGTCCGACTCGGCCCTCGGCAGATGGTCCGACCGCTGCCTGGCCCGCCTCCCGCGCCCGCGAGAGCAACCCGCCGCCAGGCGCAGCCTGGTCATGCGCAAAACATCCCGGATGCCGTGGACGGAGCGGCCTGCCCGGCACCTGGCGGACGTCGCCGAACGCCGAAACGGCGCCGGACCCTGCTCTCATCGTCGGGAGGGCGACTCGGCCGGCGGGAGCTGCAAGCAGGCGCACAACAACGGGTTTCACCCGATTCTTCCGCTGCGCGGGAAGATCCTCAACACCGAACGCGCCCGCTTGAACCGCGCCCTATCCAACGCCGAGATCAAGTCCGTCGTCTCGGCCGTCGGCGGCGGGATCGCGCGCGACTTTCAGGTGGAGGACATGCGCTACGCCGGCATCGCGATCTTCGTCGACGCCGACGTCGACGGCCTACACATAACGACGCTCCTGCTCACGCTCTTCTGGCGCTTCATGCGCCCGATGATCGACGCCGGCCGGCTGTACGTGGCCCGCGCGCCCGCTCTACCAGGTCAGCAAGGGCAAGCGGAGCAGTACGCCTACACGGGAGGGGGCGCGACCAGGTCATCGCCCGCTTTGGCAAGCGGGGCACGAGCGTCCAGCGCTACAAGGGCCTGGGCGAGATGAACCCGAGCCAGCTGAAGGAAACGGTCTTCAGCCTGCCCGAGACGGAAGGCGGCCCGACTCCCTTCGCCAACCGCAACCTCTTCCGCGTGACCGTCGAGGACGCCCCCAGGCGAACCAGATGGTCCCAGCTCTGGATGGGCGCAAGTCGGCCCCGCAAGGCGCGGCTGATGGCGATCTGGGACGGCAGGCGACGTTCGACGAGCTGGCGGAGGAACTCGTCGCCGGGGCGCCGACGACGTCGAGTTCACCGGGTTCGCCGAGTTCGCCGGCGAAGGCTGATCGATGAGGAAGGCTGATCGATGACCCCCCCGACGACGTGCGCCCAGTCGACATCCAGACGCTGGACTTCACGCCAAGCTCGACCGCGCCTACCGCCTGTACGCCGCCAAGACGACCGAAGACCGCGACCTGCGGACGTCCGCGACGGCCTGAAACCCGTCCAGCGGCGGATTCTTGTATGCGATGCACGACATGGGCCTGCGCGCGGACCGCACCCAACAATGCGCGCCCGCATCGTCGGCGAGGTCCTCGGCAAGTACCACCCGCACGGCGACCAGGCGGTGTACGGCGCGCTCGTGCGGCTGGCGCAAGGACTTCACGATGCGCCATGCCCCGCTGGACGGGCAGGGCAACTTCGGCTCGATCGACGGCGACGGCGCCGCTGCCATGCGATACACCGAAGCGAAGCTGTCGGCCCTCGGCGAGACGATCCTCCAGGACATCGACGCCGACACAGTGGACATCGAGAACTTCGATGACGACGCTCGTAGAACCGTTGGTGCTGCCGGCGGCGTTCCCGAACACTGCTCGTGAACGGCTCTTCGGGCATCGCCGTGGGCGCGGCGTTAACATCCCCTCTCACAATCTGGGTGAGGTGGTGGATGCTTTGACGTTCGTCATCGACCACTGGCGGTCGAAGAGATCACTCGAACATCACTGTACTTCATCAAAGGACCCGATTTCGCCACAGGCGGCATTGTCTTCACTATCGTGACAGCAAAGAGGGTCGGCAGGATCTCTTCACCGCCTACGGCAGCGGCGGATCAAGCTCACCGTCAGGCCAAAGTGCGTCGAGACGTGGCCGCAGCCGCAGCCGCCTGGTCTCACCGAGCTGCCCCTGCAGACGAACAATGGACGTGTGGTCAGGCGCATCGCCGAGTTGGTGCGCGACGGACGGTTGGAAGGCATCGGTGACCTGAGAGACGAGTCCGACCGGCAAAGGTATTATGCGTATCGTCGTCGAGCTGCTGGCGCAGGGTGGAGCCAAAGACCTGCTGGAAGAGCTATACCGGCTGACGCCAATGCGCCAAACCTACGGGTTCAACAACCTGGCCTGGTCGACGGCGAGCCTGCGGCTCCTCTCCGCTCAAGCGCATGCTGCAACTGTTCATCGAGCACCGTCGCGAAATCGATCCGCCGCCGTTCGGAATACATTACAGGCGGGCGAGAACGCCGCCCACATCCCGCCGAGGCCTGCTCCATCGCCCTGGCCAATCTGGACAGGGAGTCATCCGGATCATTCGCCGCAGTGCCGAGAATACGAACTTCGCCCCCTTGAGCGTTTGATGCAGCGCTTCAAGCTCAGCGAGATCAGGCTCAGGCCATCCTGGACATGCCGCT